>DXEU01000139.1 GCA_019114845.1 Candidatus Lachnoclostridium stercoripullorum | reverse complement strand
GTGAAGCGGGCCGTGGGCTGGGCGCTGACAGCCGGAGTCCTGGAGGAACTTTTGAGAAGCCGCGGGGATGAGGTGAGGGAAATCCTCCTCCGGGAGTACGAGGCGGAGAGCTCGGTGGTGCGGGAAAAGCAGCTCAGCTACGCCGCCGGGATGACAGAGGGCATGGCCCGGGGGGAGATGGGAGGAATCCGGGGGCTGCTCACCGACCTGCTGGCCCGCCTGGGCCCACTGCCCGCCTGGGCGGAGGGAAGGATTGCGGGGGAGAGGGACTGTGAGCGTCTGCGGGCCTGGGCCCTGGCCGCCGCCCGCTCTGATTCCCTGAGGGAATTCCTGGAAAAAACAGGGTTTACGGGGGAAGGGGCCGGGGAAAGCGGGGAAGACCGTCAGAAAGAATGAAAGAAAATTTCACGAAATTTTCATTTCCATCCTATCGCCATCCCAGGGGTTTTATGGTATACTAAATTGATAAATTTAAAGTGGACAAGGAGTCTTTATGCTGAATGAAGATAAAATTGAGCTGATGACCGGGATCGCCATGTTCGAAAAACAGGAGGAAAAGCAGATCGCGGCGGCGGGCAGGATGTTTAAGAGAGATTTTGTGGGCCGCCATATGCTTCACGCTTTCCTGCGCTTCACGGCAGCGGCGGCGCTGATCGGCGGCGTGTGGGCCATGTGTTCCATTGACCGCCTGCTGTCCACAGCCTCTCTGGACGAGTTTATGAGCCTGGGAGGAATCGCCTGCGTCTGGTACGCGGCGGGGCTGATCATCTACCTTCTGGTCACGCGGAGCGTCTACTCCAGGCGCTATGACGAGGCGAGCCGCGCTCTGAGGGCCTACATGGCCAAGCTGCGCCGGCTGAGGAAACGGTACGAATTCCAGGACCGCAAGAAGGAACTGACGAAGGGAGGCAGACATCATGATGGCGCTTCTGGTGTTTAAAGAGAGGCTGCGGGTATTGTACGGGAAGTACGCGGCATATATTGATACAGCGATCCATTTTCTGCTGAGCTTCGCAGTGCTCATGGCCATCGACAGGAATGTGGGATTTATGACCAGGATAAGCGGCGTCCTGCCGGCCCTGGGGCTGTCGGCGCTGTGCGCCTTTCTCCCCTACGGCCTGGGAGCTGTGATTGCGGGGGTATTTCTCCTGCTCCATGTGAGCGTGGTGTCCCTGGAGATCGCCGCCCTGCTGGGGGTGATCATGCTGGTGATCATGCTCCTGTACTACGGATTCCAGCCCGGCGACAGCTGGCTTCTGCTGGTGACGCCCCTGGCCTTTTTCCTCAATGTCCCCTTTGTGATTCCGCTGATTGTGGGCCTATCCTGCAGCCTGATCTCCGTGATCCCGGCCTGCAGCGGTGTCCTCATCTACTATATATTGATCTATGTGAGGCAGAACGCCGGCGTCCTCACCGGCGGGACGGCGGTGGACATCACCGCCAAGTACAGCAGCATTCTGAACGGCGTCATGACCAACGAGATCATGCTGTTCATGGCCCTGGCCTTCGCCGTGGGGATCCTGGTGGTCTACATGGTGAAGAATCTGTCCATCGACTACGCGTGGTACATCGCCATCGCCGCCGGGACAGTGGTGCAGACGGCCATCGTGTTCGTGGGGGTGTTCGCGTTCAACGCCTCCTTCTCCGTGGTGCAGTTCCTGCTGGGGATGGCCCTCAGCGTGGCCCTGGCGGTGGCCTACGATTTCTTTGTGTTCGCCGTGGACTACACGAGGACGGAGTACCTGCAGTATGAGGACGATGATTATTACTACTACGTGAAAGCGGTGCCGAAGATCGCTGTCTCGGCTCCTGACGTCAAGGTACAGAAGATCAACGCCAGAAAGAGCAGCAAGAAGCACGCCAGACAGTACGAGCGATAGAATGGGAGGTAACAGATAAATATGACGAATCTAGTGGAGACGCTTTATTCTTGGCTGTCGTTTGTGCGCCATATCAGCCTGAGAAATCTGCTGGAGATCGTGATCATCGCGTTCCTGGTCTATGAGATCCTTCTCTGGATCAAGAACACCAGGGCCTGGACCCTGCTGAAGGGCATCGCGGTGATTTTGGGATTTACTGTATTTGTATATGTGCTGCGGCTGGACACCATATTCTGGATCATGACCCGGCTGGCTTTCGTGGCGACCACGGCCCTGGTGATCATCTTTCAGCCGGAGCTGCGCAAGGCCCTGGAGGAGCTGGGAAGCCAGAATCTGATCTCCGGGATCTTCTCCTTCGACGACGGCAAGGAGAGCCAGGCCTTCACGGAGCGCTCCGTCAACGAGGTGGTGAAGGCCACCTTTGAGATGGCCAAGGTGAAGACGGGAGCCCTGATGGTGATCGAGAGGGGCACCCCCTTAAACGAGATCGAGAGGACGGGAATCGAGATCGACGGTCTGATCAGCAGCCAGCTGCTTATCAATATTTTTGAGCACAACACACCCCTCCACGACGGCGCCGTGGTCTTGAGCGGCAACAAGGTGGTGGCGGCGACCTGCTACCTTCCCCTGTCCGACAACATGGCCATCAGCAAGGATCTGGGCACCAGACACCGGGCGGCGGTGGGCATCAGCGAGGTGTCCGACAGCCTGACCGTGGTGGTGTCCGAGGAGACAGGCCGGGTCTCCGTGGCGGAAAATGGGAGCCTGCGCCGGATCAGCGACAGCGAGGAGTTGAAGAGCGTTCTCTCCAAGCTGACGCAGCAGAAGGAGACCGGGGGGAAGAGATTTAAAATCTGGAAGGGAAGGATCAGAAATGAAAGAAAGAATTCTAAATAATTTCAGCCTGAAGCTGATCTCCTTCCTGCTGGCATTTTTTCTCTGGCTGCTGGTGGTGAATGTTTCCAACCCCATGATCACAGGGACGAGGGAAGTGCCGGTGGAGATTGAGAACGAGGATATTCTGGAGGAATCGGACCTGACGTACGAGATCGCGGGCAAGTCCACGGTCACTGTGCGGTACACAGTGGCTACCCTGGACGCATACCGCATCGAGCCGTCCGATTTCCGGGCTTATATAGATCTGGCGGACCTCTACGATGTGACCGGCGCGGTGCCGGTGAATCTGGAGGTGGTGGGCCATCAGGATTTGATCAACTCCCCCCAGGTGAACCCGGGCGTGGTTCACGTGGAGACAGAGGAGCTTCAGAGAAAGCGGTTTGACCTGAAGGTGACCACCAGGGGCGAGCCGGAGGAGGGATATGCCCTGGGCGAGATCACCCTGGATCCGGAATATCTGTATATCAGCGGGCCTGTGTCCCAGGTGGGACAGATCAGCTCCGTGGGCGTGGAGATCGACGTGACGGGAGTCAACGCCAACATGACCGGTTCCACTGGACTGGTGTTCTACGACGCCAACGGCAATCAGCTGAGCGTCAGCGACCGGATTACCTACGATGTGTCCCAGATCGGCTTTGAAGTGGAGATCCTCAGAGTCCGCTCCTTGCCCCTGGATTTCCAGGTGACGGGGACGGTGGCGGACGGGTATGTGTTCGCAGGGCTGACCAGCAGCGTGCAGTCCCTGACGGTGGCGGGGCTCAAGACCAACCTGTCCAACCTGTCCACCATCACGGTGGATGACCCCCTCCTCAATATCCAGGGGGCGACCCAGAGCCGGACGGTGACCATCGACCTGAGCGAGTATGTGCCGGAGAATGTCTCCATCGTGGGCGGAATCTCCGAGGCGGAGGTCACTCTGGATGTGGAGCCGCTGGAGACCAGGACCTTTGAGTTGAGCCTTGAGGACGTGGGTCAGACGGGGGCGAACGAGGATTACGCCTACAGCTTCAGCCCAGAGACGGTGACGGTGACGGTGCAGGGGCTGGGAGACGACCTGGACGCCATGTCCGAGGAGGATCTCAACGCGGTTCTGGATCTCACCGGCATGACGGCGGGAACGAGACAGGGCCAGCTGGACTTCCAGGTGGCGGAGGGCCTGAGGGTGGTGAGCGTCACCGCCTTTGAGGTGACGGCAGCCGACAGGGGCAGCCAGACCGCAGCCGCGGAGGAGACGGAAGAGGAACCGACGGAGGCTGACTCCGAAAGTACAGATCATGAATAAAGAGAGGCGAATTATATGGTAAGTGCAAAAGTGACAATCAAGAATCCCACAGGACTTCATCTGAGACCGGCAGGAATGCTCTGCAAGGAATCCCTGCAGTTTAAATCCTCTGTCCATTTCAAATATAAGGACAGCACGGCCAACGCAAAGAGCGTGCTCAGCGTGCTGGGAGCCTGTGTGAAGAGCGGAGACGAGATCGAGTTCATCTGCGAGGGAAAGGATGAGGAGGCGGCTCTGGCGGCGGTGGTGAAGCTGGTAGAGGACGGCCTGGGAGAATAGAATATGGACATGGCTGTGTATGGCGGCTGTCACGCGGCGGCGTTTCTGCTGGACCGGGCCGGCCTCTGCTGGCCGGCCGGGTTCTGTCTGATGGGGGCGGCGCTCTGGCTGTACATCTCCGACTACAGGCGGTCAGGCTGTCTGGTCCATCTGCGGGGGCTGTTCTCCCTGTTCTGGATCGGCGGCCAGGGAGTGGCCTGCTTAAAGCTCAGCCGGCTGCAGGTGCCCTGGAGTCCCATCACCTGGATCTGCTTTTTCCTGGCATACAGCGTCTTCTACCTGACCTTTGCCTGGCTTTCCGGTGAGATTTCCCTGGGAGGGAAGAGAGGGAGGAACCCGGCTTGGCCGGCAGCCCGCACTCAGGGGGGAAAGCCCCTGGGCGGAGTGTCCGGGGCCGGACTGTTTGAGTGCCTGCTGGGGGTGACGGCGGTTTCCCTGGCGGCCTTCTGCTTTGAGGCCTGGTATCTGGGCTACATTCCCTTCCTTGTGAGGGGGGTTCCCCACGCCTACTCCTACTTCCATGTGACAGGGGTGCACTATTTCACCGTATCCTGTGTGCTGGCCCCGGCCCTGGGAGTGCTGTTCTTCGTGACGGACCGGGGGCGGTCTGGACAGGCAAAGCGCCTGCTGGCAGCGGCCGCGGTGCTCATCGCCCTGGCCATCCCCATCCTGTGTGTGTCCAGGTTTCAGCTGATTCTGGCGGTGGCCCTGGCGGTGTTCGTCTACATTCTGTGGGAGGGGAGCTTTCCGCTGGCTTGGGGAGCGGGGCTGGCCGTGCTCATGGTGGCCGCCTACGCGGTGCTGACGGTGGCGCGAAGCCACGATGTGGCCTATCTCAACGGGATTTTCGAGATGAAAAATGAGTCCACGCCCATATTCATCACTCAGCCTTACATGTATATTGCCAACAACTATGAAAATTTTAACTATCTGGTGGAGCACCTGGAGCAGTTCGCCTGGGGGATGCGGTCCCTGTTTCCCCTGTGGGCCTTGACGGGACTGAAGTTTGTGATGCCGTCCCTGGCGAATTATCCGATTCTGGTCAACAAGGAGGAGCTGACCACGGTGACCCTGTTTTACGACGCCTACTACGATTTCGGAGCGGCGGGGGTGATCCTGCTCTCCGGCATTCTGGGGGCAGTCTGCTTCCTTCTGATGAGAAAGCTGAGTCGGATGCAGAATCCGGTGGACTACCTGTTTTACGCCCAGATAGGGGTATATTTGAGCCTGTCCTTCTTCACCACCTGGTTTTCCAACCCGACGACCTGGTTCTACCTGGCGGTGACAGCGGCGCTCTGGCTTTACTGCCGGATCCGCAGAGGACGGGGATGAGAGGAGAGCGCGATGATTTCAGAAAAGATGAGACCGATGATCGCCGGCAGCTCGGTTATCCGGGCGATGTTTGAGGAAGGCATCAAGATGGCGGCCATCTACGGAAAAGAGAATGTGTACGATTTCAGCCTTGGCAACCCCAATGTGCCGGCCCCGGACTGTGTGCGCCAGGCCATCCTGGACATTGTGAACGGGGAGGACCCGGTGATGGTGCACGGCTATATGCCAAACGCCGGCTATGAGGATGTGCGCCGCGCCGTGGCGGACTCCTTGAATCGGAGGTTCGGCATGGACTACGGCCCGGAAAATATCATCATGACCGTGGGGGCGGCCAGCGGGCTGAACGATATTTTGAAGACGATCCTGGACCCGGGAGATGAGGTCCTTGTGTTCGCGCCGTTTTTCGGGGAGTACGGCTCCTACGTGGGAAACTATGACGGGAAGCTGGTGATCGTTCCCCCGGATACGGACACGTTCCAGCCGAACCTGGAGGAGATGGAGAAGCGGATCGGGGCAAAGACCAAGGCTCTGATCGTGAACAATCCCAACAACCCCAGCGGCGTGGTGTACTCGGAGGAGACCATCCGCCGGATGGCGGAGATTCTGGAGAGGAAGAGCCGGGAGATCGGCCATCCCATCCTGGTGATCTCCGATGAGCCGTACCGGGAGCTGGTGTACGACGGCGTCCAGGTGCCCTACATCCCCAAATTCTACAAGGACACAGTGGTCGTCTACTCCTACAGCAAATCCCTCTCCCTTCCCGGGGAGCGGATCGGCTATCTGGCAATCTCCCGCCAGGTGACGGACTGGGAGGACGTGGCGGCGGCGGCCACCATCGCCCACCGGATTCTGGGAAGCGTGAACGCGCCGTCCCTGATGCAGCGGGTGATCATGCGCTGCGTGGACGCCACCACGGACATCCAGGTGTATGACCGGAACCGGATGCTGCTCTACGGCAGCTTGAAGGAGTACGGGTTCCAGTGCATGAAGCCGGAGGGGGCCTTCTACCTGTTTGTGAAGTCCCCGGATGAGGACGAGGCCAGGTTCTGCCAGGTGTGCAAGGAGCACAGGATCCTGGTGGTGCCGGGGAGCTCCTTCGCCTGTCCCGGGTACGTGCGGATCGCGTACTGCGTCTCCTACGAGCAGATTGAGCGGTCCCTGCCCGCCTTCCAGGAGGTGGCGAAGGCCTACGGGCTGTTATAAGCGAAGAAAAGAGCTGTCGGGATCCCGGAAGGACGGGGGCGGGCAGCTCTTGTCAGTTGATGGAGGTGTTAGCGGATGGATGCGGTAAAAAAATATTTGCGGGTGATTCTCAATATCCTGATTCCTCTGGTTTCCATTGTCCTGGTTCTCTACCTGGGGCCCAAGCTGCTCCGGTTTTTCCTGCCGTTTGTCATCGGCTGGATTCTGGCCCTGATCGCCAATCCCCTGGTCCGCCTGCTGGAGAGGCGGGTGAAGCTGGTGCGCAAGCACAGCTCCATCCTCATCGTCATAGGGGTGCTGGGCGGCCTGATCGCCCTGATCTACCTGGTGGTGTCCCGGCTGGTGATCGAGGGGGCCGCCTTTGCCAGGGATCTTCCCGCTCTCATCGAGGGCATGACGGAGGAGATCCGCCTGGCCATGAGCCGGTTTGAGGGGCTGTTTCTCAGGCTGCCGGAGGGGCTGCGCACGTCCATCTACCAGATCACGGAAAATATGGACGAGTATGTGGGCATGGTGATTCAGAGGCTGACCCCCACCACCGTCTCCGCCGCCGGCAGCGTGGCCAAGGGGATCCCCGGCGCCCTGGTGTACTCGGTGGTGATCATCCTCTCCTCCTATTTCTTCATCGTGGAGCGGGAGAGCATTCTCCGGTTCTGTCTGAAGCACATGCCGGAGAGCGGGATCCGCTACTACAAGTTTCTCAAGAGCGACGTGAAGAAGCTGATCGGCGGGTATTTCCTGGCCCAGTTTCGGATCATGTTCGTGGTGGCCCTGATCCTGGCGGTGGGGCTCTTCATTCTGCAGGTGAAATACAGCTTTCTCTGGGCCGTGCTCATCGCCATTCTGGACTTCCTCCCTGTCTTCGGGACGGGAACGGTGCTGATCCCTTGGGCGGTGATCAAGGTCTTCTCCGGCGAGTACGCCTTTGCCGCCGGCCTGGCCCTGATCTACATCCTGACCCAGGTGGTGCGCCAGATCATCCAGCCCAAGATCGTGGGGGATACGGTGGGACTCCCGCCCCTGACCACCCTGTTTTTCCTGTATCTGGGCTACAAGTGGGCGGGCCTGGGGGGCATGATCCTGGCGGTTCCCATAGGAATGCTGGTGTTAAATCTCTACGAATTCGGGGCCTTTGATTCTCTTATTGACAATCTGAAGATTTTAGTGCATGATGTGAATGAATTCAGAAAGAAAAAGGAGTAAATGGGGGAATCATGAGCAGAGTAAATGCGCTGGATACGGACAATATGCGCGGGCTGGTGTGGAAGCTGGCAATCCCTTCCATGTTGGCCCAATTTGTGAGTGTGCTCTACAGCATTGTGGACCGGATGTACATAGGAAATATCCCGGAGATCGGCGAGGTGGCCCTGGCGGGCGTGGGAGTGTGCGGCCCCATTGTGACCCTCCTGTCCTCCCCGGCGTTTCTGGTGGGGATCGGGGGCGCGCCCCTGGTGAGCATCCGTATGGGACAGAGGAATTATCGGGCGGCGGAGGCGATCCTCGCCAACTGCTTCCTCATGCTGACGGTGATCGCCCTGGGCTTAACGGGGGTGTCCCTGCTGATCAAGGATTATCTGCTGATGTGGTTCGGCGCCAGCGAGACCACCTTTGTCTACGCCAACCAGTATATCACGGTGTACCTGCTGGGGACGTTTTTCGCCCTCATGTCCACGGGAATGAATCAGTTTATCATCTGCCAGGGCTTTGCCAAGACGGGCATGGCCTCGGTGGTGCTGGGGGCGGTGTGCAACATCGTGCTGGACCCCATTTTTATCTTCACTCTGGACATGGGCGTGCCGGGGGCGGCCATCGCCACCGTGCTGTCCCAGATGGCCTCCTGCCTGTTTGTGCTGGCCTTCCTGTTCAGCAAACGGCCGCTGATCCGGATCACCTTCGGCCGGTACCACTGGTTCATCATGCGGAAGGTGCTGACCATCGGGTTCACGCCCTTCATCATCGTGGCCTTTGACAACATCCTGATCATCTCCCTCAACTCTGTGATCCAGCGGTACGGCGGGCCGGAGCAGGGGGATATGCTCCTCACCTGCGCCACCATTGTGCAGAGCTTTATGCTGATCATCACCATGCCCCTGAGCGGCATCACCACGGGAACCCAGACCATTCTGGGGTACAATCTGGGGGCCAGAAAGCCGGAGCGGATCATACGGGCGGAGAAGAATATCGTGTTCCTCTGCCTGGTGTTCACCACCATCATGTTCGTGATCGCCCACACGGTTCCCGAGTACTTCGTGCGGATCTTCACCAGGGACGAGGAGTACGTCCGGGTGACGGTGGACGCCATCCGGGTCTACACCCTGGGGGTGATCCCCCTGGCGGTCCAGTACACCATCGTGGACGGGTTCACCGGCATGGGCTTTTCCGTGGCGGCCATCTCCCTGTCCACCTTCCGCAAGGCCATCTTCTTCCTCTGCGTGTTCTGTATTCCGCCGATTTTCGGGGTGGAGCACGTCTTCTACACGGAGCCGGTGTCCGACATCGTCAGCGTCATGCTCTCGGTGGCGGTGTTCGCCCTGTGCTTTAAGAAGATGATCGGGCTGAAGAAAGGTCAGTAAAGGCTGTGCTCTCCGTTGGAGGCACAGAATTCCTTCAGAAGGCGAATGAAAAACAGCACCTCCTCCGGCGGATCATAGTCAGCTCTGTATGCGATCACCAGAGGATTGGTGAGAGGCTCCTTCAGGTGAAAGTGAAGAAGATTTGGATTTTTGTAATCCGCCAGGGTGGAGGGGACAAGGGCGATCCCCATCTGACTTGCCACCATGGATTGGACAGCCAGAAAATTGGCAGATTCGCAGATGACATAGGGGATGACGTTCTGACTCTTTAAGTAGGAATCCGCCTTGTGGCGAAAATGTGAGCCGGAGGCGCTGACGATAAAGGGGATTTGGCTCAGACTGCGAATATCTGCGGGAGGAAGTTTCCAGGGGAGTTTCTCATCGGTGGGAAGTCCGGCTTGCCGGGCGAGCTGCGGGCTGATGGCCAGCAGCACATTTTCTCGGTAGAGCAGATGCTGGGAAATCTTGGAATTAAAATCCTGGAAATCATTGCAGTAGATCAGATCTACCGCCTTCTGGTCCAGCAGTTTTTTTGCACCGTTGGTGAAGGCCATGATAAAATGGACCATCAATTCGGGGTAGCGCCGGTGAAATTGGGGAAACACTTTTCCCATCAGCAGCGAGCCAGTCTGCACGTTGACGGCGACGGACAGATGCCGGACTGCCTCAGAGTCCGGCCGCGCCAGGGCGTTGGCCATCTGGGAGGTCGCGTCCTGGATCCCGGACGCAGTTTCCAGCACAATTTGTCCGAGAGGGGTAATCTGCATGGAACGATTTTGGTAGACGAAAAGCGGTCCGCCGAAAATCCGTTCCATTTTTTTTAGTGCCTGGGTGAGGGCGGACTGAGTGATGAAAAGCCGTTCGGAGGCGGCAGACAGTGTCCCGGTTTCCGCTATGACGGTAATATAATCGTAGAAATTAAGATTCATAATGGTACCTCTCGAGCTCCAATTTCAAAAAGATGTCGGTCAGCAGTTTAAGCTCCCCGGGGATGGGCGTCTGGTCAGAGATAACCAGGGCCAGGGGAACGGAGACAGGGGGAGAGAGGGCGTACAGAGAGAGGCCCTCAGCTTCCTGACATAGGATGTCCGGGATCAGCGTACAGCCCAGGCCAGCCCGGACAGCGGCCAGCCGGCATTTGGGGCTGGAGCTTTTAAACAGAATTTCCGGTGCGAACTGCTGCTCTTTAAAAAAACTGTTGATAGGGGAGCAGAGGACGGACGGCTCATCCGGCATGATAAAGGGCAAGTGCAGACAGGAGTGCATTTTGACAGTGGGAAATGTTCCCGCTGTTTTTTTGTACCCGGGCTGCGCAGGCATGGCGAGCAGGAGCGAGAGGGATCTGAGGGGGAAGGCGCGCAGGCCATTTTCCACATCCTTGACGCCGGGAACCAAGGCCATGTGCAGGGCGCCCGCCTTCAGGAGGCCTAAGAGGCTGGAAGCCGTATATTCCTCGGGAATCACAGTGCAGGAGGGGGCCAGACGGTAAAATTCAGCCAGAATGAGAGAAAGCTGGTTGAAGTCCCAGTACCGGGGAATGCCCACAGAGAGATAGTGGGGGAAGGAGGAGCGGAGGAGCTGGATTCGCTCGGTCATCTGCTCCTGAAGGCCGCAGATCTTCTGGGCTGTGTCGAGAAGAATATATCCCTGTCTGGTGGGGAACATCTGCCCGTGGATGCGGACAAAAAGAGCAACACTCAGCTCTTTCTCCAGGGCCTGAAGGGATTTGCTTATGGTGGACTGGGAGATTCCCAGCTTTGTTGCCGCCTGGCTCAAAGTCCCCTCCTGGAATACAGTATGAAGATATTGCATCTGCTCTGTGGTCATGATCCCTCCATAGTATGAAAGATACTAAT
>DXEU01000138.1 GCA_019114845.1 Candidatus Lachnoclostridium stercoripullorum | reverse complement strand
TTTTAAAAATGATATAACACGCAGATGGCACTGTAAGGCTTAGGCTTCAAGTATAAATTCCCCCATTTTACAGATACTACATTTACCGACAACTGAAAGGATAAATGCAACAGAAGTAAAATGGAGGAATTTTTTATGAAAGCTACGGGTATTGTGAGAAGAATCGATGATCTGGGGCGTGTGGTGATTCCGAAGGAGATTCGCCGCACGCTCCGTTTGAGAGAGGGAACTCCCCTGGAGATCTTCACGGATCGGGAAGGGGAGATTATCCTGAAGAAATATTCGCCCATGGTGGAGCTGACTGCCTTCGCCGGTCAGTACGCCGACGCCATGGCTCAGACGACGGGAAAGATTGTCTGCATCACCGACCGGGATCAGGTGATCGCGGTGGCCGGCGGCCCCAAAAAGGAGATGCTCTTAAAGGCCATCAGCCGGCAGATGGAGCAGGCCATCACCGACCGGACCGTGATCAACGCGGCGGGCGGCGATCGGAGTTATATCCCCGTCACAGAGGAGGAGCCGGAGGGAATCACGGCGGAGGTGATCGCCCCCATCATCTGCGAGGGGGACGCCATCGGGGCGGTAGCCCTTCTCAGCAGGGAGCCCCGCGCCCGCTTCGGCGATGTGGAGATCAAGCTGGCCTCCACAGCCGCCGGCTTTCTGGGCCGGCAGATGGAGGGGTAGGCCATTTATTTGGAGAGCATCATCCGATCGTTGGAGAACTCCACGCCGCTGGCCTCCTCGAATTTCACCAGAAGGTCCTCCACGGTCAGCCGCTTCTTCTCCTCGCCGCTGACATCGTAGATGATGGTTCCGTGGTCCATCATGATCAGCCGGTTGCCGATGGTCAGGGCGTCCTTCATGTTGTGGGTCACCATGAGGGCGGTGAGATGGTGGCCCTCCACGATCTCCCTGGTGAGGCGCAGCACCTTGGCGGCGGTGGCCGGATCCAGGGCGGCGGTGTGCTCGTCCAGGAGAAGCAGCTTGGGTTTCTGGAGCGTGGCCATGAGCAGGGTCACGGCCTGGCGCTGGCCGCCGGAGAGAAGGCCCACCTTGTCGGAGAGCCGGGTCTCCAGGCCCAGGCCCAGGGTGGCCAGCTGCTCTCGGTAGAGGGAGCGCTCCACGTCGTTTAACTGCCAGCCCAGCCCTCGGCGCATGCCGCGGCGCTTGGCCAGGGCCAGATTCTCCTCGATCTGCATGCCGGCGCAGGTGCCCTTCATGGGATCCTGGAATACGCGGCCGATGTATTTGGCCCGCTTGTGCTCCGGCTCCATGGTGACGTTGTTGCCGTCGATGACGATTTTTCCGCAGTCCACCGGGTAGGTGCCGGCGATGGCGTTGAGCATGGTGGATTTCCCGGCGCCGTTTCCGCCGATGATGGTGACGAAATCCCCCTCGTTCAGTTTTAAGTTCAGGTTGTCCAGGGCCCGCTTTTCGTTGACGGTGCCCTTGTTGAACGTCTTTGATACATGTGTGATCTCAATCATTTTCGGTCTCCTCCCGTGCTCTCCTTGGCGGCGGCCCTGCGGCGGTGCTCATCCGCGTATAAATCGTCCTCCGAGTAGGATTTTTTCTGGTTGTAGCGGTCCATGGCCACCGGGATGGCCAGAGCCGCGGCGACGGTGATGGCGGAGAGGAGCTTCATGTCGTTGGGATCGATGCCGAAGCGGAGCACCAGCGCCTGGATGATGAAATAAACGATGGAACCCAGAACCGCGGAGAACAGCTTGAAGCCGAAGTTTTTCACCAGCCGTCCCAGCAGCACCTCCCCGATGACGATGGCGGCCAGGCCGATGACGATGGCGCCCCGCCCCATGTTGATGTCGGCGTACTTCTGCATCTGGGCGATCATGGCGCCGGAGAGGCCCACCAGGGCGTTGGAGATGGCCAGGGCCAGAAGCTTGGCGTGGCCGGTGTTTACGCCCAGGGCGCGGATCATGTCCTCATTGTCCCCGGTGGCCCGCAGAGCGGAGCCGATCTCCGTCCCGAAAAACCAGTACAGGATCAGGATGACCAGAGCCACCAGCAGGATGCCCACAGCCATGGACGCCATGGAGTTGGACAGGCTGAAGTTGTCCGCGAAGAAGGAGACGACGGTGTCCGCCTTCAGGAGAGGGTTGTTAGCCTTTCCGCCCATGATCCGCAGGTTGATGGACCAGAGGCCGATCTGGGTCAGAATTCCGGCCAGGATGGCCGGTATGTTGAAAAAGGTGTGCAGGATGCCGGTGACGGCTCCGGCCAGGAAACCGGCCCCCATCCCCATGAGGGTGGCGGGAACCGGGTGAATCCCGGCCAGGATGGCGACGGTGGTGACACAGCCGCCCAGGGTAAAACTGCCGTCCACGGTCAGGTCCGCGATATCCAAAAGTTTATAAGTGATGTAGACTCCCAGCACCATAATTCCCCAGAGAACGCCCTGGGCAACTCCGCTCTGCAGGGAGCCGATCAAACCGTTTATATTCATGTCACTGATGCTCCAATTCTTCTGTGATTATTCCAGCGTGATGCCGGCTACGTCGATGCCCAGCTCAGCTGCGGTCTCCTCGTTGACAACCAGCTGAAGCATCTCGGAGGGGTAGTACTCGATGGGCATCTCAGCGGGGGAAGCTCCCTCCGTGAGAATCTGCACAGCCATCTCTCCGGCAACTTTTCCCAGCTCCTTGTAGTCGATGCTGTAGGTGGCCAGGGCGCCTGCGTTGCACATGCCTTCCTCACCGGCGATGATGGGCAGCTTGTTCTCGTTGGCGATCATGGCCACGGTGGGCATGCCGGCGGCGATGATGTTGTCCGTGGGTGCGTAGATGGCGTCCACATTTCCCACCATGGACTCCACCACGGTCTGGATGTCGTTGGAGGTGGAGACGGTGTAGTCCACTGCGGTCAGACCGGCGGCTTCGCAGGCCTCATGGGCCAGCTGCGCCTGGATCTCGGAGTTGGACTCGGCGGAGCAGTAGAGAATGCCCACGGTCTTGGCCTCCGGGAGAATCTGCTGCAGCAGGTCGATCTGCTCGGCCACGGGGGTGAGGTCGGAGGAACCGGTCACGTTGCCCCCGGGGGCCTCGTTGGTGTCCACCAGTCCGGAACCGGCCGGGTCGGTGACGCCGGTGAGGACGATGGGGATCTCCTCCGTCTCAGCCGCACAGGCCTGGGCGGCGGGGGTGGCGATGGCGAAGATCAGGTCGTCCCCGTCGTTGACGAACTTCTGGGCGATGGTGGTGCAGGTGGGGGTGTCCCCGGCGGCGTTCTGCTGATCCACCTCATAGGAGATGCCGGAGGCGTCCAGAGCCTCGATAAAGCCCTCGTTGCACTTGTCCAGGGCGTCGTGCTGCACGTACTGGAGAACGCCGATGCGGTAGGTCTTCTCCTCGCCGTCGGCCTCCTCCGCCTCGCCGGCGGTATCTTCCTCGGCTGCCGTCTCCTCGGCGTCCGCAGCGTCCTCGGCGGCGGCTTCGGTGGTCTCAGCGGTCTCTGTCTCTGTGGAGGAGGAACCGCAGCCAGCCATGGCGGCGGCCATCACGGCGGCCATGGAGAGAGCGGCCGCTTTCTTCATCATTTTTCTCATAATACATTACCCCTTTTCTCTAAAATGTGCGCTCAGACAGCGTCTAATAGGTAGTATCATACCATCAGATCCCTGAGGTGTCAACAGTTTAAACCGCAACGCTTTAACGCTTTTATGCAAGAAAGAGGCCCGGGGCAGGGGAGAAGAGATGAAACGAATTTCCGTTTCTGCCGAGTATAATTCTTGACAATTTTGCGGTCGGTATGATATATAGTAGACAGACATGTGATATGAGTTTTCGACAGAGTATCCATGCA
>DXEU01000017.1 GCA_019114845.1 Candidatus Lachnoclostridium stercoripullorum | reverse complement strand
CCATTAAGTAGAAAACTACATTAAAATATTTGATTCCATATACTACACAATGATTATTGTACTCCATACACACTCCTGTATCTAAAGTTATCTATTGTCTGCATTTTTACTTTATATACACAATATACACTACTTATTAAGGGGTCAATATTCCCACCAGAATCAGCACCACCTCAATCACTCCCACTCCGTCTTCCTCTTCCCAGAATGCTCTCAGCTCTCTTCTCCAGTCCATACACCTTCTCCTTTCCGGGCACTCTCGTCCCTCTCTCCTAAAATGACAGCAGCGCCGGCGCCATCACCATGGCCATCACCACGCCCAGCATGAGAAACAGCGGAATCAGCAGCTTCGCTCCCGCCTCCTCCCCCTGCTTCCTGGCCAGGTTCTTTCGCTCCTCAAACGCGGATGCCATCTCCAGCCTCATGGTTCCCCTCAGGTTCTTCGTTCCCTCTCTCCGATTCTGCTCCAGCAGCCCCGCCAGCTTCAGGTAGGGCTGCAGGCCGCAGGCTTTTCCAAATTCCTGATAGGCCTTTCCCTCCGGCACCTTCTTCTCCATCCGGTCCAGGGTCTCCCTCATCTCCTCGTAGGCTGCATGCTTTCTCCCCCCTTCCGCAAGACTTTTCTCATAGCCTCTCACCACCTTCTCCCAGGCTCCCCGGACGGTCAGACCCGCCCCGAGAAATACCGTCAGCCGGGACACCACCTCCGGGTAATCCCGCATAAGCTCCCTCTCCCGCTTCTCCCTGGCCCGCTTCCTCTGCTCCTTCTCCTCCGTCTCGTAAAAAACGGCGGCCAGGATGCCCAGGGCCGGGAGCGCCCAAAGCGGCCTCCCCTCTGGGTCCCGGTAGGAGAGCTCTCTGCCCTCAAACTGCTCCGGGAGAGTGAAGCTCTCCCCGCCCTGGCTCTGATCCTCCTCCCGGATCTCCGCCAGGAACCGCTCCACCGTTCGCTCCTCCTCCGTCCTGGCCGGAGGATACACGATGACTGGAAGCTCATAGACCGCCTGGCGGCTCCCGTCGGAGAGCTCCGCCTGCAGCCAGACCTCCTCCCCCTCCGGGGACGCCTGCTCCCCGTACACCCGCCCGAGGCTGTCGATCCACTCCCCGCCCCCGCTCCAATCCACGGTCACTCCGTAGTCGTCCCTGCGGGAGATCAGGTTCAGATCCGTTCTCACCTGGTCCAGGGACGGATTTTCCCCCAGAATCCGGGAGGGCATCTCCCCCCAGATCCGGTCGAAGATCTCCTCCGCCTCCTCGTCCGTGTAGGCCCTCTCCCCCACCGCCACGGAGATCTCCGTCTCCTGCGGCAGAAGGCCGTCCACGGCCACCTGGTAGACCGTCTCCCCCTCCCCGTGGGGACTGCGCTCCAGCACCCCGGTCCCCTCCCTGTCCAGGCCGGCGGCCATGGCCGCCCCGTACAGGAGAAATCCCGCCAGCACGCAGCCGGCCTGCAGTCTCCGCTTTCTGCTCCATTTCACCCTCATCTACACCTCAATCCTCAAAATCCGCCAGGCCATGACCACCGCCGCCAGATGGCAGAGCAGGCAGCCGGTCATAATCACCCGCCCGGCCCCGGTGGTGTACATCGCGTCGAAAAATCCGGGGGAGGCGCTGTCTATGTAGAGGACGATGGCGTAGGGGAGGCAGCTCATGACGCTCTGCTCCAGCCTGCGGGACGCCGTGGCGGCGCGAATGTCCTCCTGCACCTGCATCTTGTCCCGGATCACGCCGGCGGTGTAATCCATAATGGATCCCAGGTGGCCGCCGCTGCGCTTGGCCATCTGAAACACCTCCGCGAAGTTTCTCACCTCCTCCAGGCCGCTCCTGCGCCCAAAATCCGCCAGCAGCCCCTCCACCGGGCGGTTTAAGCCCATCTGGGACACGATGTAGGAAAATTCCCTCACAATCAGCCCCTCCTCCCCGTAGAGGGCCGCCAGCTCCTCCACGCTCAGGCGAAAGGCGTTCTCCACGGAATACCCGGACCCCAGGGACGCGGACAGCACCCGGATCCCCTCCTTAAACTCCTCCGCCAGGCGCTCCAGCCGCCTCCTCCTCCAGTGGGAGCGGAGGAAAATGGGGCAGGCCGCCGTCAAGGGCGGGAGAAACAGGAGGAACGCGGGCAGGCTCCTGTAAAACACGTAGGCGTTCAGGGCTGCAAGCCCCGCACCGGCCAAAAGGCTTAAAGCCCACTCCCTGGGGGAGAGGCGGTATCTCTCATAGTTCACAGCCTGCTGCTGCCAGCTTTTCCCGGTTTTTGAGCTCCCCCGTCTTTTTGAGGCGGCCTTCCACCTTCCCGCCTCCCCCTGTCCCCTCCTCCTCAAACCGAAACAGGGGATTGAGAACCACTTTCCCATCTTCACAGCCTCCTATCTCCGCAATCTCCAGCACCTTTCTGCTCTTGTCCCGCATTCTCCCCAGGTGCACCAGCACATCCAGGGCCGAGGCGATCTGGCTGCGGATGGCCTCCAGGGGAAGGTTCGCCCCCATGAGGACCATGGTCTCCAGGCGGGCCAGCATGTCCGCCGTGCTGTTGCCGTGGCCAGTGCAGAGGGAGCCGTCATGGCCGGTGTTGAAGGCCGACAGCATGGAGAATGCCTCCTCCCCCCGCACCTCCCCCACCAGGATCCGGTCCGGCCGCATCCGCAGGCTGGCCCGGATCAGATCCCCGATGGAGATCACCCGGTTTCCCTCCCCGTTGTCGTTTCTCGTCTCCAGGCGCACCAGGTTGGGGATCTGGCGGATCTGAAGCTCCGCCGAGTCCTCGATGGTGACGATGCGCTCGTCCGGCGGGATGCAGGCGGAGAGGGCGTTTAAAAACGTGGTCTTCCCCGACCCGGTGCCGCCGCTGATGAAAATGTTGTACCTGGCCCGCACCAGCACCGCCAGGAAGGCGGCCGCCTCCTCCGACAGGGCCTCCAGTTCCACCAGGCGCTTCATGGTGATGGGCTCCGGGAACTTCCGGATGGTGAGGGCAGGCCCGTCCAAGGCCACCGGCGGGAGCACCACATGGACCCGGGAGCCGTCCGGCAGGCGGGCGTCGGCGATGGGGTCAGCCACGTTCACCACCCGGTTTACCCGGCTGACGATCTGCTGGATAGTGTCCTCCAGCTGCTCCTCCGACTCAAAACAGCCGTCCCACCGGCCAAGCCGCCCGTTCTGCTCCACAAAGATCCGGTCCTTCCCGTTTACCATGATCTCCGTGATGTCCTTCCGGTCCATCATCTCCTG
>DXEU01000137.1 GCA_019114845.1 Candidatus Lachnoclostridium stercoripullorum | reverse complement strand
CCTGGGACAGGTTCGGGATGTCGTTGACGGAAAGGCTGTACTTGGAGAACAAAAAGAGATTCAGGAAGCAAAAAATGCCTACGCAGCCTATGACCGGATTTCTGAAATAGATCCATACAGTATCGAGGACTTAAAAAAATACCACGGCATTATGACGAAATATGCGGCAGAGGAATCCGGTGATTTTCGCTGGGGAGAAGGCGGAGTATTCAAGGACGGACAGTGCATCTTCATAGCCCCGCCTGCCCGGTTGGTTCCCATGCGAATGAAGGATCTTTTCCACTGGATGCAGAAAGCACAGGGACAGGTTCATCCGTTAATTTTGAGCAGTGTCTTTCACTATGAATTTGTCTCGATCCACCCCTTTTCCGACGGCAACGGGAGAATGGCTAGATTGTGGCACACGGCCATCTTGTCAAAGTGGAGGCCGATTTTCGAGTACCTTCCCGTGGAAAGGCAGGTTGAGGCGTTCCGGGAAGAATACTATCGCGCAATCGCCCAATGCCATACCGACGGGGCCTCCACCGCCTTCATCGAATTCATGCTGACCTGCATCGATAAAATCTTGGATGATAGTTCCGTTCAAATGCAGGCAGATGGCGAGCAGATTTCTGAGTATGCCAAGAAGCTGCTGGGTGTGATGGAGTACGACACTCCTTACACCGGCAAGTCCCTCATGGAAAAATTGGGGTTGAAGTCGAAAGAAGGGTTCCGCAAAAATTATTTGAAACCGGCCATTGAGATGGGACTTATCTGTATGACGATTCCCGACAAGCCGAACAGCAGGAATCAGCGATATAGGAGGACGTGACTTTCGGGATTTTTACCGCAGCCCGACGTTTATAAGCTTGACCGCGGACGCGCGGCGAGCATAGCTCAGGCGGAAGATCTCTGTCCGAGCCCGAAGGGCGAGTTTTGATCTTCCGCCTGTGATAGGCAGCGCAGCAGCGCGGCCTGCGGCCGCCGTGTCTGCGCGCACCGGAGTTTTATCTATTCTCAATCTCCATCAGCATATCCACCCGTCTCTGGTGGCGGCCGCCCTCAAACTCGGCGTCCAGCCACTCCTTGACGATCATCTTGGCCAGCTCATCCCCCACCACTCTGGCGCCGAAGGCCAGGACGTTGGAGTTGTTGTGCATGCGGGAGAGCTTCGCCGTGTAGGGCTCGCTGCAGACGCAGGCACGAACACCCTTCACCTTGTTGGCGGCCAGGGAGATGCCCACGCCGGTGCCGCAGATGGCGATTCCCAGGTCCGCCTGGCCGTCCGCCACCGCGCGGCCCACCTTCTCCCCGTAGACCGGGTAGTCGCAGCTCTCCCTGCTGTCGGTGCCCAGGTTGATCACATCATAGCCTAACTCTGTTAGATAATTCACAATGATATTTTTTAAATCCACCGCTGTGTGGTCGTTTCCAATCGCAATTCTCATAATCATTCTCCTTCTCTCTATCATTCCTCGCTCACCGGGACGCCGAAAAAGCTCTGGATCCGATCCAGGCGGGACGTCATGGACAAGAGCAGCATGTCCGCCGCCGTCAGAGCCGCCATGGACTCCACCACCACCACCGCCCGGGGAACGATCACCGGGTCGTGCCGGCCCTTGATGGCGATCTGCCTCTCCTCACCGCTCCTGGTGACCGTCCGCTGGGATCTGGCGATGGACGGGGTGGGCTTTATGGCCGCCCGGATGCGGATCTCGGCCCCGTCGCTCATGCCTCCCAGGATGCCGCCGCTGTGGTTGGTGCGCTTCCTCACCTGGCCCTGCTCCATGTAAAAATGGTCGTTGTTCTCAGAGCCCCGGCTGGATGCCGCCTGGAAGCCGTCCCCGATCTCCACGCCCTTGACCGCCCCGATGGACATCATCGCCTTGGCCAGGTTGGCGTCCAGCTTCTCAAACACCGGCTCCCCGACGCCCACGGGCATGCCCCAGATCCGGCACTCCACAATGCCGCCGGCGGAGTCCGCCTCCGCCATCCGCTCCTCCAGGAGCTTTTCCGCCCGCCCGGCCGCCAGGGCGTCCGGCATGTACAGCCGGTTTTTCTCCATCTCCTCCCAGGAGAAACGGCTCTCGTCGACGGCCACATCCCCGATGGCGGCGGTGTAGGCCCGCACCCGGATGCCCAGGCTCTCAAGGAAGCGGGCCGCGATGGCTCCCGCCGCCACCCGCCCGGCGGTCTCCCGCCCGGAGGACCGTCCTCCTCCCCGGTAGTCCCGGAAGCCGTATTTCAAGTCGAAGGTGTAGTCCGCGTGTCCCGGACGGTACACCTCCATGAGATCCCCGTAGTCCCTGGATCTCTGATCGGTATTCCGAATCATCATGGAAATGGGCGTGCCCGTGGTCCTGCCCTCGAACACGCCGGAGAGGATCTCCACCTGATCCCCCTCCGCCCTGGCGGTGGTGAATCGGCTCTGCCCCGGTTTTCTCCGGTTTAAGTACGCCTGAATGTCCGCCTCGCACAGAGAAAGACCGGCGGGGCAGCCGTCCACGACTGCCCCGATCGCTTTTCCATGGGATTCTCCCCAGGTTGTAACCCGGAAAATTGTTCCAAACTCTGAACCTGCCATGTCTATGCTCCTTCTGTCCTCGATCTCGTCCGGCCGGTTATTTCACCCGCACAAATACGCAGCTGTTGGGCTCGTCCACGCGGATGGAGCGGCCGCACATCACCAGCAGCCCCTTCTCGTAGTCCACCCGGAAGAAGGAGATGTTGCCGCCGTGGTTGATGGAGGCGATGTGCTCGTCATCCGGGAACACCGCGATATCCTTGGGATAGTCGCCGCTGATGGGCAGGCAGCAGATGAACTCCAAAAGTCCCGTCTCCTTGTCCCGGTTGTAGACGCTGATGGAATTGTCTCCGGCGTTGCTGCAGAACATGTGGCTCTCGTCGTTGGAGAAGCGCATGGCGCAGGCCGCAGTCAGCTGGCTCCCCTTCTTCGGGCCGGTGGTGGAGATGGTCTGGATTCTCTCGATCGTCGGCACCCGGTCCCCCGACTCGTAGGTGAACACGTCGATGACATTCTTCTGCTCGTACACCAGATAGATGAATTTTCCGTCGGAGCTGAACCGGAAGCACTTGGGCGCGGACTCCAGGTCACAGCGGATGGCGTCCACCAGGGTGAGCTGCTCATGCTGCTCGCTGAAGCGGTAGATCTTCACCTGGTCGATTCCGGAGTCGGCCATCATCACAAACTTGTTGTCCGGCGTTCTCCTGGTGCAGGTGATGTGGGGGCGGAAGGTTCTCTCCGCCACGGTCCCCAGTCCCTTGTGGAAGACCGCGTCCACGATCTCCCCCACAGAGCCGTCCTTGTTCAGGCGGAGCACCGTGGACTTGCCGTCATGGAAACCGGACACAAACAGGTACTTGTCGCTGGCATCCGTGGAGAGATGGCAGCCTCTCATGCCGCGGATGCCGGCTGTATTCAGCCTGGCCAGGCTTCCGTTCTCCAGAATGCGGAAGGACACCACGCCCTCGTCGGCGATGGAGTAGAGCACCTTGCCGCTGTTGGACGCCACCAGATAGGACGCATTGTTCACCGCCTCCTCGCAGCGGGGAATGAACAGCCCCTTCTCCAGATCCACGTCGAAGACCGTGATCCCCTTCGCCTTTCCTGTATATGAATAGGAACCCACATATGCCATATATTTGCCCTTCATCTCGTTATCCTCCTGATATTTTTTCTTATGAAACTGGCCGTTTTCTCTGTCTTCATTATCCACATTTTCCATTCCGTTGTCAATGTTTATAGGCGGAAAATGTGCGGCCCGCGATCCCGCCCGGCGGCTTTCCGGCGGAATTGCAAATTTCGACGAAAAGCGTATTGACACCACCGCGTTTTTCTGTATAATGAAGGATGCTGTTGTTTATTATTACTAAACTTTTGGATTAATAATACATTTACCGGCTGGTACAGAAAAAGGAGGTACGGTATGGACATCGGCAGCCGATTGAAGGAACTGCGCATTTTAAAGGGCCTTACCCAGGAGGAGCTGGCCGACCGGGCGGAGCTGTCCAAGGGATTCATCTCCCAGGTGGAGAGGAACTTGACGTCCCCGTCCATCGCCACCCTGATGGATATTCTCCAGTGCCTGGGCACCTCTGTCAGCGAATTTTTCAGCGAGACGGCAGAGGACCAGGTGGTGTTCGGCCAGCAGGACTATTTTAAAAAGTTGGACGGGGAGCTGCTGAATGAGATTCAGTGGATCATCCCCAACGCCCAGAAGAACCGGATGGAGCCCATTCTTCTGACCTTGAAGGCGGGCGGCTCCACCTGCCCGGACAATCCCCACGAGGGGGAGGAGTTCGGCTACGTGCTCTCCGGCTCCGTGGTCATACATCTGGGAAGCCGCAGCTTCCGGGCAAAAAAAGGCGAGTCGTTTTATTTCACCGCCGACAAGACCCACTATCTCACCAGCAAAGCGGGGGCCCTCCTTCTGTGGGTCAGCTCGCCGCCCAGCTTCTGAATTTCATTCGCCCGCCCATGCGGGCAGCACACAGGAGGATTTGAATGATGGAACACCCACTGATTGATCTGGTAAATATTTCCAAAACCTTTGACGATACCATGGTGCTGGACGACTTGAACCTGGCGGTGAAGGAGAATACCTTCGTCACCCTTCTGGGCCCGTCCGGCTGCGGAAAGACCACAACCCTCAGGATCATCGGCGGCTTCGAGAAGCCGGACACGGGGAAGGTGATTTTCGACGGCCAGGACATCACCAACCTGCCCCCCAACAAGCGGCAGCTGAACACGGTTTTCCAGAAGTACGCCCTGTTCACCCACATGTCCATCGCGGAAAATATCGCCTTCGGCCTAAAAATCAAGAATAAGCCCAAGTCCTACATCGACGACAAGATCAAATACGCCTTAAAGCTGGTGAACCTGGACGGCTTTGAAAACCGCAGCGTGGCCTCCCTCTCCGGCGGCCAGCAGCAGAGAATCGCCATCGCCAGGGCCATCGTAAACGAACCCCGGGTGCTGCTTTTAGACGAGCCCCTGGGCGCCCTGGACTTAAAGCTGCGCCAGGACATGCAGTATGAGCTGATCCGCCTGAAAAACGAGCTGGGCATCACCTTCATCTACGTCACCCACGACCAGGAGGAGGCCCTGACCATGTCGGACACCATCGTGGTCATGAACCAGGGCTACATCCAGCAGATGGGCACGCCGGAGCAGATCTACAATGAGCCGGAGAACGCCTTTGTGGCCGATTTCATCGGGGAGAGCAACATCGTCCCCGGCACCATGATCCGGGACGAGCTGGTGGAGATCTTCGGGGCGAAATTCGCCTGCGTGGACAAGGGCTTTGGCAACAACCGGCCGGTGGACGTGGTGATCCGCCCGGAGGACATCGACCTGGTGGAGCCGGAGCAGGGCACCCTGACCGGCGTCTGCACCCATCTGATCTTCAAGGGCGTTCACTATGAGATGGAGGTGACCACCCCCGACGGCTTCGAGTGGCTGGTGCACTCCACGGACATGTGCCCCGTGGGCAAGAAGGTGGGCATCCATGTGGACCCCTTCGACATCCAGATCATGAACAAGCCGGAGTCTGAGGACGAGGAGGCCGTGGGAGTCAATGAATAGCAGAGCATCCCGGTTTCTGGCCGGTCCTTATATCCTGTGGATGATCGGTTTTACGGTCATCCCCCTGATTATGATTATCGTGTACGGCCTCACCGACAGCGAGGGCCGCTTCACCCTGGCCAACGTGGCAGCCATCTCCTCGCCGGAGCACTTAAAGGCCCTGCTCTTAGCCCTGGGCCTCTCCCTGGCAAGCACGGTGATCTGCCTGGTGATGGCCTACCCCCTGGCCCTGATTCTCCGGAAGAAGAATGTGGGAAAGGGGAGCTTCATCGTGTTCATCTTCATCCTGCCCATGTGGATGAATTTCCTGCTGCGGACCATGGCCTGGCAGACCCTGCTGGAGAAAAACGGCGTCATCAACGGCATCCTGAGTTTCCTTCACCTGCCCAACATCGCCGTCATCAACACCCCCTGGGCCATCATCCTGGGCATGGTGTACAACTTCCTGCCCTTCATGGTTCTGCCCATCTACAACGTGCTTGCAAAGATCGACGACGACGTGATCAACGCCGCCAAGGACCTGGGGGCGAACAACTGGCAGACCATCACCCGCATCCTGGTTCCCCTAAGCCTCCCCGGCATCATCAGCGGAATCAACATGGTGTTCGTGCCTGCCCTCACCACCTTCGTGATCTCCAACCTCCTGGGGGGCAGCAAGATCCTGCTCATCGGAAATGTCATCGAGCAGGAATTCACCCGGGGCAGCAACTGGCATCTGGGATCCGGCCTGTCCCTGGTGCTGATGGTCTTCATCCTGGTGAGCATGGCCCTCATGGCCAAATATGACAGAGAAGGGGAAGGAGCTGCATTCTGATGAACGATTCCAAACTGAAACGATTTTTCCAGGATTTCTACCTGGTGTTCGTCCTCATATTTTTATACGCCCCCATCCTGACCATGATGGTGCTCTCCTTCAATACCTCCAAGTCCAGGACGGACTGGGGCGGCTTCACCCTGGACTGGTACGCCCAGATGTTTGAGAGTTCCTCCATCATGGACGCCCTCTACAACACCCTGCTCATCGCCTTCATCTCCGCCCTGGCGGCCACCATCCTGGGCACCGTGGCGGCCATCGGCATCAGCAGCATGAAGAAGACGCCGCGGAATATCGCCATGGGGATCAACAACATTCCCATGCTCAACTCGGAGATCGTGACGGGCATCTCCCTGATGCTGGCCTTCCTGGCCTTCGGCATCTCCCTGGGATTTAAGACCATCCTGCTGTCCCACATCACCTTCTGCGTGCCCTATGTGATCTTGAGCGTCATGCCGAAGTTAAAGCAGACCAGCCGCTACACCTACGAGGCGGCCATGGACCTGGGGGCGGGGCCGGTGGAGGCATTTTTCCGGGTGGTTCTGCCGGACATCATGCCGGGAGTGCTCTCCGGCTTCCTGCTGGCCTTCACCATGTCCCTGGATGATTTCATCATCACCCACTTTACCAGGGGCGCGGGCATCAACACCCTGTCCACCCTGATCTACAGCGAGGTTCGCCGGGGCATCAAGCCGTCCATGTACGCCCTGTCCACGGTGATCTTCGTGACGGTCCTGGCCCTGCTGCTCATCACCAACTTCTCCTCGGAGAAGCAGGGAAAGAGCCGCGGCCTTCCCCTCACGGAGGCGGAGAAGGCCAAGCGCCGCCATGTGGAGAATGTCCGGAAGGGCCTGCTGGTGACCGCCTCCTTCTTCGTGGTGGCGGCTGTATCCTTCACCACCTACCGCCATTTTGCCTCCCCGGCCTCCAATGAACTCTACGTGTACAACTGGGGAGAGTACATCGACGAGAGCGTGATCCAGGATTTTGAGGCGGAGACCGGCATCCACGTGGTCTACGACCTGTTTGAGACCAACGAGGAGATGTACCCCGTCATCGAGGCCGGGGGCGTCGCCTACGACGTGGTCTGCCCGTCGGACTACATGATTCAGAAGATGGTGGAGAATGATCTGCTGGCGGAGATTGATTTTGACAACATCCCCAACATCGATCAGATCGACCCGGAGTATATGGAGCGCTCCAAGGCCTTCGACCCGGAGAACAAATACTCCGTCCCCTACACCTGGGGCACGGTGGGCATCCTCTACAACGACAAGCGCCTGGAGGAGCTGGGGGTGGAGCCGCCGGACAGCTGGATGGATCTGTGGGATCCCAGGCTCTCCGGGGAAATCCTCATGCAGGACAGCGTGCGGGACGCCTTCATGTGTGCCTTAAAGCCCCTGGGCTACTCCTTAAACTCCACCGATCCCGGGGAGCTGGAGGAGGCCAAGGAACTGCTCATCCAGCAGAAGCCCCTGGTTCAGGCCTACGTCATCGACCAGGTGCGGGACAAGATGCTGGGGGAAGAGGCCGCCGTGGGCGTCATCTACTCCGGCGAGATGCTCTACCTCCAGGAGCTGGCGGAGGGGAAAGATTTCCATCTGGAGTACGTGATCCCCGAGGAGGGCACCAACCTGTGGATTGACTCCTGGGTGATCCCCAAAAATGCCCGCAACAAGGAGAACGCAGAGAAATGGATCGATTTTCTCTGCCGTCCCGACATCGCCAAGAGAAATTTTGAGTACATCACCTACGCCACCCCCAACCGGGGAGCCTTCGAGCTGCTGGACCCTGAGCTGCAGCAGAACAAGGCCGTATTCCCGGACTGGGATTCCCTTCAGGACGCGGAGGTATACCAGTATCTGGGGGACGAGGTGGACAGCCTCTACAACGAACTCTGGAAAGAGGTTAAATCCAACTGATCCCGCTGCGGATCCTTTTAGAAAGACGATTCAGATTATGACTGTTCAAACCGATTCCCATTCCCCCCGCCCCCAGATGAGGGCGGGGGCGGACCGTCAAGCGGCGGAGCTCTCCGCCCGCCTCTGGTCCATCTCCGGAGACCTGCGGGGAAATATGGACGCATCCCGCTTTAAGGATTATATTCTCGGTCTCCTTTTCTACCGCTGCCTCTCTGAGTGCTCCCAGGAGGGTTCCTCCCTGGAATACAGGCTGGAACCCCGTTTTCTTTTTTCCTCCATGATTCAGCGCATTCGGGACGGCTCCTTCTCCCTCACTCTCCTCCAGGAGGCGGTGGACTCTCTCACCGCGTCGGCGGTCACCCCAGCGGCCAAGGCTGCCTTCGACGGCATCTTTGACTCCATGGACCTCCATTCCCGGGAGCTGGGGCGGGACGAGGCGCAGAGGACGAAGCTGATCGCCCAGGTTCTCTCAAAGATCGACGGCCTCCCCCTCTCCGCCTCCCAGGCGGACATGGACGTGCTGGGGACCGCCTACATGATTCTCATCGGCCTCTTCGCCTCCGATGCCGGGAAAAAGGGGGGAGAATTTTTCACGCCGGTGCAGTTTTCCAGGCTCTGCGCCCGGCTGGCCTGCCTGGGGCTTGAGAACGTCCCCTCCGTCTGCGACCCGGCCATGGGCTCCGCATCCATGCTGCTGGAGGTTCTGGGGCAGCCCGGCCTGTCCGTGGAGCATGTCTACGGGCAGGAGAAGAACCGCACCACCTACAACCTGGCGCGGATGAACATGCTGATCCACGGCCTTCCCTGCGGCCGTTTCACCTTCTTCAACGACGACACCATCGCCTCGGACCAGTTCGGCAGCCGGAAGTTCACCGTGCAGGTGGCCAATCCCCCCTACTCCCAGAAATGGGACGCGGACCCGGAGTTTCTCTCAGATCCCCGCTTTCAGGGCCCGGGGCGTCTGGCTCCCAGATCCTACGAGGATTTCGCCTTCATCCAGCACATGGTCTGGCACATGGAGGAGAACGGGCGGGCGGCGGTGCTGCTGCCCCACGGCGTCCTCTTTCGCGGCGGGGCGGAGGCGGACATACGCGCCTGGCTGATCCGGGACGCCGACGTGCTGGACGCCGTCATCGGCCTGCCCGCCGGCTGCTTCCACAGCACCCCCATCCCCGTCTGCTGCCTGGTTTTCAGGAAAAATCGCGGGGAGAGGCGCGGACGCATCCTCTTCGTGGACGCCTCCGGGGACTTCGTCCCCGGCAAGAAGCAGAACACCATCTCCGACGGCGCCCTGGAGCGGATTGTCTCCGCCTACAGCGCTTGGGAGGAAGTCCCCGGATACTGCCGCCCCGTCTCCTCGGAGGAGATCCGGGAGAACGGATACAACCTGAACATTTCCCGGTACGTGGACACCCGGGAGCCGGAGCCGGACCTGGATCTTGCTGCCATTCAGAAGGACCTGTCCGCCCGCCGCGCCCGCTGCCGTGCCCTGGAAAAAGAGGTGGATGCATACCTGTCCCGCCTGGGACTCGGATCCCCGCACTCGGACTCGGATCCCCACACCTGAACTCTGACCCCCACAGGAGGATGCCATGATGATTCCCCGCCTGCGCTTCCCGGAATTTTCCGATTCCTGGAGGCTCGTGCCCTTCGAGGCCCTGGCCCATCTGAAAACTGAACATTTCACCCCCTGGGAGGCGGCGCCCTCTCTCCCCTGCGTGGAGCTGGAGCACCTGGAATCCGGCACCGGGACCATTCTGGGAACCGTCCCCACCGCACCGGGCATGTCCGTGAAAAATCGCTTCTCCCGGGGGGACGTGCTCTTCGGAAAATTGCGCCCCAACCTGCGCAAGTACGCCCGCCCGGATTTCGACGGTGTCTGCTCCCAGGAAATCTGGGTGCTCTCCGGCACTCAGGCGGAGAGCGGCTTTCTCTTCCAGCTGGTCCAGACGGAGCGGTTTCTGGCAGCCGCCCTCAAGACCACCGGCAGCCGCATGCCCCGGGCCCACTGGTACACGGTGGGGAGCGCCCTCTTCCCCGTGCCGTCCCTCCCGGAGCAGCGGTGCATCGCCGATTTCCTGGGGACTGCCGACGAGGAGATCGCCGAAAGGCGGCAGCTCATCGACGCCTTAAAAGGACAGATGCAGGCCGTGTTCCGGCAGCTCTTCTCCCAGGCGGAGGCCCTGGAGGAGGGAACGCTCTCCTCCCTTCCCGGCTGGCGCCTGCTGCCCCTCTCCGCCGTCCTGACGGAGCGGCGGGAATTCGCCGAAAACGACGGCACTTATCCCCACGTCTCCCTGACCAAGGAGGGAGTTATCCCCAAGACCGCCCGCTACAACCGGGATTTTCTGGTGAAAAGTCCAAAGAAGGCCTACCGAATCACCCGCCTCGGAGATATCTGCTACAACCCGGCCAACTTAAAATTCGGCGTCATCTGCAGAAACCGGCTGGGGGACGGCATCTTCTCCCCCATCTACGCCGCATTCTCCGTCAATCCCGGGTTTCATCCGGCCTTTGTGGAGCTGTCCGTCACCAGGCCTTCCTTCCTCCTGCGGGCGCTCCGCTACCAGGAGGGGACGGTCTACGAGCGCATGTCCGTCCGCCCGGAGTACCTCCTGGCCTTAAAGATCGCCGTGCCGGAGCCGGCCCGCCAGAGGGAATTTGCCCAGACCGCCGCCCTGCTGGAGGAGCAGATCGCCCAGGAGGAGGGCATTTTGAGGGACCTCACTCTCCGCAAGCAGGGGCTTCTGCAGCGGATGCTTCCGTGATCTCCTCACCTACTGAAACACCACTGGATCTTCCAGGTATTCCGTCTTCACCACAATGTAGGGGTAGGATTTCTCCGTCCCGCCGTCCTCCCCCGCCTGAGGGCCCATCAGCTCCGCGTCAAAGACAATGGACTCCTCCGTGAGGTAGAGCTGATGCACCTGGATGCTATAGCCCCCGGTCTCCTGCTCCCCATATCCCTCCACAAGATAAAGGCCCTGCCCGTCGCTGTAAGTCAGCTTGAACGGGGCGGCCTTTTTGGATTCTATGAGCTTCTTCAACTCCTCCGGCACCTCCCCGTCCCCCACCACGGTAAAATCCAGGTCCCTCAGCTTCTCCGGGGCCTCGTTCTGCACACAGCCCGTCAGGCACCGCACCACCCCCACCCACAGGATGAGTGCTGCCAGAATCGCCATTTTCCCGTTCCATATCTTCTTCATCTTGACCTCCCGATTCTTGACTGTTACTATTTTATGAGGAGGTTTTTTCGAATATGAAATACAAAATCGGCACGGTGGCCAGGCTCTTGGGCGTCTCCCCTCAGACCCTGCGCCTCTACGAGCAGAACGGCATTCTCACCTCGGAGCGGGGGAAGGGAGAAAACGGCTACCGATATTACAGCCGCCTGGATATCACGGCCCTCATGCGGGCCAGAGCCTACCACCAGTACGGCTTTTCCATGAAGGAGACGGAGGGCCTCATCAACGCCGGGGACGTGGACTATGTGCTGGAGGAGTACCGGCGCCGGGCCCGGGAGCTGGAGGAGGAATTATTTTTGAAGCAGAGAATCCTGGAGTACCTGCGCCAGATGTCCGACCTTCTGGAGCAGCTGCCGGGACAGCTCTGGACCATCCGCCGGGCCGTCAGCCCCGGCATTTACCGGCTGGAATTTATGAAAGGGGACCAGCTCATCCTGACCCCCGAGCAGATGGAAATCTTCCCCCACTGGGTGGGGCTGGCCCCCTTCGCCTTCCCCTCCCAGAGAAACAGCTGGGAGGGCATTCTGAGGGGGCAGGATATCAGCTACTCCGCCCTGGGCATCATGGAGGAGGACGCCCGCGCCCTAAACATGCCTGCGCCCCTGCGGGGCGGCGTCTACCATCCCCCCTTCCCCTGCCTCTGCACGGTGGTGGAATTCTCCGGCAGCGACGCGTCCTGCGCCGGCTACATGGCCCACCTGCGGGATTACACGGAGACCCACGGGATCACGGTGACCGGCGACCCCATCTGCCGCACCTTCCTCTCCATGAACAAGAAGGAGAGCTACCGCCGCTTCCGCCAGGTCTGGCTGCCCATAGCCCCCGACTGACCGCAGCCCTCTTGGCTGGCGCCCTTGACTGGCCGGCGCCCTCGGCTGGCTGGCGCCGTCGGCTGGCTGGCGCCCTTGGCTGGCCGGCGCCCTCGGCTGGCTGGCGCCGTCCAGAGAGCGCGCCGGCAGGAGAGAGCGTCCGCCGGCGGAGGCTCCGGCAGAAGAGAGTCCCGCCGGATATTTTGGGGGCTGACTCGGCCTGCCTTCCTTGACTTTACACCGGGTGTAAGGATTATACTTTTTTCAGACAATTCAAGGGAGGTATGTTCTGTGAATACTTGGAAAAAGGCCCTGCGCCTGTTTGGGCAATTCTTTCAGTTCGGCTGCTTTACCTTCGGCGGCGGGTGGAGCATCGTGGCGCAGATGCAGAAACTGTACGTGGAAAAGGAGAAAACCATCACCAGCCAGGAGCTTCTGGACATCACCAGCGTGGGAAGAAGCCTGCCGGGCACCATGATCGGCAACGTGGCCATGCTCTACGGCTGCCGGGCGGGAGGATTTGTCTGCGGGCTTGTCTGCGTCATCGCCATGATCACCCCGCCCATGATCATCCTCTCGCTGATCACCTACTTTTACACCATTTTCAAGGAAAATATCTGGGTCATGAGCGCCATGACCGGTGTGCGGGCGGCCATCGTGCCCATCATCGCCAGCGCGGCCGTCAACATGGTGAAGGGGGCTTTCCGCTTCCCGCCCTGCTTCCTGCTGGCCTTCGCCGCCTTCGCCCTCTACCTGTTCTTAAACGTCAGCTGCGTGGCCCTGGTTGCGATGGGAATGATCGGCGGCATTCTGATCTGTGAATATTATGAGAGAAGGGAGATGAGGCATCATGATTCTGACGCTGCTTGAACTGTTCTGGAGTTTCGTGAAAATCGGTTTTACCAGTTTCGGCGGCCTGTCCATGATCCCCCTGATCTCCCATGAGGTGGTCTCCCACGGCTGGATGAATCTGAGCGAGGTGTCGGACATCGTGGCCATCGCGGAGATGACGCCGGGCCCCCTGGGCCTAAACTGCGCCACCTTCGCCGGCATCCACGCCGCCGGCATCCCGGGTGCCGTCACCGCCAACCTGGGGGTTCTCACCCCCACCTTCACCGTGACCGCCCTGGTGGCGGTGTTTTTCATCAAGTTTCAGAAAAGCCGCCGCATGGAGCAGATTCTCACCGGCGTGCGCCCCGTGTGCATCGGCCTGCTGGCGGGAGTCATCCTCTCCTTCTGCCAGACCAACTACGTCATCGGCTCCGCCGTCAGCCTGCCGGCCATCGCCATCGGCGTCCTGGATCTGGTGCTGCTCTTCAAGTGGGACGTGAGCATCCCCAAGGTCATCCTGCTCAGCGCCGTCCTGGGGTTGTTCCTCTTCCGGTGAGGCGTTGCGTTTTGGGGGAGAATATTCTATACTGTTCATACAGGGAACTAGCGTCAGTGAAAAGGATTCACCGGAAAAGGAGGTGACAAATCTATGCACAGACACGCATTCTTATTCCGCCCATGGGTCTGCAGATTCATCCTCACAGCCGCCGTTGCCGCCGGCCTGGCCACTCTGGCGCCGCCATACCTGCAGGAGGCGGAGGCCAGACCCCACGCCGCGGCTCCAGCTCCGGAGCGCGCTCACCATCCGGAGCCGGGACACCATTCGGAGCCGGGACACCATCCGAAACACGGGAACGGGCCTCTGGCGGAACCGGGGCAGCTGCCAAAGCCGAGGCTGAAGGCAGATCCCAAGGCCGACAAATCGGATTCCATCGGACCAGGGGCCTTCATCCGGGGGCCGAAGCCCGTCTGATTCTTTGAACAGACTTGTGGGGACGCGTGGGGGCGCCGCCAGTTTCAGCGCTTGGAATCTGAAACTGGCGGCGCCCCCTGTCTTTTCAAGCGAACGATTACAGCGGATGATCCTTGCTGCAGATCTGCAGCCGGTGCTGATACTTCTCCTTGGTGGCCATGCCGCCCCGGATATGGCGCTCAGATTTGTTGATATCCAGCACAATCCGCGCGCGGGCCGCCAGAGAGGGATTGATGTGTTCTAAACGGTCTGTTACGTCCTTATGTACCGTCGATTTGCTGATTCCAAACTTTTTTGCCGTCTGCCGGACAGTTGCGTTGCTGTCTATGATGTAGTTGGCGATGGCGACGGCCCGCTCCTCGATGTACTCCTTCATGAGTTACTCCCTGAGAACGTTTTTTACATCATATTCCCTATTCATTCCTCTTATGATAGCGGTACCATCTATTTTTATAAAACTGCTTTATCAAGGAGAGTATTTTTACAGTTCAATTACTTCTGGATCGGCGGTAAATGAATATGCCGTACCATCCTCATCGATG
>DXEU01000136.1 GCA_019114845.1 Candidatus Lachnoclostridium stercoripullorum | reverse complement strand
GAGCGCCGTTTAACATGAACTTCATGTTGCCGGTGCCGGACGCCTCCTTGCTGGCGGTGGAAATCTGCTCGCTGACGTCAGCGGCCGCGAAGATGATCTCCGCGTTGGATACCCGGTAATCCTCGATGAAGACCACCTTGATCTTTCCGCCGATGCTCTTGTCGTTGTTGATCACATCCGCCACGGCGTTGATCAGCTTGATGGTCAGCTTCGCCCTCTTGTAGCCGGCGGCCGCCTTGGCGCCGAAGATGAAGGTTCTGGGCACGATGTCCATGTTGGGGTTATCCTTCAGCTGGTTGTACAGGTACATCACATGGAGGATGTTCATCAGCTGGCGCTTGTACTCGTGGAGTCTCTTCACCTGCACGTCGAAGATGGATCTGGGATCCACGTCGATGCCGTTATGCTCCTTGATATACTTGGCCAGGCGGACCTTGTTCTGGTACTTGATGTTCATGAACTCCTGCTGGCAGCGCTTGTCGTCGGCGTACACCTCCAGCCTCTTTAAGTGGGACAGGTTGGTGATCCACTCGTCGCCGATCTTGTCCGTCACCCAGTTGGCCAGCAGCGGGTTGCCGTGGAGGAGGAATCTCCTCTGGGTGATGCCGTTGGTCTTGTTGTTGAACTTCTGGGGCATCATCTCATAGAAATCTCTCAGCTCCTGCTTCTCCAGGATCTCCGTGTGGAGTCTGGCCACGCCGTTGACGGAGAAGCTGCCCACGATGGCCATGTAGGCCATGCGCACCTGTCCGTTGTGGATGATGGCCATGCGGTTCACGCGCGCCTGGTCTCCCGGATATCTCTTCTGGATCTCAGCCACAAAGCGGCGGTTGATCTCCTCCACGATCTGGTAGATTCTGGGGAGAAGGCGGGAGAAGAGCTCGATGGGCCATTTCTCCAGGGCCTCCGCCATGATGGTGTGGTTGGTGTAGGCGCAGGTGCGGGTGGTGATATCCCAGGCCTCGTCCCAGCTCAGGCCCTCCTCGTCCATGAGGATTCTCATCAGCTCCGGAACCGCCACGGTGGGATGGGTGTCGTTCATCTGGAACACAACCTTGTCCGGCAGCTCAAAGATGTTGCTGTGATTCTCCTTGAACTTGCGGATGGCCAGCTGCACGCTGGCGGAGATGAAGAAGTACTGCTGCTTTAAGCGCAGCTCCTTGCCCGCATAGTGGTTGTCGTTGGGGTAGAGCACCTCCACCAGGTTCTTGGCCAGGTTCTCCTGCTCCACGGCCCGGTTGTAATCTCCCCGGTCAAACTCGGAGAGGTTGAAGCTGTTCACCGGCTGGGCGTCCCAGATGCGCAGGGTGTCCACCACGTTGTTGCCGTAGCCCACCACCGGCAGGTCATAGGGAACCGCCAGCACGGACTGGTAGCCCTTCTGCTCAAATGTATTCTTGTGGCCGTCCCACTGGATGTCCACGTAGCCGCCGAATTTTACCTCCGTGGCGTACTCGGACCGGCGCACCTCGAAGGGATAGCCGTCCTTCAGCCACTCGTCCGGCACCTCGATCTGGAAGCCGTCCTTGATCTGCTGCTTGAACATGCCGTAGCGGTAGCGGATTCCGCAGCCGTATGCCGGGTAGCCCAGGGTGGCGAGGGAATCCAGGAAGCAGGCCGCCAGACGGCCAAGGCCTCCGTTTCCAAGGGCCGGATCTCTCTCCTGGTCCTCGATCACGTTCAGATCGAAGCCCAGCTCATCCAGCACTTCCTTCACTTCCTTCTGGGCACAGATGCTGATGATGTTGTTGCCCAGATACCGTCCAACCAAAAATTCCATGGACAGGTAGTAAAGCTTCTTGGAATCCTGCTTTACAATCTCCTTCTGTGTAGCAATCCACTCGTCGATAATCACGTCTTTGATGGCAAATGCCACCGCCTGGTAAGCCTGAGCGGGAGTTACTTCGTCAATGGTCTTGCGAAAAAGGTTCTTCGCGTTGGCGATCACACTCTTTTTAAACGTTTCCTTATCAAATCCCTGATACATATTGCCTCCTAATCTCAGCCGTTGAGCTTTTCCACTCCCAGCGTCACTTTCTCCCCGTTAATATTCCACTCCTTGACGTAGCCGGCCGTCTTTCCATATTCAATCCGGTCCGCCATCACTTCGCCGCGGACGGTCTCTTCATTGGTCTTTAAGATGGTCTCGATCTTCTCGCTGCCCTCCTCGTAGACGGCGATGTGGTCCATCACCTCGAAGCCGGCCTCCTTGCGCATGGTCTGGATCTTGCTGACGATCTCCCGGACAAATCCCTCCTCGATCAGCTCCGGGGTCAGGTTGGTGTCCAGGACCACCGTCATGGTGTTGTCCCCCTCGGACACGAAGCCGTCCTTCTGAGCCATATCGATGAGCAGATCCTCCTTAGTCAGCTCCACCTTCTGGCCGTCAAAGTCAAAGGTCAGAACACCGGTCTCATTTAAGGTGTCCATGGCCTGATTTCCGTCGATCTCCGTCAGCGCCTGGCGGATCTTGCCCAAGAGCTTGCCGTACTTGGGTCCCACCGTCTTTAACTGGGGCTTGAAGGTGTAGGAAGTGAACTCCCGCACGTCGTCGGTGAACACCACCTTCTTCACATTCAGCTCCTCCTCGATGATCTCCTGGTAGAACTCCGGAAGCACACGGCCCTTTACGAACATGCGGGCGATGGGCTGGCGGTTCTTCATGGCGGCGGTGTTTCTGGCCGCACGTCCCATAACCACAACCTTCAGCACCTCGTCCATCTTGTCCTCCAGCTCCTGGTCGATCATCTCCTCGTGGACAGCCGGGAAATCGCACAGATGGATGCTCTCGGGGACGTCCTTGTCGATCTTTCTCACCAGATTCTGGTAGATATCCTCCGTCATGAAGGGGATCATGGGCGCAGCCGCCTTGCAGATGGTGGTGAGGGACGTGTAGAGGGTCATGTAGGCGTTGATCTTATCCTGCTCCATGCCCTTGGCCCAGAAGCGGCTGCGGCTTCTCCTCACATACCAGTTGCTCATGTCGTCCACAAACTCCTGCAGGGCGTTGGCCGCCTCGGGAACCTTGTAGTCGTTTAAGCAGGCGTCCACGGTCTTCACCGTGGTGTTCAGCTTGGAGAGCAGCCATCTGTCCATCACCGGCAGCTTGTCGTACTCCAGCTGATACTTGGTCGCGTCAAAATTGTCAATGTTGGCGTAGAGCACGTAGAACGCGTAGGTGTTCCACAGCGTGCCCATAAACTTTCTCTGGCACTCCTGCACCGCCTTGCCGTGGAAGCGCTTGGGCAGCCAGGGGGCGCTGTTCACGTAGAAATACCAGCGAATGGCGTCCGCCCCGTAGGTCTCGAGGGCCTCGAAGGGATCCACCGCGTTGCCCTTGGACTTGCTCATCTTCTGGCCGTTCTCGTCCTGCACATGGCCCATGACGATCACGTTCTTGAAGGGCGCCTTGTTGAAGATCAGAGTGGAGATGGCCAGGAGGGAGTAGAACCAGCCTCTGGTCTGGTCCACCGCCTCGGAGATAAAGTCTGCCGGGAACTGGGATTCAAACAGCTCCTTGTTCTCAAAGGGGTAATGGTGCTGGGCAAAGGGCATGGAGCCGGAATCGAACCAGCAGTCGATCACCTCCGGAACGCGGTGCATCTCCTTGCCGCACACCGGGCAGGTGATGGTCACCTGATCGATGTAGGGGCGGTGCAGCTCAATGTTGTCCGGGCAGTTCCCCGACATGCTCTTTAATTCCTCGATGCTTCCGATGGCGTGCTGATGCCCGCACTCACACTCCCAGATATTTAAGGGTGTGCCCCAATAGCGGTTGCGGCTCAGGCCCCAATCCTGCACATTCTCCAGCCAGTCGCCGAAGCGGCCCTTGCCGATGCTCTCCGGCACCCAGTTGATGGTGTTGTTGTTGCGGATTAAGTCCTCCTTGACCGCGGTCATCTTGATGAACCAGGACTCTCTCGCGTAGTAGATCAGGGGAGTGTCGCATCTCCAGCAGTGGGGATAGCTGTGCTCAAACACGGGGGCGTCGTAGAGCAGACCTCTCTCCTCCAGGTTCTTCAAAACCATGGGATCCGCCTTCTTCACGAACACGCCGGGCCACGGGGTCTCCGCCGTCATATCGCCCTTGCCGTCCACCAGCTGCACGAAGGGCAGGTTGTAATTTCTGCCCACCTTGGAGTCGTCCTCACCGAAGGCCGGGGCGATGTGTACCACGCCGGTACCGTCGGTCAGAGTGACGTAGGTGTCGCAGGTGACATAGAAGCCCTTCTTTCTCTGCTTCTGGGCCACAGCGGCGGCGCAGTCGAAGAGGGGCTCATACTCTTTGTACTCCAGATCCTTGCCCACGTACTTCTCCAGCACCTGGTACTCGCCCAGCTTGCCCAAAACAGTCTCCACCAGGGCCTCCGCCATATAATAGGTAATGCCGTCCCCGGCCTTCACCTTCACGTAGGTCTCGTTGGGGTTCACGCAGAGAGCCACGTTGGACGGCAGGGTCCAGGGGGTGGTGGTCCACGCCAGAATGTACGCGTCCTCGCCCTTCACCTTAAAGCGGACGATGGCGGAGCGCTCCTTCACATCCTTGTAGCCCTGGGCCACCTCGTGGGAGGACAGGGGGGTGCCGCAGCGGGGGCAGTAGGGGACAATCTTAAATCCCTTGTAGAGAAGACCCTTATCCCAGATCTTCTTAAGCGCCCACCACTCAGACTCGATGAATGTGTTGTCGTAGGTTACGTAGGGATGATCCATATCGGCCCAGAAGCCCACGGTGTTGGAGAAATCCTCCCACATGCCCTTGTACTTCCAGACGCTCTCCTTGCAGTGCTGGATAAACGGCTCCAGACCGTACTCCTCGATCTGTTCCTTGCCGTCCAGGCCCAGCATCTTCTCCACTTCCAGCTCCACCGGAAGTCCGTGAGTGTCCCAGCCTGCTTTTCTGGGAACCATGTATCCCTTCATAGCCCGGTATCTGGGAATCATATCCTTGATCACGCGGGTGAGAACGTGGCCGATATGGGGCTTGCCGTTGGCTGTGGGCGGCCCGTCGTAGAACACGTAGGGAGTTCCCTTGGCCCTCGTCTCAATGCTCTTCTCAAAAATGTGGTTGTCTCTCCAGAACTTTTCAATTTTCTTCTCTCTGTCCACAAAATTGAGATCCGTGGATACTTTGTCGTACATAATTTTCCTCCTTACTCTTTCTGCGGCACAGATTCCCGGCTGCGGGAAACGGTATTTTGAATACACAAGGAAAAAAAGGCTCCGTCCTGTACACAGGACGAAGCCATCCAAATCTCTTCGTTATACCACCTATTGCCGCATATATCATATGAGTTCTCTGTAACGTGAGAAATACGTCCTGACCTACTCTCTTCAGCCGGCGACTCCGGAGTGATCTTCACGTCTGCCATACTCGCACCGGGCTTCCACCCACCCCCGGCTCGCTGACCCTTTCCGGCAAGGCTACTCTCTCCTTCGCAGTCTTTCCTTTTATTAACTACTCCAGTATAAATTTCCGGGTATGAAATGTCAAGGGATATTTGCTATTTTCCCGTTTTGTGCTATACTACTCTCAATATATTTCGGCCGGGGTGCATATCCCGTATACCGGCGCCCGCGGCCCCCTGAACGCACAGGAGGAACAGTTATGAATGAACGAAACCTTACTCTCTTGACCGATTTTTATGAGCTCACCATGATGCAGGGGTATTTTCAGCAGAAGGATGCCAACGAGACGGTGATCTTCGACGCCTTCTATCGCAACAATCCCGACGGCAACGGCTACGCCGTCTGCGCCGGCCTGCAGCAGGTGATCGAATATCTGAACAACCTGCATTTTACCCAGGCGGATGTGGACTATCTGCGCTCCACCGGCATGTTCCAGGAAGATTTTCTGGACTACCTCCTTCATTTCCGCTTCTCCGGGGACGTGTACGCCATCCCCGAGGGCACGGTGGTGTTCCCCAGGGAACCCCTGGTGAAGGTGGTGGCCCCCATCATGGAGGCGCAGCTCATCGAGACCGCTCTCCTGAATATCATCAACCATCAGAGCCTCATCGCCACCAAGGCGGCCCGGGTGGTGTACGCCGCCGCCGGAGACGGGGTGATGGAGTTCGGCCTGCGCCGGGCACAGGGGCCGGACGCCGGCATCTACGGGGCCAGGGCCGCCATGATCGCCGGCTGCGTGGCCACCTCCAACGTGCTGGCCGGGCAGATGTTTGACGTGCCCGTGAGTGGCACTCACGCCCACAGCTGGATCATGAGCTTCCCCGACGAGCTCACCGCCTTCCGCACCTACGCGAAGCTCTATCCCGACGCCTGCATCCTGCTGGTGGACACCTACGACACCTTAAAATCCGGCATTCCCAACGCCATCCGCGTCTTCACGGAGATGCGCGAGGCGGGCGTGCAGCTGACCCGCTACGGCATCCGCCTTGACAGCGGCGACCTGGCCTACCTCTCCAAGAAGGCCAAGAAGATGCTGGACGCCGCCGGTTTCTCCGACGCCATCATCTCCGCCTCCAACGACCTGGATGAGCACCTGATCGCCAGCTTGAAGCTTCAGGGCGCGGCCATCAACTCCTGGGGCGTGGGCACCAACATGATCACCTCCAAGGACTCCCCCTCCTTCGGCGGCGTGTACAAGCTGGCTGCCATCAAGGACAAGAATACCGGGGCCTTCATCCCCAAGATCAAGCTCTCCGAGAACGCGGAGAAGATCACCAACCCCGGGGACAAGACCATCCAGAGAATCTACGAGAAGGAGACGGGCAAGATCATAGCCGATCTCATCTGCCTCACCCACGAGTCCTACGACAGCCGGAACTCCCTCCTCATCTTCGACCCCATCGAGACGTGGAAGAAGACCCTTCTGGCTCCGGACTCCTACACGCTGAGAGAGCTCCTGGTTCCGGTGTTCAAGAACGGGACCTGCGTCTACCAGTCCCCGAGCGTCATGGAGATCCGGGCATACTGTCAGCAGGAGCTGGACACTCTCTGGGAGGAATCCAGGCGTCTGGTGAACCCCCACGAGGTCCATGTGGACCTGTCCAACGAGCTCTGGCATATGAAGAATCAGCTGCTGGACTCCTACCACTTCGGCGGGCACTGACTGCAGGGAGCGCGCTGCGGGATCTAAACACCGCGGCGCGCTCCTTTTCTGCCTCAGCCCGTTTGGCCTCACCTCCCCGCCGGCCTCTCCATATAATAGGTTAGAACCTGTTTTCGGAGGTATTTCATATGGCTTCATTTTTCCCCATCACCGGGACCATCTCCCAGATTGAACCCATGCCGTCCTCGGCCAACAACTGGTGCGGCTGTTCCCTTTTGGTGTCCATCTCCACTGCCTATCAGGGGATGGTCAACCTGGTAGTCACCCCCTACACCTACATTTTCAACCGGGAACCGCTGCAGAACGGTGACTCCATCACCGCCTTCTACGACGCATCCGCCCCCGCCCCGCTGATCTTCCCGCCCCAGTACCGGGTGACGGCCATCGTGAAAAATACCGACGGGCGGCTGACGGATTTCAGCTACTACGACGAAAATCTGCTGAATTCCGCCGGCACTCTGCAGCTGAACCTCTCCGCCTCCACCCCCATCTCCTACCCCAACGGCCAGACCTTCTTCGGCAGTCCGGCGGACCACTATCTGCTGGTCGTCTACTCCTCCGCCACCAAGAGCATGCCCGCCGTGACGGAGCCGGGGGCCGTGGTGGTGTTCTGCTGCGCGTAAATCCAGGTTTGCTTTTTTCCCTCTCCGGGACTATACTGGATTTTGTATCCATGACTTTTCGCGGGTGCGCGGGGAAATACTGATACCGAGGAGACAAAAGAAATGCTTACCAGACTGCTTGAATGGACGGCTTGGACCATGACGCCGCCCAAACCCTACTCATTTTTTCATATTGCTCTGAGCCTGACGGGGATCGCCTTCGCCGTCTGCCTGGCCGTCTGCCTAAACCGCAGGGGCGGCAGCATCTCCCGGCGGCTGTTTTTTGCCGGCCTGATCCTGGCCGTCAGCGAACTCTACAAGCAGCTCTTTCTCACCCTCGCGGCCCACCCGGGGGTGTACGACTGGTGGTACTTTCCCTTTCAGCTGTGCAGCGTCCCCATGTACCTCTGCCTGCTGCTGCCCTTTCTGCCGGAATCTAAACGAGGGGCTCTCTACGCCTTTCTCCAGGATTTCAGCCTCTTAGGCGGCTTTCTGGCCCTGGCGGAGCCCAGCGGCCTCATGCACCCCTACGTCACCCTGACCCTCCACGGATTTTTCTGGCACTTCGGGCTGATCTTCATCGGCTGCTCCGTCTTCCTCTCGGGAAAAACGGAGCGGGGCGCCTCGGGGTTTCTGCCCGGGCTCCCCGTCTTCCTGGTCTGCTGCCTCGCCGCCCTTCTCATCAACTGGGCTGCCGGCCCGGACACCAACATCGCCATGTTCTACATTTCCCCATACCGCCCGTCCCAGCAGGTAGTTTTCCACCAGATCGCCCTGCGGGCCGGGATCTTCTGGGGAAATGTCCTGTACGTGACAGCGGCGGCGGCAGGCGCCCTCCTCATCCACCTGGGACTGGGAAAGCTGCCTGTCCGCCGCCGCTCATAGCGTCAGATTCCGCCGGTCATCTTTCGCCGATCAATTTTCGCCGGCCATTTTTCGCCGGTCAGCCGAGCAGCGCCCTGCCGCTCTCGTAATATTTTCTCATCTCCTCCTCCGGCACCATGCTCCCGCCGGTCAGCCAGACAAGCTGGGTTCCCGCGGCCCTCGCCGCCTCCAGTCCCTCTCTCTCCAGGTACTCCTTAAAAGCCGGGAACCGGCTCTCCAGAAGCGGGCCGTACATCCCCGCCAGGGCGCTGGGTTCCAGGAAAATGTGTTCGCTGTCCGCCATCAAGGCCAGCATCTCATACATCCGGCTATCGTCCAGGGAATAGCAGCCGTCCATAAAGGGCCTCATAAACGCCCCCACAAATCCCGACGCCCGGCCCACCGCCAGCCCGTCGGCGATGGTGACGTTGTCGATGCCGAAATCTTGGACGCTGATCTCATTGTTTTTCCCCGTGGCCATCCCCAGCATCATGCAGCAGGAGTGGGTGGGCTCCGCGAAGAAGCAGTGGGCGTCGTCCCCGAACACCAGCTTCAGGCCGAAGGCCACGCCGCCCGGTCCGCCCCCCACGCCGCAGGGCAGGTAGACGAAGAGGGGGTGCTCCCGGTCCACGGTGATATTCTGCTCCTCAAACTGTTTTTTCAGCCGGAGAGCGGCCACGGAATATCCCAGGAACAATGTCTGGGAGTTCTCGTCGTCCACAAAATAGCAGTGGGGATCGCTCTCCGCCTGGCGCCGTCCCTCCTTCACCGCCACACTGTAGTCCGACGCGTACTCCTTCACAATCACGCCTTTGCTCCTCAGCATGTCCTTTTTCCACTGGCGGGCGTCCGCCGACATATGTACCGTCACCTGGAAGCCCAGCTTGGCGCTCATAATGCCGATGGACAGCCCCAGGTTGCCGGTGGATCCCACGCCGATGGAATATTTTGAGAAAAGGCTGCGGAATTCATCGGAGTCAAATACCTGATAATTGTCCCCCTCGCGGAGCAGTCCCTGCTCCAGGGCGATATCCTCCGCATGTTTTAACACCTCATAGATGCCGCCCCTGGCCTTGATGGAACCGGAGACCGCCAAGTGGCTGTCCAGCTTGGCCCACAGATCCCCGGAGATCTCCGTCTGCCCCCAGGCCTCCAGCGCCTTCTTCATCTCCGGAATCCTCTTTAAGGGGGATTCTATGATTCCATGGGTGGCAGCCGTCTCCGGAAATGCCTTCTCAAAATAGGGTGCAAACCGCTCCAGGCGGCGGCTGGCATCCAGCACATCCTCCATGGTCAGACTGCAGCTTTTCACCGCCTCCCCGCAGGGAATCCTGTCTGGATTGATCCACACGGTCTCCCGCAGGTTCAGCATATCCTTCACCGCCGGGCACTCCCGCTCCCATTCCTCCCATGTTTTACCCAATATGATTTGTTCCTTCTTATCCATAGCTGCCTCTCTTTACGCAAATTTTAAAACATTCCGGGCAGTACCCCCGAAAACATGTTTAATATTACTACTACCACAAAACCCACCAGACTGGCAAGTGTTGTGGGAAGGGTGGTCGCCACAAACGCGTCGTTTACCGTGATGTTGCTGTATCTGGTGGGAATCCAGAAAGCTGCGTCCGTGGGGAGCGTCAGTCCGACGGTTCCCACGCAGATGGCCAGACCCACCGTGACCGGGGAGATTCCCGTGGCCAGCGCCATGGGTCCCACGATGGACACCGTCGTCAGCATGGCCACCGTCGCCGATCCAACTGCCGCACGGATGATCATTCCCAGCACAAAGGCGAGGAGGATTACAGGGATGTTCACCTTGGAGAACAGCTCCACCAGGGCATCTCCCAGGCCGCTGGCCTGCAGAACCGTTCCGAAGCAGTTGCCGCAGCCGATCACCATCAGGATATTGCCCACGCTGTCCGAAACCTTGTCAATATAGTTCCAGAGGGAGGGGCTGGATGCGGGTACCAGATACTTGTGGAGGGCGATTCCCGTCACCATCATGGCGATGAACAGGGCGATATTGTTGTCCCCCAGGAATGTAAATGCCGTCCGCAGCAGATTTCCTTCCGGAAGGGCAAGGTCACAAATCGATTTAATCAGGATCAGCACGATGGGAAGGGCGATCAGTCCCAGGGTCAGCCCCGCAGAAGGCTTGGCAGGATCTGGCTTCAGCAGCTCGTCGTTGTCCAGCAGCTCCTGCACCTCCGCCTTGTGCTTTGCCTTGTCCTCCGCCGTCATCCTGCGGTTTAAAATATTGGCGTACTGCCATCCGCACAGAAGGCTGGCCGGCAGAGAAACGACGATTCCGTAGATGATGAACCAGCCCACATCCGCGCCGATCTGTCCGGCCACCGCCAGAGGACCGGGAGTGGGCGCCACCACGCAGTGGGTCAGCAAAAGTCCCGTGAACAGCGCCGCCACATAGGCGCTGGTCTTCTTCTTGGTCAGCTTCTGCAGACTTCCAACCAGGGGGTTTAACGTGATGTATGCAGAGCCGAAGTACACCGGGATAGAGACGATGAATCCGGCCAGATTCAGGGCCAGCATATCATTCTTCTTGCCAAATACCCTGAGGAGTCCCTTCGCCATCTCCTCCATGCCGCCGGAGTCGCCAAGCATCATCCCGAAAATGCCTCCAAAGAGGATCAGCAGTCCGATGCTGGTCATGATGCTTCCAAATCCGCTGGTCAGATACCCCGTCGTCTCCGTGAGGGGCATTCCGCACAGAATTCCCATGAGCACGGCGCACACAAACAGGGCCACGCCGGCGCTCACCTTAAATACGATCAGCGATATCAGCAGAATCGCCATGGTAATCATAAAAGCCAATAAAACGTTCATATACTATCCGCCTTTCTCTCACACTCTGTCAAATTTCCCCCGCTACGCGTTGTGACGAATCATCCGTCCCGGAGCCGCTCCGGTAAACTGCTTGTCGTGGTAGACCAGCTCCCCGTTCACAAACACATAATCGATTCCCTCGGTGACGCTGTTGGGGTTGCTGTAGGTGGCTGTATCCTGCAGCCGGTCATAGTCAAAGATCAGCAGGTCGGCGTCATATCCCTGGCGAATGAATCCTTTATTTTTCACCAGCAGGTACTCTGCCGTCTGGCCGGTCATCTTGTGGATGATTTCCTCCAGGCTCATGATCTTCTTTTCCTTGACAAAATAGGTGATGGCATGGGGGAAGGTTCCGCTGGCTCTGGGATGGCCTTTCTCCTTCCAGCTTCTGGTCAGACCGTCACTGCCCACCACACAGTAGGGATCCTGGATGATTTCGCAGACATCCTCGTCGCACATACTGCTGTACACGCCGCCGGTCTCACAGTTGTTGGCGACACACAGGTCAAAGAACGCTTCCCAGGGATCTTTTCCGATCTCCTCCGCATATTCCGTGATAAACTTTCCCTCTGCCTGAGGCGTCTTGGGGGAGGAGTAGACATACACTCCCTTCCATCCGCCCGCGTTCAGATAGTAGTTGTCATACGGCGTCTCCGGGTTTTCCATCTCCGCCCTCAGTTTCTCCCGGAACTCCGGGTCTTTTAACTTCTCTGTCATGGAGCGGAAACCATTTTCAAAATACCACGGCGGCATGCAGGCATTCAGGGTCGTCATGTTGCAGGTGTAGGGATACTGGTCGCAGATCACCTGGATTCCCTCTTCCCTGGCCTCATGGATCAGCTTCAGCGTCTCCTTCTGTCTTCCCCAGTTGGGCTTGCCCAGCATTTTGTGATGGGAGATATCCACTCTCACCCCCGCCTGTCTTCCCACGTTGATGGTCTCCTTGACTGCCTCCACCACCTGGTCTGACTCGTTGCGCATATGGCTTGCGTAGATTCCGTTGTAGGGGGCAATCACCTTCGCCAGCTCGATGACCTCCTTCTCCTCCGCATAGCAGCTGGGCGTATAGATCAGCCCAGTGGAAAATCCGGCAGCTCCCGCCTCCATCGCTTCTCTCAGGATCCCCTTCATCTTTTCCAGCTCTTCATCCGTGGCCGGCCGGTTCGCCATGCCCATGGCCGCGATTCTCAGGCTGCTGTGGCCCACGTACATTTTTACATTTGCCGTCAGGGACTGTTTGTCCGCCCACTCCAGCCACCGGCTGTAACTGGTCCAGTTCACCATATCGTCGGGAAATGAGGTTGTACCCATGGCGAGCAGGCTCTGAATATCTTCCAGGTTTTCCTCTGAAACAGGTGTCATGGACAATCCGCACTGACCCACAATCTCCGTGGTCACGCCCTGGGTGGTCTTGAACAGATGGGCATCCTCTGTGCCCAAAATCAGGTCTCCGTGGGAGTGGGCATCGATAAAGCCGGGGCACACATAGCGGCCTTTTGCGTCAATGACCTCTCTTGCCTCCTCATCTCCCTGGGCGAGGACGATTTTTCCGTTCTCAATGCCCACGCTCCCGCTGTAAGCCGGTGCACCGCTGCCGTCGATTACCTTCGCGTTCTTAATCAACACATCCAACATCTGCAAGCTCCTTTCTTCTCGGACACTCTTCTCTGTCCGATGAACCATCCTGTACAAACACCCTATGTTTCGAAACATGTGTTAAGTATAGATTAACGCATTGTTTTAGAGATGTCAACCAATTTTTCGTAATTTTTCGAGGAATTATTGGCAGTTTTGTGTAAATAATTTATGTTTTTCAAACTTTTCCGCAAACATATCCTCTGTGATCCTGTGCGTTTGTTAAATATAAATTTCCTATGTTTAGTATGATTTACGTAATTTTCATTCCGCCGAAAGGCGCAGAAACGCCGCAAAGTCTTTCAAAAATCCTGCAAAAATGTTATACTGGGTATAGCACAAGACAGAAAGGAGTTTCATCCTGTGGAAGATTTGAATATCGGAAAAAAGGTGCAGAAATTAAGACTTCAGAGCGGCATATCCGTCCGTAAATTGTCATCCATCGCAGGGATCACCCCGTCCATGCTCAGCCAGATAGAAAACGAACAGGTAAACCCATCCATCAACACGCTGCGGGCCATCGCCTCCGCTTTAAATGCACCGCTCTACTATTTTTTCAAGGAGGACGCCGAGGACTCCCCCGTCGTCACTCCCGACACAAGAAAAACCATCGGGAGAAAGGGGGAGCCAGATGTGCTCTACGAGCTTCTGACTCCTGATACCAGGGGAACGATTGAATTCTGCATGATGGTCATTCCGGCCAACAGCAGCTCTGACTCCACCCGCCGGAGCCATACCGGCGAGGAGGTGGCCTTCCTCTATTCCGGCGAATCCGTGGATCTGGAGATCGACTCCCGCATCTTCACCCTCCGCCAGGGGGACAGCGTGCGGATTCCCCCGGAATCCCTTCACATCTGGCACAACAAGGGGAACGCCCCTGTGCAGGTCATTTTCGCCATCACTCCGCCGTCCTTTTAGGGGAGAAAAGGGTGTTCTTCTGGCCATCTCTGACCCTTTGAACACCCTTTCAGCGATCTGCTGTATATTTTCAGAATTCACCTCATCACTGACTCTGCCATTTTGCTCAGCGCTTCCTGCAGGACTGCTGAACAGCTAATATGATTATTCTCCACGTACGTATTTAACCAGGCAGGAATCGTGAGCGTCTTTTTCACAGCTTTATCCCCATACTTCGCCGCATATGAATCCATGTCCAGAGCAATCATATTCACAAACTGCTCCCTTTCTACTTGTATTGCTCCCAAACTGGAGGCCTCCGGAGCCTTTCTTCCGCCCTCCAGCTCTGTCAGTACCCAGCCGCTGGCGGCGTCCTCGGCCATA
>DXEU01000135.1 GCA_019114845.1 Candidatus Lachnoclostridium stercoripullorum | reverse complement strand
CACCTAGCAATGCTAGGAGTCAAACAGTAAGAGACGGCATTTTGGGATTACGAAAGAGAAAAGCGGCGAGAAATCGCCGCTTTATCTTTTAGAAATCTTATGTTAGACTAAGAAAAACGAGAATTTTGGAGAACACTATGAGAAATCGAAAATTTTCCAACTACCTGTACTGGGGGATCACCGCGTTTTTGGTCATCTCCGCCTGCATTCTGCTGGTCTTTGTTATGATCCACATGGACCGGGTCGGGGCGGGGATGGGATTTCTGGCGGAGATCCTGATGCCGGTGATCTACGGGGCGGTGCTGGCCTACCTGCTGACGCCCATCTACAACCGGGTTTCCAGGGGAACAGAGCATATTTTGAAGCGCCATATAAAGAGTGAGAAGCGTGCCAGGATGGCGGGCAAGGGCGCGGCCACGGCGGTGAGCCTGGCGGTCCTCTTCGCCGTGGTGAGCGGCCTGCTGGCGATCATGATCCCCCAGCTGGTCACCAGCATACGGGGGATTATCAACTCCCTCCCCAGCAACCTCTACAACCTGGAGATGTGGCTTTTGAGCTTTCTGGACGACAATCCCCAGCTGGCGGCGGACGCCACGGAGATCCTCAACCACACGGGCCTGCAGCTCCAGACCTGGGTCAACCAGAACATAGTTCCCAACCTGGCAACCTGGAATGAAAATATCCTGCCCAACCTGTGGGACGTGGTGTCCACGGTGTCCAACAGCGTGATGGACCTGATGACGGTCCTGAAGAATGTCTTCATCGGGGTCATCGTGACGGCCTACATGCTGAACATCAAGGATTCCTTCTGCACCCACGGGAAGAAGGCGGTGTACGGCATATTTCCCCTGGAGTGGGCCAACCGGATCATCGCCGAGGCCAGGTACATACATCGGGTGTTCGGCGGGTTCATCATCGGAAAGCTCCTGGACTCCCTGATCATCGGCATTATCTGCTTCTGCGGCATGAGCCTGATGAAGCTGCCCTACGTGATGCTGGTGAGCGTGATCGTGGGGGTGACCAACGTGATCCCGTTTTTCGGGCCGTTTATCGGGGCGATCCCCAGCGCCTTCTTTATTTTGCTGGTGAGCCCGGTGCAGTGCCTGTATTTTGTGGGGTTCGTGTTCCTGCTGCAGCAGTTTGACGGGAACATTCTGGGACCAAAGATCCTGGGGGATTCCACGGGGATCTCCAGCTTCGGGGTGCTCTTCTCCATCCTGCTGTTCGGCGGGCTGTTCGGGTTTGTGGGGATGGTCATCGGTGTGCCCACCTTCGCAGTGCTCTACAACCTGGCGAAGGAGGTGATTGAGCATTTCCTGCGGAAAAAGGAACTCTCCTGTAATACCGGCGACTACGACGGACTAGATTATATAGAGAACGACCAGAAGACTTACATCAGAAAGCAAGAGGATTAAATGAAGGATTGGAAAGCGATTGGCTGGATCATCGGGATACCGGTGCTGATCATCCTGCTGATGATCGGCATTGTGATCTACGAACCTGTGCAGAACGGAATTTCCAGGGGGGAGGCGGCCAGGGCCGCAGTTCTGGCCCTGCTGTCCAGGGAGGAGTGCGAGTCCTTCCTGGACGGGAAGACCTCCCATTTCCCGGCGGGGGAGACGGACCAGTGGTATGTGAAATACATGGACTACCTGTACGAGAACGGGTATCTGGACGAGGAGACGACCGCCGCCGATGAGGACAGCGCCGAGGGATATATCACCTACGGGGAGGTGGAGCGGCTGGCGGGAACCATTTCCTCCAGCTTAAAGGCCAAGGCCAGGGCCACGGTGAACAACCGGGAGAAGCCCATCCCCCGGGACGAGTGGTGGCTGTTCTATGACTCCCTGCTGAACACGGTCAACCGGGACGGCCAGGTGAAGGAGGAGACCCTGACCATCTACCAGGCGGGGGACGGGGACGAGGATCCCTGGACGGTCTACACCAGCGCCGGGGCGCTGGACTGCGAGGGCCTGACCCTGAAGCGGTATGAGGACAGGGAGAGCCGGGCCATCTACCGGGACGGCAGCCTGATCTATTTTGAGGAGCCGAAATCCGACCAGGTGGTCTATGAAAACGTGTGGATCACCGAGGGGGAGGACGGAGACTGCCTGGTCTACGTGGGCGGAATCACCAAGACCATGAAGACCGGCTTTGACGACCGGGAGAAGGAGGAACTCTACAATAATATTGTGGATCTCCACCTGAAGGATGGCCGGGTGAAGAAGGCGGTGGTGAAGAAGGAGCGGATCTTCGGCCGCGTGCTGGCGGTGGGCAGTGATTCCATCGAGATCGAGGGGTACGGCGAGCTGCCCTTAAGCCCCACCTTCCAGGTGTTTCAGACCTACGGCACATTCTCCAGAAAGAAGCCGGAGGATATCCTGGTGGGCTACGACAACCAGGAATTTGTGGTGTCGGACGGCCAGGTCTGCGCGGCGCTGATCGTCCGGGCCTTCGACGCGGACACCATCCGGGTGCTGCTGATGGATACGGGGTTTGACAGCCTGTTCCACCCGTCGGTCAGCCTCACCAGCGGGGGAGACATGACCCTGACCTGGGCGGACGGGGGCACCCAGCGGGTGGCCGCGGGGGAGACCTTCACGGTCACCGCAGAGGAGGCCAGGCTGGACAGGGGCCGCCTGATCGTGGAGCCGGAGGACGGGGAGGAGATCTCCGTCACCAGCATTTCCAGGGGTCAGGGGACGCCGTCCTACCAGGGGCGGCTGGAGATCTCCTCGGAGGAGGAGGGCCTCGCCCTGGTCAACGAGGTGTATCTGGAGGACTACCTGAAGCGGGTGGTGCCCAGCGAGATGCCCGCCAGCTACGAGAAGGAGGCATTGAAGGCCCAGGCGGTGTGCGCCCGCACCTACGCCTACCGGCAGATTCAGGCCAACGGCTACCGCCAGTACGGCGCCCACGTGGACGACAGCACCAGCTACCAGGTGTACAACAACATCGCCACCAACAGCCGGACGGACACGGCGGTGGACGAGACCTACGGCCAGATCCTCACCTACAAGGGGGAGCCGGTGGAGGCATTCTACTTCTCCACCTCCTGCGGAGCCACCGCCGACGGCAGCATCTGGGGCGGGGATCCGGACGCGGTTCCCTATTTGAAGAGCCGGATGCTGGGGGACAATCCCAACGGCTACGACCTGACCAACAACGTGGATTTCTATAATTTTATCCGGGACAACAGCTACGAGGCCTGGGACTCGGACTACGCCATGTTCCGCTGGCAGACCACCACCACCGGCGAGATTCTCAGCCAGAAGGTGACGGGGATCGGCACGGTGGAGAACATCACCGTCAAGTCCAGGGGCGCCGGCGGCGTGGCCAAGGAGCTGGAGATCACCGGCTCCGAGGGGGTCAAGACGGTGAACGGCCAGGGGCAGATCCGCTCCATCCTGGGCAACACCTCCCTGACCATCCGCCGCAAGGACGGCACCACCATCAACGGCTTCGACACTCTCCCCAGCGCCTTCATCGCCGTGGAGAAGAGCGGCAGCGCCTTCCGCATCTACGGCGGCGGCTACGGCCACGGCGCCGGCATGAGCCAGAACGGCGCCCAGGGCATGGCCAAGGGCGGCAGCGGCTATGAGGACATCCTGAAATTTTTCTACTCCGGCACGGAGCTGGAGACGGTGGAGAAGGAGCCGTAAAAAAGAATTCTGCCCCTTTAAAAATTCCGGAAAAATTTCCGGAAAAAATTCCGGAAACCTGAATAGATTTCCGGAAAACGCCAATACTACTAACAGTTACAAAAGAGGAAATGAATACTTATCCTCCCCTTTTTAGCACCCCGCCTGTTCGCTGCGTGCAGCAGGCGGGGTGATTTTTTCGGACATTTACAGGGAGAAATTCTT
>DXEU01000134.1 GCA_019114845.1 Candidatus Lachnoclostridium stercoripullorum | reverse complement strand
AGAGATCCTCAAAAAAAGCAAGTATTTTTTCATTTTCACCCCGCAATCCCTTGATGAAATATCGTCAGCATTGTATAATTTTTACATCACTATGCTGCACGGCATAGTCAAAGGGAGGAGAGGACGATGAGAAAGATGGGAAAGAAGATGGCGCTTCTGCTGCCGCTGGCACTCTGCGGCACGGCGCTCACGGGCTGCCTGGACAGCGAGGAGCTGGTGCAGGTGCTGGAGGACAGCCTGGTGCAGGTTCTGGGAGGTGAGGCGGCCGGCGAGGAAGCCTCGGGGGATGGAGATCTGTTTGGCGAGAATGGGGGCAGCGAACATACCGGCGGCGGAGCGACGGAGTATAAGCCTGCTGGGGTGAGCATCGCCGCAGACGGAAATCTGGGGGAATTGATTGTGGATGCCCTGGAGAACGACGCCTTCGATATTCGGTACGATTTTGAGGGATCCGGCACGGTAAATGACATGGCTGTGACCGTCGAAGGCAGCTATGAGAGAGAGCAGCTGGGGCCAACCGGGGACATGAGGGACAGCTGGTCATTGTGGGCCAAACTGGGAGACAATTACGCCACGACCCTCTGCGACTCCTTCTGCGTGGACGGGGTTTACTATTCCAGACACTTGGATGAGGCTTATGTATGCGAAGAACCCACCATCGAACCTGCCAGATTTCCCGGTCTGACTCTTTTTGCCGCCGCTGCGGAGGGTGAGAAGAGCACGGGGGAGAGAGACCTCTTCGGCCAGAAGGAGGAGACGGAGGTCTACACCTTCACCCAGAGCGGGGATGAGCTGAAGGCGGTGATGGAGGAGATGTGTCCGGACCTTCTGAGAAATATGGATGCGGATGCGGACTGGTCCCAGGTGAGCGGCGAATGGAATGTGTCCATCGCCCAGTACGGTCTGGTGGACAATATCCGGCTGACCAGCCCCGATGTAGGCCGGCTGATCATGGAGGGCGCTTCCCAGGGCGGAACCGGGGACTGCAGCGACTTTTTCCTGGATCTGTACGTCAGCTACGGATATTTAGACCATGTCTATACCCCGGACGTCCTGGAGGCTGCCGCGGAGGGGGAGGCGATCCCCTTTGAGACCCTGGGCGACTTGATCGTCAGGGAGGCGGCAGAGAGACAGGCGGCGGAGGAGTCCAGAGCCATCGAGGAGAGCATCGCGGCGAGCTTTGAGACCGTGGAGGTCGAGGGAGAGGGAACTGTGACCATGGTCTGCGGCAGCAAGACCGTCGATTTCTCCCTGCCCACAGAGATCGTAAACTACACGGAGATGGAGCTGTTTGAGCCGGAGAGCGTCAGGCTGCTGCACGACGTCTTCAGCGATTTCACCGGCGTCACCAGAGTGAGTATGATCATGGGCACGCCGGAGGAGTGGATTCGGATTTATGGCGGCGGCCAGGACGCCCTGGATGGAGCACAGCCGGCAACCATAGGCGGATATGAGGGCTTGAAGTACACAAGCGGCACAGAGGGGGAGAACTTCCTGGGCAAAAAGACCATGAGCATGGATTACGTGTTTGCCACGGACTTGGGCGACGGCGTGGCCCTGGGCTTCCATGTGTCGGGGACGTATACCGACGAGCCTCAGGACATGAATGAGGGCATCCTGGAGGTGCTGATGAGCCACTGCAGCATCCACTGACAGGCGGGCATCTGAGAGCGCACGATTTTGGGCGCGGACCGTATTGGACGGGGGAAGTATTTCCCTGCCCCATGGGGCCCGCGCCTTTTTGTGCGATGCGCCCCGAGGTTGAAATCGGGCATGATCTGTTGTATGATAGGGAAAGATGAGAGGAAGGAGGGATTTGCCCCATGACATGCAGGGAAGCACAGCAGATGGTGATGCCCTATATCAATCATCAGCTCTCCGACGAGGAGCTGGAGGCGTTTCTGCTCCACATAGAGGAATGTCCGGACTGCCGGGAGGAGCTGGAGATTTATTTCACCGTGGACTACGGAATCCGCCAGCTGGACGACGACACCGGCGCCTACGACATTCCGGGTGCGCTGAAAAAGAGCCTGGAGCAGGCCAGGGAGCATGTCCACTGCATGCGGGTTTTGGCGGTATTCCGGTATATATTCGGCACGCTCAGCGCTCTGAGCCTGACGGTGACCCTTCTTCTCCAGTTGCGGATCTGGTGGCAGACGGGAATATTTTGACAAGAGGAGAGCGGAATGGAAAAATTAGTATTGATCGACGGACACAGTATCTTGAACCGGGCCTTTTATGGCGTGCCGGATCTGACCAACTCGGAAGGAATCCATACCAATGCAGTGTATGGATTTTTGAATATTATGTTTAAAATTCTCGAGGAGGAGCAGTGCGACCACCTGGCGGTGGCTTTCGACCTCAAGGAGCCCACGTTCCGCCACAAGATGTATGGGGACTATAAGGGGACCAGAAAGCCCATGCCGGAGGAGCTGCGGGAGCAGGTGCCCCTGATGAAGGAAGTGCTCCAGGCCATGGACATCCCGATTCTCACCCTGGCCGGGTACGAGGCGGACGATATACTGGGGACGGTGGCCAAGAAAATGGCCGCCCGGGGCGTGGAGGTCTCTGTGGTCTCCGGCGACAGGGACCTCCTCCAGCTGGCGGATGAGAGGATCAAGATCCGCATCCCCAAGACCAGCCGGGGGGCGACGGAGGTGCACGACTACTACCCGGAGGATGTGAAGCGGGAGTACCAGGTGACACCCGCAGAGTTCATCGATGTGAAGGCCCTCATGGGGGACAGCTCCGACAACATCCCGGGGGTACCCTCCATCGGCGAGAAGACGGCCACGGCCATCATCGCGGCCTACGGCACCATCGAGAACGCCTACGCTCACTTGGAGGAGATCCGGCCGCCCCGGGCGAAAAAGGCCCTGGAGGAGCACTACGACATGGCCCAGATGAGCAAGGAACTGGCTACCATCTGCATCGACGCCCCGGTGGAGTTTTCCTATGAGGACGCGATGGTGGGGAACCTGTACACGCCGGAGGCGTACCAGTTCATGAAGCGCCTGGAGTTCAAGTCCATCCTCACCCGCTTCGGCGAGGGCGCCAGGGGAGAGAATGCCCTGGAGAGCCGTTTTCGGGTGGTGCGGAGTCGGAAGGAGGGGGAGCAGGCCGCCGGGGAGGCCCTGAGGGCCGAGCGGGCCGGCCTCCAGTTGATTCTGGGGGACAGATCTGAGGAGGGCCAGCTCTCCTTTTTTGCGGGGACGGACGGTAACCTGGAGATCGGAAAGAAGGCTGCAGGCCCTGGGAAAGAGGCGGTGGCCCTGGCCCTCTGCTGGGGGGAGGAGAACATCTGCTGTCTGGCAGCGGGGGAGGAGCTGGACTCCGACTGGCTGGCGGCGAAGGCGCGGGAGATCTGTATGGGGACGGAGACCTGGGTGCTGAACCTAAAGGAGCAGCTCCCCTTCCTCGGGCTGGAGGAGGATTCCCTGGCCCGGGATGCGGGGGTGGCCGGTTACCTCCTAAATCCCCTCAAGGACAGCTACGGATATGACGATCTGGCCAGGGATTATCTGGGGATGACCGTTCCCTCCCAGGCCGACCTGCTGGGAAAGACCTCCCTGGCGGAGGCGATCCGCGGCGGGGATGAAAAGGGGACCGCCTGCGCCTGCTACATGGGATATACGGCCTTCAAGGCGGCCCCTGTCCTGAAGGGGCGGCTGAGGGAGACGGGGATGGAAGCCCTGTTTGAGACCATCGAGATGCCGCTGATCTACAGCCTTCACCACATGGAGGAGGCGGGTATCCATGTGGAACAGCGGGAGCTGAAAGCCTACGGCGACCGGCTGAAGGTGCAGATCGAGCGCCTGGAGAAGGAGATCTACCGCCAGGTGGGGGAGGAATTCAACATCAATTCCCCCAAGCAGCTGGGGGAAATCCTCTTCGACAAGATGAAGCTGAAGGGCGGAAAGAAGACGAAGACCGGCTACTCCACTGCGGCGGATGTGCTGGAGAAGCTGGCGCCGGACTGCCCGGTGGTGCAGATGGTGCTGGACTACAGGCAGCTGACCAAGCTGAATTCCACCTACGCCGAGGGCCTGGCGGCCTACATCGGGGCGGACGGGCGGATCCACGGGAAATTTAACCAGACCATCACCGCCACGGGGCGCATCAGCAGCACGGAGCCCAACCTGCAGAATATTCCGGTGCGCATGGAGCTGGGAAGGGAGATCCGGAAGGTGTTTGTGGCCAGGGAGGGCTGCACCTTTGTGGATGCGGACTACTCTCAGATCGAGCTGAGGATCCTGGCCCACATGTCCGGGGACGAGAGGCTCATCGAGGCCTACCGGGAGGCCCAGGACATCCACGCCATCACCGCCTCCCAGGTGTTCCACATTCCCCTGGACCAGGTGACGCCGCTGCAGAGGCGCAACGCCAAGGCGGTGAATTTCGGCATCGTCTACGGCATCAGCGCCTTCGGCCTCAGCGAGGGGCTGAGCATTTCCCGCAAGGAGGCCATGGAGTACATTGAAAAATACTTTGAGACCTATCCGGGGGTGAAAAAGTTCCTGGACGGGCTGGTGGAGCAGGCCAAAGAGCAGGGATATGTCTCCACCCTCTTCGGCAGGAGAAGGCCCATCCCGGAGTTAAATTCCCCCAGGACCCGGGCGTTCGGCGAGCGGGTGGCCATGAACTCCCCCATCCAGGGCACGGCGGCGGACATCATGAAGATCGCCATGGTGGAAGTGGACCGGGAACTTCGGCGGCGGAAGCTGGAGTCCCGGATCGTGCTGCAGGTCCACGATGAGCTCCTGGTGGAGGCGAAGGAGAGCGAGGCGGAGGAAGTGGTGCGGATTCTGGAGGACAAGATGAAGCACGCGGCGGACCTGAAGGTCTCCCTGGAAGTGGAGGCCAAGACGGGCCGCTCCTGGTTTGACGCGAAATAGACGGGGAGGAACGGGATAGAGATGTCCGAGAGAAGAGGTCCCCTGGTGATCGGGGTGACAGGGGGAGTGGGCTCGGGAAAGAGCTGCATTCTCCAGATTTTGAGAGAGAAATGGAACGCCAGGATCCTGCTGGCGGACGAGATCGCCCACGAGCTCATGGAGCCGGGGCAGGAGGGCTGCAGGCAGGTGGTGGAAGCTCTGGGGGAGGGGATCCTCGCCCCGGACGGAGCCATCGACCGGAGAGCCCTGGCAGCGAGAATTTTTTCTGACCATCGGGCCAGGGAGACGGTGGATGCCATCATCCATCCCCTGGTCTGGCGGGAGGTGCGCCGCCGCCTGAAGGAGGCAGCCGGGGAGGGAGTCTCCCTGGCGGTGGTGGAGACGGCTCTCCCCAGCGAAAAAGTCCATGACATTTATGATGAAATGTGGTATGTTTATACTTCGAGAGAAAATCGGATCCGCCGTCTCATGGAGGGGCGGGGGTATACGAGGGAGAAATGCGAGAGCATTATGGCCAGCCAGCTGTCCGACGGGGAGTTTCGCAGATTGTGCGACGTGGAGATCGACAACAACGGCGACCTGGAGGACGCGGAGAGGCAGGTTCGGGAAAGATTGGAGAGCAGGGGACTGACGAGATGAGATTTGTGAGCATAGCCAGCGGAAGCAGCGGCAACTGCATATATGTGGGCACAGAGAAGGCCAATATCCTGGTGGATGCCGGGATCAGCAACAAGAGAATCGAGCAGGGACTCAACGAGATCGGGGTGAAGGGGAGCGAGCTCTCAGGCATCGTGATCACCCACGAGCACTCCGACCATGTGCGGGGACTGGGGGTTCTTGCCAGGAAGCACGGGGTTCCCATCTACGGCACGGCGGAGACCCTGCGGGAGATCCAGGGAATGGGTTCCCTGGGGAAGATGCCGGGGGAATTGTTCCACCCGGTGCTGCCGGAGGTGGAATTTTCCATCGGGGATCTGAAATTGCTGCCCTTCTCCATCGACCACGACGCGGCCAACCCGGTGGCATACCGCATCAGCCAGGGGAGAAAGCAGGTGGCGGTGGCCACGGACATGGGCCACTACGACCAGCACATCATCGACCACCTTCAGGGGCTGGACGCCCTGCTTTTGGAGTCCAACCACGATGTGAGGATGCTGGAGACGGGTCCCTACCCCTATTACCTGAAGCGGAGGATCATGGGGGACCACGGCCACCTGTCCAACGAGACGGCGGGGAGACTGTTAAACTACATTCTCCACGATCACCTGAAGGCCGTGCTTTTGGGGCACCTGAGCAAGGAGAACAATTATCCGGAGCTGGCGCTGGAGAGCGTCCGCTGCGAGATCACCCAGGGGGACACCCCCTACAAAGGGACCGACTTCCACATCGAGGTGGCGGGGCGGGACTCCATGTCGGAGATCATCACGCTGTAAAACCAATCTTTACATATAGAAGGAGAGAAGAGCTATGAGCAAGGCAATCATTACTGTAGTGGGCAAGGACACGGTGGGCATTATCGCCAGAGTCTGCACGTATCTGGCGGACCATCACATCAACATCCTGGACATCTCCCAGACCATCGTGCAGGGATATTTCAACATGATGATGATCGTGGATATCACGGAGACGGAGGACCGCTTCGGGACCATGGCGGAGGAGATGGAGAAGCTGGGGGATTCCATCGGCGTGAAGATCAAGTGCCAGAAGGAAGAGATTTTCACCAGCATGCACAGAATTTAAAGGCGCGAAAGGGCGGTACACAGCTATGTTGAATATGTTTGAGGTAATCGAGACCAACAATATGATCGAGCAGGAGAAGCTGGACGTGAGGACCATCACCCTGGGAATCAGCCTTCTGGACTGCAGCAGCAGCGATCTTTCTGAGGTCAACGAGAAGATTTACAATAAGATCACGACCCTGGCCAGGGATCTGGTGTCCACGGGGGAGGCCATCGAGCGGGAGTTCGGAATCCCCATTGTGAACAAGCGGATCTCCGTGACGCCCATCGCCCTGGTGGGGGGAGCGGCCTGCAGGACGCCGGAGGATTTTGTGACCATCGCCAGGACCCTGGACCGGGCGGCGAAGGAAGTGGGAGTCAATTTCCTGGGAGGATATTCGGCCCTGGTGTCCAAGGGGATGACGGCGGCGGACGAGAACCTGATCCGCTCCATCCCGGCGGCCCTGGCCTGCACGGAGCGGGTGTGCAGCTCCGTCAACGTGGGTTCCACCAAGACGGGCATCAACATGGACGCGGTGAATCTCATGGGCCAGGTGGTGAAGGCCACGGCGGAGGCCACGAAGGAGCAGGATTCCCTGGGCTGCGCCAAGCTGGTGGTATTCTGCAACGCACCGGACGACAACCCCTTCATGGCGGGAGCCTTCCACGGCGTGACGGAGGCGGACGCCATCATCAACGTGGGCGTCAGCGGCCCCGGCGTGGTGAAGGTCGCCCTGGAGAAGGCCAGAGGGCAGAATTTTGAGGTCCTGTGCGAGACCATCAAGAAGACGGCCTTCAAGATCACCCGTGTGGGCCAGCTGGTGGCCCAGGAGGCGTCCAGGCGTCTGGGCGTGCCCTTCGGCATCATCGACCTGTCCTTGGCCCCCACCCCGGCGGTGGGCGACAGCGTGGCGGAGATTCTGGAGGAGATCGGGCTGGAGCGAGTCGGCGCTCCGGGGACCACGGCGGCCCTGGCCATGCTGAACGATCAGGTGAAGAAGGGCGGCGTCATGGCCTCCTCCTATGTGGGGGGATTGAGCGGCGCCTTCATCCCGGTCAGCGAGGACCAGGGGATGATCGATGCGGTGACCCTGGGCGCCCTCACCGTGGAGAAGCTGGAGGCCATGACCTGCGTCTGCTCCGTTGGGCTGGACATGATCGCCATCCCGGGGGACACGCCGGCCACCACCATCGCCGGCATCATCGCCGACGAGGCGGCCATCGGCATGGTGAACCAGAAGACCACGGCTGTGCGGGTGATCCCGGTGATCGGCAAGGGCGTGGGGGACACGGTGGAGTTCGGCGGCCTTCTGGGGTACGCCCCGGTGATGCCGGTGAACACCTTCTCCTGCGAGAAATTCGTGACCAGGGGCGGCAGAATCCCGGCCCCCATCCACAGCTTTAAGAATTAAACGCGGGCGAACGTATGGAAGAGAAAGAGAGAGAGGCGCTTGTGGGCGCCCTGGAGGAGTTTTTAAACGAAGGCCTGGAGCGGGTGATTCTCAGCAGCCCGGCGGACGGGGAGGAGATCCGGAAGGTGAGAATCCGCCCCATCCTGCTGCGGGGAGAGCTGGTGTTCCAGGCGGAGGAGCAGAGGGGAACCCAGGCGTTCCACAAAAATATGAACCGGGAGGAGACGGCCGCCTACGTGGCCGGCCTGCTGGCCGGGAGCTTGAAGCAGATGGAGCTCTCCGCCGCCGGCGGCACGGTCCATGCCCTTGTGAGCAAAAAGGGGAAAATGACGGTGAAGATCAGGCGCAAGATGGCGGTCCCGGCGGCGGGACTGCCGGCGCCGGCCTCCCACAACCGGAGAAAGCGGTACGTGCTGGAGGAGGGGAAGCCGGTTCCCTTCCTGGTGGATCTGGGGGTTATGACGGGGGATGGGCAGGTGGTCCGCTCCCGGTACGACAAATTCCGGCAGATCAACCGCTTCCTGGAGTTTATCGAGGACATTCTCCCCAGGCTTGACCGGGAGCGGGAGAACGTGATCATTGACTTTGGCTGCGGGAAATCCTATCTGACCTTCGCCATGTACTATTACCTGAAGGAGCTGAAGGGCTATTCCATCCGCGTCATCGGCCTGGACCTGAAGAAGGACGTGATCGCCAGGTGCAACCTGCTGGCGGAGCGGTACGGATTTGACCGGCTGCGCTTTTACCACGGGGACATCGCCTCCTACGAGGGGGTGGATCAGGTGGATATGGTGGTCACTCTCCACGCCTGCGACACGGCCACGGACTATGCGCTCTCAAAGGCGGTGAAATGGGGGGGCGCGGGTGATTCTCTCCGTGCCCTGCTGCCAGCATGAGCTCAACGGGCAGATGGAGAATGAACTTCTGGCCCCCCTGTTCTCCTACGGGATCATAAAGGAGAGGACGGCGGCCCTGTTCACCGACGCCATCCGCGCGGAGCTTCTGGAATCCCAGGGCTACCGCACCCAGCTGCTGGAGTTCATCGACATGGAGCACACGCCCAAGAATATCCTGATCCGCGCCGTGAAGCAGGGCGGGAGGAAGGACAACCGCCGGCAGCTGGAGGAGATTCTCACGTTTCTCCATGGAGATTTAACCCTCTACCGCCTGCTCTGCGGGGAAGAGGAGGGGACGGACCCACGGGATCCGGGGCGGAAAAAGTGACGAAGTACTTGACTTTTTCCCCCTGTGTGGCTACAATAATACACAGATTTCGCGTTTTAACACGCGCCATACACCAAAGGCTTTGAAGGCACAAACGTAAGGGCTTGTATTCTTTTCAGAGAGAGGGGATCACCGGCTGTAAGTCTCCTCAGGTTCCGCAAATCCCCTGAATTTCCCGCCGGAGCCGCGCCGCTGAAAGGACATCCCACTAGGCTGCGCCGTAGCTATGCGTTAAGTAGAGACAAGTGCCTGTCCGCAGCTGCGGGCGGGAATTAGGGTGGTACCGCGATGACCTCGTCCCTTTTGGGGACGGGGCTTTTTTAGTTAATAGGAGACTTCGCCATTCCGCCCAATCAGAAAGGAGAACAGTGATGAAGGATAAAATCAACGGAATTTTATCAGAAGCAGAAAACAGGATTTCTGCTGCGGCCAGCGAGAGCGAGCTGCAGAACGTGAAGAGCGCCTACATCGGCAAGCAGGGTTCCCTGACCTTGCTGATGAAGGAGATGCCCAAGCTGGACCCGGCGCTCCGCCCGGAGATGGGAAAACTCTTAAACCAGGCCAAGAACCAGGTCACGGAGCGGATCGATGAGAAGAGGATGGAGCTGAAGCTGAAGGCGTCCGAGGTATCCCCGGATTTTGACTGCTCCGTTCCGGGAATCCTGCCCCCCAGAGGCGGACTCCACCCCATCACCCAGATGTGCTATGACTTAAACGACGCCTTCCGCTCCATGGGCTTTGAGATCTTCCAGGAGGACGACATCACCAGCGAGCTGTACGCCTTCGACAAGCTGAATTTCCCGCCCAACCATCCCGCCAGGGAGAGTATGGACACCTACTGGCTGGCCGGCCATGACACCGGGAGCACCAACGAGAAGCTCTGCCTTCGCCCCCATCTGACCGGCGGAAGCGTCCGCTACATGCAGACCCACAAGCCGCCGTACCGCTTCGTGTACCCCGGACGGGTGTACCGCAACGAGACCACCGACGCCCACCACGAGAGAGCGTTCTTCCAGTATGAGGCCCTGATCGTGGACAAGGACATCACCTTCACCTCGGGCAAGGTGATGATCAAGAGCATCCTGAACAAGGTATTCGGCACGGATGTGCCGGTGCGGATGCGCTCCGGCTTCTTCCCCTTTGTGGAGCCCGGCTTTGAGATCGACATGCAGTGCCAGGTCTGCGGCGGAAAAGGCTGCAGCGTCTGCAAGCATGTGGGCTGGATTGAGGTTATGCCCGGCGGTTCCCCCCACCCCAACGTGCTGCGGGCGGCGGGTCTGGATCCGGATGAGTACACCGGCTTCTATGTGAATATCGGCCTGGACCGGCTGGTGATGATGCGCTACGGGGTGGACGACGTGAGATTGTTCCACAGCGCGGACTTGAGATTCTTAAAGCAGTTCCGATAAGAGAGAGCAGTACACAGAAAGGCGGATTAATAAAATGAAATTATCGTTATCATGGATCAGGGATTACGTGAAGATCCCTGAGGACGCGGATTTAAAGAAGCTGGCCTACGACCTGACCATGTCCACCGTGGAGGTGGAGGACGTGGAGTACCTTGCCCGCCGCTTTGACAACATGGTTGTGGGAGTGATCGAGAAGATCGAGCCCCACCCCAACGCGGACAAGCTGAGAGTGTGCCAGGTAAATATTGGCAGCGATGTGAAGACCATCGTCTGCGGCGGAATCAACCTGAGAGAGGGAATGCGCGTGGCGGTCTCCTGTCCCGGAGCCATCGTGCGCTGGCACGGACAGGGGGAGCCGGTGGAGATTAAAAACTCCAAGCTGAGAGGCGTGGAGTCCTACGGCATGATCTGTGCTTCCGACGAGATCGGCCTGGGCGACCTGTTCCCGGCATCCCAGGAGGCGGAGATCCTGGATCTGTCCGCCTTTGAGGTTCCCGCCGGAACCCCCCTGGCCACGGCCCTGGATCTGGACGACGTTCTCCTGGAGATCGACAACAAGTCCATGACCAACCGCCCGGACCTCTGGGGGCATTACGGAATCGCCAGGGAGATTGCCGCCCTCTACAACCTGCCCCTGATGGAGATCGAGCCCTATCGGGCGGAGACCCAGTCCGATTTCAAGGTGGAGATTGAATCCCCGGACCGCTGCGCCCGCTACATCGGCGTGGAGATGAACGGGGTGGAGGTAAAGCCCTCCCCCTACAAGATGCAGAGCCGGATCTGGAAGGCGGGCATGCGCCCCATCAACGCCCTGGTGGACATCACCAACTACGTGATGCTGGCCACCGGCAATCCCACCCACGCCTTTGACGCGGACAACATCACGGACCACATCGTGGTGCGCCACGCCGCGGCGGGGGAGAAGCTGGTCCTCTTAAATGAGAAGGAGCTGACCCTCTGCGACGACGATCTGGTGATCACCGACTCCGAGGGCCCGGTGGCCCTGGCCGGCGTCATGGGAGGCGCCAAGGACTCCATTCTGCCGGATACCAAGAGGGTGATTCTGGAGGTGGCAAACTTTGAGTCCACCGGCATCCGCCGGACGGCTCTGCGCTACGACACCCGCACGGAGGCCTCCTCCCGGTATGAGAAAGCCGTGGACCCGGAGCGCTGCGATCAGGCTCTGTCCCTGTCCATGAAGTATTTCCACGAGCTGTACCCGGAGCTCAAGGTGACGGGCTTCTGCGACCGGTATGTGACTCCCCTGAAGAAGGCGGAGATCGACGTGAGCCTGACCTGGCTGGCCAAGCGCCTGGGCAAGGATCTGACCAACGAGGAGGTTCAGAAGAAGCTGGAGCTTCTGGGCTTTGAGGTGGCCATCGACGGGGACAATATGCACGTGACAGCCCCCACCTGGCGTTCCACCGGCGACATCTCCATCAAGGACGACGTGATGGAGGAGGTTGCCAGAATGTACGGCTACGACAATTTTGAGGCAACCCCCTTTACCACAGCCTTTGAGGGGGCCATCAACCAGAGAGATCAGGATCTGATCCGCAGCATCAAGGAGTATCTGGCGATCCGCTGCGGCATGCAGGAGGTCTACACCTATCCGTGGATGAACGATGTGTTCATGAACGCGGTTCTCCAGAGCACGGAGGGAGTGCTGCGGCTCTCCATGCCTCCGGCGCCGGATTTAAGCTACATCCGCTCCTCCCTGCTCCCCAACCTCTGCGAGGCGGTGGTGAAGAACGAGCGGTATTTTGACGATTTTGCCATCTTCGAGGAGGCCCAGGTGTTCTTCGACCGGAACTACACCTCCCCCTACGATGAGACGGAGTCCCTGCCGGAGCAGAGACGCCACATCGGCGCGGCCTTTGCCAGCAGCGTGAAGGACGTGACCCAGCTCTTCCGGGAGGCCAAGGGCGTCCTGGAGTATATGCCCCGCTATACCCACATGGAGGGCTTCACCTTCCGCAAGGAGGAGAAGCCGGTGTGGGCGGACAACATCGTATGGCTGAACATTTTCCGGGGCGAGGAGAAGATCGGCGATATGGGCCTGGTGGCCAAGAAGGTATCCATGGACTGCGGCATCAAGAATCTGTCCGTGATGCTGTTTGAATTTGACGCCACGAAGCTGGTTCCCCTGCGTTCCAGAACCAACCGCTTCACCCACCTGGCGGAATACCCGGAGACGGATTACGACATCTCCATGCTGTTTGACTCCGACGCCGCGTGGGCCGATATCCACGAGGCCATCATGGGCCAGAAGAAGGCCAGCGCCCTGGTGAAGGAGGCGGCCTTCGTGGACGAGTACAGAGGAAAGCAGATCCCGGCGGGCAAGAAGTCGGTGACCATCCGCCTGACCATCGGATCTGGCGAGAAGACGCTGACCTCCCAGGAGATCGAGGCGGCTGCCGGCCAGGTGATGAAGAAGCTTGGCAAGAAGCTGGGCGCTGAGCTGAGAACACAGTAAAACCAAAAATAGGCAGAGATCCTGCCCGCAGAGGGAGATCCTGCCCGTAGAAAGAGACCTGTCGGTGGAAGAGAACCGGCAGGTCTTTTTTCATGCACAGGATTCTTTTCCATACAGACTAACAGAAAATGGAAATCTTTCTCAAAAATATCCTTGACAATTCCATGGGGTTAGCATATACTAATTGCAGAAAAAATAAATGATATTCATTATCATTAAAAGAGAAGGGTGGATGGAATGATGCCGTTAGCATTT
>DXEU01000133.1 GCA_019114845.1 Candidatus Lachnoclostridium stercoripullorum | reverse complement strand
ATCACGTAGGTGAGATCCTCCCCGTTCTCGGAATTGGAGTGAAAATCCGCCGGCAGGGGGGAGACGGACCCCTTTGTGAAATGGTTGCGGCACTCGGCGGACAGCTTTAAGAGCTGCATCTGATCGCTCTTGGACACGTCCCCCAGCTGGATGAGAAACTCGATCTGCTCCAGCTCGGAGAAGACCTGCCACATGGTGATGAGGGCCTTCTGGTCCATGTCCCGCTGGGGGGACGGGGCCAGCTTGTCCAAGTAGGAGACGGCCTCCCCGTACACCATGTGGAAGTAGTTCAGAATTTCCCTGGCCACCGACAGGTCGGACCAGCCGCGGATGGTTCCCCAGATGATCTCCCAGTAGGAATTGTGCAGGCGGAACATCATGTGGATGTTGAACCGGAACATGGCCTCCTTGCTGGTGGGGAAGACCAGGTGGTTGACGGCGTAGACTAAAACCATAGCCGCCAGCACCGAGAGAAGCCGCATGGTGATGGCCTCGTTCTGGGGGATGGACATGGAGGTCATAGTCAGGGCGTAGCAGGTGGCGAATATGGGCTGATTCCAGGTGCCCGCCGTCATGCAGTACATGATGGAGAGGCAGGTGAGGGCGAAGATAAACTGGCTGGCGGTGCTGGTCAGGTAGGGGAGAATCAGGTACACCGCCACGCAGCCGATGGCCGTCCCTATGGGGCGGGTGCGGGTCCTGTGATCGCTCTCCTCGTAGGCCGGCATGAGCATGAGGAAGGCGTTCATGGGGAACCAGTAGGCCCGGGAGATATCGGACAGATAGCTGACTGCATAGCTGATGGTCATGACCACGGACAGGCGCAGGGCAAACCGCATCTCAAAGGACTCCAGGGAGCAGCGCTGCCACAGGGAGATGACCAGCTCCTGCATGCTGGTCTGGTGGCTGCGGAAATCGGGGGGCCCGGACTCCGTCACCTCCTTCAGGATGAGCATCATCATGTGGAGGAATGAGCGGAAAAAGATGCGGAGCCGCCCATTTTCCAGGTCCATGTCCGCCAGCAGCCTTCTGGCCTCCTCGATCAGCGCCTCATTGTCGGAGAAAGAGATCTGATCCCGGACCTTCTTCACGTAGAGGGCCAGCTGATGGACGGCGTCCATGTGGGCCGGGCTGGCGCTCTGCTTCCAGGAGGAGTCGGCAGCCAGGTAGGAGGCTCTCTGGAACAGGATGGCGAACATGTCATACAATTTCACAGAGTTCAGCTTTGCGGCGAAGAAGCGGTGGCTGGAGTAGGAGAGAGTGTGGAATTTCAGCTCCAGCTTCCGCAGGCGGGAGACGGTGTCCCCGGAGATCTCGCCGGAGGAGATGGCCTCCATCAGATCCGACAGCTCGTCCAGGCCCAGACCCACCTCCGTCCAAGGGTCCACCGGCTTGCGGGTCAGCTTGGCATAGATCTGGAGGCAGAAGGCCAGGACGATCACCGCCATGGTCAGAATTATGAGAATGGTGGTTATGTTTTCCTCCGAGGGGGGACTGAACTCCAGAAAGACGAACATCATGGCATAGGAAAAATACCCTTTGGGATTGAACTGGGAGCTGTGGAGAAATACAAGCAGAAAGGGCACCGTGAAGTTGAGCAGGATGCAGAGGGCCAGGTTGAAGGAGGAGACATACGCCAGAAAGCACAGCAGGAGGCTGCTGAAGAGCAGGCGCACGTAGTAGGAGAAGGTGTGATCCTTCAGCCTCTGCCCGCTGAAGACGGCGGTGAAGGTGGAGACGATGACGGCGTACTGCCGTCCGAAAAAGTTCACCACCAGGATGTAGAGAAAGAAGAAAAAGGCGATGACCGGGAGAGCGTTCCGCACCCGGTCTTTTGCTGTGAGGACGGTTTTATTGATTTTCTGGTTCATGGTTCCTCCGTTTCCCCGGCGTTTGCCAGCTTTAAAAATTCGGACATTTCCCTGGTGACCCACTTGTCCCTGTGGTAGACGATCTGACGCCAGATCTGCATATGAAAATCCTTCACGTCCAGGGCGGTGAGCGCTCCCCGCTGGACGTCCTTCTCGATGGAGAAGAGGGGCAGCAGGGAGAGCCCCGTATTGTCCCGGAGCATCTGGAGAATGAAGTCCGTGTTGCCGATCTCCAGGAAGGGACGGATGTTTTTCTGGCGGGAGGCCAGGTAGCTGTCCAGGATGCTGCGGTAGCTGGCGGCCTTCTCCGTCAGCAGAAACGGCTGGGCGGCGACCTCCTCCAGGTCCAGATTCTTTCTGCCGGCGAAGGGGTGGGCGGAGGAGGCGGCGAAGACGATCTCCTCCGGCTCCTCCAGGACCTTGACCCAGCGCTGGTCGTACAGCCGTTTGTCCAGAAAATATACGATGTCCAGGGCATTCTCGTTCATCATCTCCAGCAGAGCCTGGGGAGAGTCGATGGTGATGCTCACGCTCACCTGGGGAAAGCGGCGGTGATACTCTGAGAGAATGGGCGGGATGATGGAGGAGCAGATGGACTCGATGGTGCCCAGAGCCAGAGTGCCGGTGAGCTCCCGGGTGCCGGCCATGGCCTCCCGGATCTCCTCCAGGTTGTGGGTGAGGGAGACGGCGTAGCGGTAGAACAGCTCCCCCTGATGGGTCAGACTGACCTGCTTCCCGATGCGGTCAAAGAGACGCACCCCCAGCTCCGACTCCAGGTGCTTGATCTGTATGGTGACGGCCCCCTGGGAATAGTCCAGTTTTCTGGCGGCCTTGGAGAAGCTTTTCAGCTGGGCCGCCTGGAGAAAGGTGGCGATTTCCCTGAATTCCAAGACGTGTTCCTCCCCTCCGGATCGTTTAAATATTTTAAACGATTATTTTAAAAGCTTAAATTTTACATTTAATAACATTTATCATATAATAATATGCAAGAGAGGTCAATGCAGAACGGGGAAAAAACTGTGTATTCTGCATAAAAAATGAGGGAAGGAAGCATTCAAATGAGAAAAACAGACGAGAGATACCAGGCGTACATAAACATTCTGAAGGAAGAGCTGATTCCGGCCATGGGCTGCACCGAGCCCATCGCCCTGGCCTACGCCGCAGCCGTGGGCAGGAAAACTCTGGGAGAGCTTCCGGACAAGGTGGTGGTGGAGGCCAGCGGCAGCATCATCAAGAACGTGAAGTCCGTGGTGGTTCCCAACACCGGCCATATGAAGGGCATTGAGGTGGCCGCAGCCGCCGGCATCGTGGCGGGAGATCCGGATAAGGAGCTGGAGGTGATCGCCCAGGTGACGCCGGAGCAGGTGGGGGAGATAAAGGAGTTTCTGGGCAGGACAGAGATGGAAGTCCTCCTCGCGGACAGCGGCCTGACCTTCGACATCATTGTGACCATGTATAAGGGGGAGGATTACAGCCGGGTACGAATCGCCAACTACCACACCAACGTGGTGCTGATTGAGAAAAATGGACAGGTTTTAAAGGATGTGCCGGTGGCCGGGGAGTCCGAGGAGGGGCTGACGGACCGCTCCCTGCTGGACATGGCGAATATCTGGGATTTTGTCAACACGGTGGATGTGGAGGATATCAAGCCGGTTCTGCAGGTGCAGGAGAGCTACAACTGGGCCATCGCCCAGGAAGGGATGAAGAATTCCTATGGGGCCAATGTGGGCAAAGTGCTGCTGGAGTCCGTGGGGGACGACGTGGCCACCAGGGCCAGGGCCATGGCGGCAGCCGGATCGGATGCCAGAATGGACGGCTGTGAGCTGCCGGTGGTGATCAACTCCGGCAGCGGCAACCAGGGAATGACCGCATCCATCCCGGTTCTGGTGTACGCGAAGGAGCTGAAGGTGAGCGAGGAGAAGAAGTATCGGGCCCTGGCCCTCTCCAACCTGACGGCCATTCACCAGAAGACCCCCATCGGCCGACTGTCCGCCTTCTGCGGGGCGGTGAGCGCGGGAGCCGGCGCCGGTGCCGGCATCGCCTACCTCTGCGGGGCTGATTTCGACACCGTGTCCCACGCGGTGAGCAACGCTCTGGCCATGGTGTCCGGCATGATCTGCGACGGGGCGAAGCCGTCCTGCGCCGGAAAGATCGCCACGGCGGTGGGAGCCGGCATCCTGGGCTATCAGATGTGCATCCGAGGCCAGCGCTTTAACGGCGGCGACGGTATCCTCGCGGACGCCGTGGACCAGACCATCGCCAATGTGGGCCGGGTGGCCAAAGAGGGCATGAAGAGCACAAACGAGACCATCATCAACGTGATGATCGGCAAGTAAATGCCCTGGCCGCTCCCTGTGGGCAGGCCGTCTCTCAAGTGTAGATCCTGGCCTGGAACAGCTCCAGGGGAATAAAATGTTTGTTGATCGCGATGATGACGCCTTCCTTTCCGTATAGGATTTCCTGTACGAGAAGGAAGGTGTTTTGTTTTGAGAGAACGTATTTGCGGGCGCTGAAATTGCCGGCGTTGGAGGCGGTCAGGTGGAGGTTGCTGCCGGCTGCCTGGCTGTAGATGCCGGTCTCCAGAAACTCCCTCAGCATCTCCGGGCGGTTCAGATCGATTTCCAGCCGGGAGATCGCCTCGATGGGGAGGATGGAGAGCGTGTAGGCCACCGGCTGCCCGTGGCATTTGTACCAGAGATCGGCGATGACCACGGCGGCGCAGTGCTGCTTTAAGCTCTCGGCGATGGGCTTGGAGGGGGGCTCCAGGCGGAACTCCATCTCCAGGCTGTCCGGCTGATCCTTGCAGCAAAAATAGACAGGATTGCCCAGGGTTTCCAGGCCGTGCCGGTCGGGATCAGACAGGCTCTCCTGACAGCGGATAAAATTGCCCTTTCCCCGGATATTTTTTACCAGGCCGTCGTCGATGAGAAGGGACAGAGCGCGCCGGAGCGTCATGCGGCTGACCCCCATGCGGGAGGCCAGCTCAGGCTCCGAGGGGAGCTGAGTTCCCGGGGGATAGACCCCTTCCTGGATCATCCGGTACAGCTGGTCATAGACCCGGACATGCTTCAAATTTCTGGACTTTTCGTTCTTCTGGGCGTTCATGGCGGACCTCCTGGATTTTAGACAAGTACATAAGAACATACTACCCCACCAACGGGAAAATGTCAATAAAACAGACAAGTGAAAAGGGGATTGAAATTAGACAAGCCAAGTGATATTATACAAGTATAGAGGCGTTGTACAGAAATGTGTGAAAGGAGAAGAAGTTTATGCAGAACTATTCTGGAGAAGTGGGTTTACAGTATCATATCAATCTGAGAAAGGGAGACGTGGGGCGCTATGTGATTCTCCCCGGGGACCCCAAGCGCTGCCAGAAGATAGCGGCGCACTTTGAGGACGCCAAGCTGATGGCGGACAGCCGGGAGTTTGTCACCTACACCGGCTACCTGGACGGGGAGAAGGTGAGCGTCACCTCCACCGGCATCGGCGGCCCGTCGGCCTCCATCGCCAT
>DXEU01000132.1 GCA_019114845.1 Candidatus Lachnoclostridium stercoripullorum | reverse complement strand
GGCGCACATCCCTTTTTGTGCGCTGGCGCCGATCCGATTCATATGTGAGGGCCCTGCGCATATACATAATAGCAACAAAAATCAGGCGGGTATGGGGATGAATGAGAACCGGACACGCCACAGGGCGCGGGTGACCGCCATGTTTTTGGCCGTCTTCCTGGCAACCTCTGCCCTGTGCGGGAGGCTGGCATATCTGATGATATTCCGGTCGGAGTATTACAGCGGGAAGGCGGAGGATCTCCACCAGAGGGAGAGGACCATCAAGGCGGCGAGGGGAAGGATCATCGACCGGAACGGGACGGTGATCGCCGACAACCGGACCGTCTGCACCGTGTCGGTGATCCACAACCAGGTGGAGGAGCCGGAGCGGGTGATCGCGGATCTGGCGGAGACCCTGGACCTGCCGGAGGAGAAGGTGCGGGCGCGGGTGGAGAAGAGAAGCTCCCGGGAGATCGTGAAGACCAATGTGCCCAAGGAGACGGGGGACGCCATCCGCAGCCTGGGGCTGGCGGGGGTGAAGGTGGATGAGGACTACAGGAGATACTATCCCTTCGACAGCCTGGCCTCCCGCGTGCTTGGGTTCACGGGCGGGGACAATCAGGGGGTCATCGGCCTGGAGGTGGAGTACGAGGAGGTGCTGAAGGGGGTAAACGGCCGGATTCTGACCCTCGCGGACGCGGCGGGGGTGGAGATCGGGAACGCGGCGGAGGACCGCCTGGAGCCGGTGGCCGGCAGCGACCTCTACATCAGCCTGGACGTGAATATCCAGGAGTACGCGGAGCAGGCGGCCTACCAGGTGATGGAGAAAAAGGGGGCGAGGCAGGTCTCCATCCTGGTGATGAACCCGAAAAACGGGGAGATTCTTGCCATGGCCAGCGTGCCGGGCTTCCACTTGAACGACCCATTCTCCCTGCCGGAGGGGGAAAATGTCCCGGCGGACGAGAAGGAAAAGCAGGATCTCCTCAATCAGATCTGGAGAAATCCCTGTGTCAGCGACACCTACGAGCCGGGCTCCACCTTCAAGATCATCACCGCCGCCGCCGGGCTGGAGGCGGGGGTGGTGGATCTGGACGATCATTTCAACTGCCCGGGATTCCGCATTGTGGAGGACCGGAAAATCCGCTGCCACAAGACGGGCGGCCACGGGGGCGAGACATTTCTTGAGGGCATGATGAACTCCTGCAATCCGGTGCTCATCGACGTGGGGCAGAGGCTGGGGGTGGAGCGGTACTATGGATACTTTGAGCAGTTCGGCCTCCTGGGAAAGACGGGCATCGACCTGCCCGGGGAGGCGTCCACCATCATGCATAAAATGGAAAATATGGGGGCGGTGGAGTTAGCCACCGTCTCCTTCGGCCAGTCCTTCCAGGTGACGCCGGTGCAGCTGGCGGCCACCGTATCCGCCGTCATCAACGGCGGGACGCGGGTGACGCCCCATCTGGGGGTCAGGGCGGTGAGCGCCGACGGAACCCATGTGAGGGAATTTTCCTGGCCGGAGGGGGAGCAAATCCTGTCGGAGGAGACCAGCGGGACCATGCGCTACATCCTGGAGCAGGTGGTGGCGGAGGGGAGCGGGAAAAATGCGGCTGTTCCCGGCTTCCGCATCGGGGGAAAGACGGCCACCTCGGAGAAACTGCCCCGGAGCCTGAAAAAATACATCTCCTCCTTCATCGGATTCGCCCCGGCGGACGATCCGGAGGTCCTGGCCCTGATCACCATCGACGAGCCTCAGGGAGTCTACTACGGGGGGACCATCGCGGCCCCGGTGATCGCCGACATTTTTGAAAACATTCTGCCATATCTGGGAATCCAGGCAGAGGAGGAAGAAACTGTTTCTGCCTTCCGAATCTACGGTTGATTATTCGCGGAAAAAGACGTATACTATTCCGTGAATACATAGATGACAGAGGTGCGTTATGATAAATGAAACCATACTGGCGATCATCATCGCCTTCGCCGTGAGTGCGATACTTTGCCCCATTGTGATTCCCTTTCTCCACAAACTCAAGTTCGGCCAGCAGGTCCGGGACGACGGCCCCCAGGCCCACTTGAAGAAGCAGGGGACGCCCACCATGGGCGGCCTGGTGATCCTCACCAGCATCATCGTGACCTCCCTCTTCTACCTGAGGGATTACCCCAAGATCATTCCCGTCCTCTTTGTGACGGTGGGCTTTGGCATCATCGGTTTTTTAGACGACTACATCAAGATTGTGATGAAGCGGTCCGAGGGACTGAACCCAAAACAGAAGCTTCTGGGCCAGTTTGTGATCACCGGCATTTTCTGCTGGTACCTGATCACGTCGGAGGAGGTGGGCACCTCCATGCTGATCCCCTTCACCGGCGGCTTTGACCGCGGATATTTCCTGGATCTGGGGTGGTTGTTCGTCCCGTTTTTGTTCTTTGTGACTCTGGGCACGGACAACGGCGTGAATTTCACCGACGGCCTGGACGGCCTGTGCACCAGCGTCACCATCCTGGTGGCCACCTTCATGACGGTGGTGGCTGTGGGGGAGAACACGGGGATCAGCCCCATCACCGGGGCTGTGGTGGGGAGCCTGCTGGGCTTTCTGCTGTTCAACGTGTACCCCGCCAGGGTTTTCATGGGGGACACGGGATCTCTGGCCCTGGGAGGATTTGTGGCCTCCAGCGCCTTTATGATGCAGATTCCCCTCTTCATCGCTGTGGTGGGGCTGATCTACCTGGTGGAGGTGCTGTCCGTGATCATCCAGGTGACATACTTTAAGAAAACCGGTGGCAAGCGCATTTTCAAGATGGCGCCCATCCACCATCACTTCGAGCTGTGCGGCTGGTCGGAGACCAGGGTTGTGGCCGTCTTTTCCGTGGTCACCGCCATTCTCTGCCTGATCGCATATCTGGGATTATAGGAGGAAGAACATGAGCCAGAAGGTTATAGTAGCAGGTACAGGAAAGAGCGGAATTGCCGCGGCGAGACTGCTCTTAGATATGGGCGGCGAGGTTGTGCTCTACGACAGCAATCCCTGCCTGGATAAAGCGCAGATTCGGGGAATGTTTGACCCCAAAGATAAGGTGGAGGTGATCCTGGGGGATCTGAAGAGGACGGATCTTCTGGGGGTGGAGCTGTGCGTCATCAGCCCGGGGATTCCCCTGGACGCCCCCTTCGTCTCCGTGCTGGCGGATGTGAAGATCCCCATCTGGAGTGAGATCCAGCTGGCTTACCAGTGCGCCAAGGGAAAGCTGATCGCCATCACGGGAACCAACGGCAAGACCACCACCACGGCTCTCACCGGGGAGATTATGAAGTCCTGGTTCAAGGATGTCCACGTGGTGGGTAACATTGGCATCCCCTACACGGAGGAGGCTCTGGCCACGGAGGACGATTCCGTCACGGTGGCGGAGGTGTCCAGCTTCCAGCTGGAGACCATCATGGATTTCCGCCCCAACATCAGCGCCATTCTGAACATCACGCCAGACCACTTGAACCGGCATAAGACCATGGAGTGCTACATCGCCGTGAAGGAGAGCATCACCATGAACCAGACCAAGGAGGACACCTGCGTCTTAAACTACGACGACCCGGTGCTGCGGGAGTTCGGAAAGCGGGAGGATCTGCAGCCGAAGGTGGTATTCTTCAGCAGCCGCGAGGAGCTGAAGGACGGCTACTACCTGGACGGGGACAAGATCATGTTCGCCCGGGACGGAAAGAAGGAGGAGCTGTTAAATGTCCATGACCTGCAGATTTTGGGGCGCCATAACTACGAGAATGTAATGGCGGCCGTGGCCATGAGCGCGGCGGCGGGCGTCCCCATGAAGAACATCGTGGAGGCGGCGAAGAAGTTCAAGGCGGTGGAGCACCGCATTGAGTTCGTGCTGGAGCGGGCCGGCGTGAAATACTACAACGACTCCAAGGGAACCAACCCCGACGCGGCCATCCAGGCGGTGAAGGCCATGCCCGGCCCCATTCTCCTCATCGCCGGCGGATATGACAAGAATTCCACCTACGATGAGTGGATTGAGAGCTTTGAGGGCAAGGTGAAATACCTGGTGCTCATCGGCCAGACCAGGGAGAAGATCGCCCAGTGTGCCAGAGAGCACGGCTTTAAGGAGATCATGTACGCGGAGGACATGGCGGAGGCGGTTCGCGTCTGCGCCTCCTACGCGGATCGGGGGGACTGCGTTCTGCTCTCCCCGGCGTGCGCCAGCTGGGGCATGTTCAAGGATTATGAGGAGAGAGGGCGGATTTTCAAGGAGTGCGTCCGCCAGCTCTAGGACAAAAAAGGAGCTAAGATATGGCAGGAAGGCAGCAGCAGCTGCGGCAGGAGGAGCGCTCGCCGCAGCCACAGCCGAAGAAGAAAAAGAAGGTCCGAAGATTTTATAACTACAGCCTGCTGTTTGCGGTGATCTTTGTGACGGTGTTCGGGCTGATCATGATCTACAGCGCCAGCTCCTACACGGCCCAGCTGATGTACGGGGATGCGGGGTATTTCATGAAGCGGCAGGCCATGATCGCCGCCGGCGGCTTTTTGGGGATGCTGATTGTGTCCAAGATGGACTATCACTGGTTCGCCAAGTTTGCGGTTCTCGCCTATTTCATGTCCTACGTGCTCATGATTGCGGTGAGCTTGGTGGGAAGAGAGGTGAACGGCAAGAAGCGCTGGCTGGGGGTGGGCCCGGTGAGCTTTCAGCCCACGGAGTTTGTGAAGGTTGCCCTGATCGTCGCCCTGGCGGTGGTGATCACCCGGATGGGCGGCCGCATCAACCAAATTAAAAATATGGCTCTGGTGGTGGTTCTGGCCCTGCCCTTGGCAGGTCTGGTGGCGGCCAACAACTTGAGTTCCGGCATTATCATCTGCGGCATCGTGTTTGTGATGCTGTTTGTGGCCACCAAGAAGAAGCTGATCTTCGGGGCCTGCATGGCGGCGGCGGGGGTGGTGTACTGCTTCGCGGGGCAGATTGGCCACGCCCTGGAGGCCATCGGCCTGCTCCACGGCTACCAGCTGGAGCGGATCAACGTGTGGCTGAACCCGGAGGCCTACGCCCAGGAGGGCGGATTCCAGGTGCTTCAGGGCCTCTACGCCATCGGCTCCGGCGGCCTTCTGGGAAAGGGCCTGGGGGAGAGCATCCAGAAGATGGGATTTGTGCCCGAGGCCCAGAACGATATGATTTTTTCCATTATCTGCGAGGAGCTGGGGCTCTTCGGGGCGGTGTCGGTGATCTTTATCTTTCTGTTCATGATCTACCAGTTCATGATTGTGGCCAACAGCGCCCCCGACCTCTTTGGAGCCCTCCTGGTGGTGGGGGTGATGGGACACATCGCCATCCAGGTGATCTTAAACATCGCCGTGGTGACCAACTCCATCCCCAACACGGGAATCACCCTCCCCTTCATCAGCTACGGGGGCACCTCCGTGCTGTTTCTGATGGTGGAGATGGGGATTGTCCTGAGCGTGTCCAACCAGATCCGCCTGGAGCGGTAGAGGGATGCCGCACCTTTGGCCGGTCCGCCGTCTATTTGGCTCGACCGCCGCACCTTTGGCCAGTCCGCCGCATAAGATAGGATATAGAAGCGGCGGGAGGCGGCGTGGGTGTCAGAGATACAGGTCAGCGGTTTGCGGAAGCTGCGCGGAAGGATCCCGGTACAGGGATCAAAAAACGGGGTGCTGCCCATGATGGCGGCCTCTGTCTTAAGTGATGAAACCATTGTCATAACCAATGTCCCCGCCATACAGGATGTCTTTTGTATGATGGGGATATTGAAATTTATGGGGTGCGGCTGCCGGCTGGAGGGCGGGGAGCTCGTCGTCTCCCCGGCCGGCCTCTGCCGGACGGATCTGCCGCAGGAGGCGGGGCAGATGCGCTCCTCCGTGATTCTCTTGGGGGCGCTCTTAGGCAGATGCGGGGAGGCGGCCGCCTGCTATCCCGGCGGCTGTTCCATCGGGGAGCGCCCCATCGATTTCCACCTGGGAGCCTTCAGGGCCCTGGGGGCGGAGGCAAAGGAGGAGGGGGGCTGCGTCCTGGTGCGGGGAGAACCTGTCGGCGGCGTCATCCGCTTCCCCTACCCCAGCGTGGGCGCCACGGAGAATGCCCTGCTGGCAGCGGTGAAAGGAAAGGGCGAGACGGTGATCCTGGGGGCGGCCAGAGAGCCGGAGATCCGGGAGCTGTGCCTCTTTCTGCAGGCCATGGGCGCCGATGTGGAGGGGGGCGGGACGGACGTCATCCGGGTGCGGGGGAAGAGATACCTGCACGGCTGCCGGTTCCGGGCGGCCGGAGACCGGATTGTGGCGGGGACCTACCTGATGGCGGCCATGGCCGCCGAGGGGAAACTCCTCTTAGAGGGGGTGAAGCCGGGGCACCTGCGGGAGGTTCTGCGGGTGCTGGAGCGGGCGGGCGCCTCCATCTCCACGGGGGAGGAGTCCATCGCCCTGGAGATGAACGGCCGGCCGACTCCCCTGTGGGTGGAGACGAGGCCCTATCCCGGTTTCCCCACGGACCTTCAGTCCCCCCTCATGGCCCTGCTCTGCCGGGGGGAGGGCGTCAGCCGGATCCGGGAGACGGTCTTTGAGCGGCGCTACGAGACGGCCGGAGAGCTTAACAAACTGGGGGCATCCATCCGCGTGCGGGGGGATACGGCCCTGATAGACGGAAAACCGAGGCTAAAGGGAGGCAGAGCCGCCGCCAGGGATCTGAGGGGCGGAGCGGCTCTGGTGGTGGCAGGGCTGGAATCGCCCGCGGAGACGGTGATTTCGGACTGTTTTCACATAGAGAGGGGGTACGAGGACATCTGCCGGGATCTTGCGGCGGCAGGTGCGGATATCCGATGGCTGGAAAGAGAAGCAAAGGAAAAAAGAGCATAGTTAAATGGATCGCCGGGGCGGCGGCTGTCTTTCTGCTGCTGGCGGCAGCCGGATTTTTTGTACAGATCCGGGATGTGACCGTCACAGGCAACAACCGCTGCTCCAGCGAGGAGATCACCCGGATCCTGTTCCCCACCCCGAAGGAGAGGAGCCTGGTGTACTGTTATCTGAAGGACCGGTTCGGGGAGCACGAGAAGATCCCCTACGTGGAGGACTACGACCTGGTCTTCGAGAGCCCCACCAGGGTGGAGGTCATTGTCTACGAGAAGGGAATTGTGGGATATGTGCGCTACATGAGCAGCTACATGTATTTTGACAAGGACGGAATCATCGTGGACAGCACCAACGAGAGGCTGGAGGGCGTCCCGGAGGTGACTGGGCTGGAGTTCGGCCACATTGTGCTGTACGCCCCCCTGCCGGTGGAGGACTCCCGGATTTTCAGCGAGATTTTGGGCCTGACCCAGGCCCTCTACGACTACGAGATCCAGGCGGAGGAGATCCATTTCGGATCCAGAAACCAGGTGACCCTGCGGCTGGGGGACATCGATGTGGAGCTGGGGGACAGCGAGAATATGAACGGGAAAATCGCAGCTCTCCACGACACCCTGCCGGTTCTGGAGGGACAGGCCGGAACTCTGTACCTGGATTCCTACGACGAGGCGGGAACCAGCGGAACCTACACATTTAAGAAAAAAGATCTGGGATAAAATTGCAAATTTTGTGGGATTTTTAAGCAATTAGGAGTTGATATTTTTTCAAAAATCAAATATAGTATTAGGAGAAACGCGGAAATCGTGATAGATAGTTGACATAATATAGAGAGTACACCGCTAAAAAGGGTTAAAGGAGGAAAAAATCTTGTTAGAGATTAAGATAAATGAAACAGAAAATTCAGCCAGAATCATCGTCATCGGCGTCGGCGGCGCGGGCAACAACGCGGTAAACCGCATGATCGACGAGAACATCGCCGGTGTGGAGTTTATCGGAGTGAACACGGACAAGCAGGCCCTTCAGTTCTGCAAAGCCCCCACAGCCATGCAGATCGGCGAGAAGCTGACCAAGGGGCTGGGCGCGGGCGCCAAGCCGGAGATCGGTGAGAAGGCTGCGGAGGAGAGCTCCGAGGAGCTGGCCCAGGCCATGAAGGGCGCCGACATGGTGTTCGTCACCTGCGGTATGGGCGGCGGCACCGGCACGGGTGCAGCCCCCGTGGTGGCCAAGCTGGCCAAGGACATGGGAATCCTCACGGTGGGCGTGGTCACCAAGCCCTTCCGCTTCGAGGCCAAGACCCGCATGGCCAACGCTCTGCAGGGAATTGAGCGCTTAAAGGAGAATGTGGACACCCTGATTGTGATCCCCAACGACAAGCTGCTGGAGATCGTGGACCGGAGAACCACCATGCCGGACGCCCTGAAGAAGGCGGACGAGGTTCTGCAGCAGGCGGTTCAGGGAATCACGGACCTGATCAATGTTCCCGGCCTGATCAACCTGGATTTCGCTGATGTGCAGACGGTTATGACGGACAAGGGCATCGCCCACATCGGCATCGGCCACGCAAAGGGCGACGAGAAGGCGAAGGAGGCTGTGGAGCAGGCAGTTTCCAGCCCGCTGCTTGAGACGACCATCGAGGGCGCAAGCCATGTGATTATCAATATTTCCGGAGATATCAGCCTGATCGAGGCCAACGAGGCTGCCAGCTACGTGCAGGAGCTGGCGGGAGACGACGCCAACATCATCTTTGGCGCTATGTACGACGAGAACGCGCAGGACGAGTGCACCATCACGGTGATCGCCACCGGTCTGACGGACAGCACTCTGGGCAGCACCCCCGTGGCCAAGGCTATGAAGGATTTCAACCCCTACAAGAAGCAGCCGGTGAAGCAGGCGGCTCCCGCCTCCGAGGCGGCGGCCACGGCAGCGCAGGCGGCCAGACAGACGGCTCCCTACACCGCTCCCACCTATACCAGAGGCGGGGAGACCGGATCCTACGGGGCGTCCCAGCAGGCGGCCCGTCCGGCAGTGAACCCCTCCGCAGGGGCAGGAGCGCGCCCGGCGGCGGGATATCGTCCCAACCAGGGCGTTCAGATCAACGTTCCCGATTTCCTGAAGAAGGGAAGAGACAACCGCAGATAATCTGCCGTGTGCCGGAGACCGGCATTCCATCAGACAGACATACAGGCATCGTGCCATCGGACTTTGAACCGGATGGCGCGGTGCCTTTTTGCCGTGTCTGATTTCTCTCTTTTCTGTTCCCTCTTGTCGCGAATCCGCGAAATTTCCCGATGAAAAACTGGAATAGTTCCTGCCCGTTTGACAAATTACGCCGCAGGTTTCCGCTATAATAGGCCGTGTGTACCGGAGGTGAGGCGGTTGCTGTGACTTATACTGTATACATAGATGTGCTGTTTGCGGTGAATCTGCTGATGGACGGGATCCTGCTGCTCCTGGTGAGAAGCTGCCTGAGGTTTCACGCCCCCGCCTGGAGGATTTTGCTGGCGGCCGGGGCGGGGGCTGCATGGGGCTGTCTGGCGGAGGTGGGCCTGCTTGCGGGGCCGGCGGCGGGATTTCCCGGACTGCTCGGGGCCGGCACGGCCATGGTCTGGATCGCCTTCGAGATGGGGAGGACGGGGACAGCGCGGGCGCGCCTCTGCCGCCTGGCAAAGGGGACGGCTGCCCTCTTTGCGGCCGCCTTCGTCTGCGGGGGAGCCTGGGCGGGGATAGAGACATTTCTCCTGGGTGATTCCTCCCGCCAAGAAGGTTTGGGCGGGTACAAAGCGGCGGCGTGGCTCCTCCTTGCCGCGGGGGCGGTGGGGGCGGGGAGATTGTGCCTGCTGTCTGCGGCGAGGGCGGCGGGGAGGCGGAGGGCCCTCTGCCGGGTTCGGCTGTTTTACCGGGGCCGGCAGGCGGAGACGGAGGCGCTCTTGGACACGGGGAACCGCCTGTACTCCCCGGAGGGGGCAAGGCCCGTCCATGTGCTGGAGTATGAGGTCTGCAGGGACATCTGCGGCGGTGTGGACAGGATGCTCTACATCCCCTACCAGTGCGTGGGGCGCCGGCACGGCCTGATGCCGGGGATCATTCTGGACCGCATGGAGATTTTTGACGGGGATGAGCGGAGGGAGGTGGCGGCCCCCTTGGTGGGGATCGTGCGCCAGCCCCTGTCCGCGGACGGCAGCTACCACATGCTGCTGCACGAGGAAATAGGAAGATAGAGGAGAGATGAGTATGATTATAAAGGTTTCAGTTCCCGGGCGCTTTCAGTTTAAGGCGGTGCCCAGCTTCAGGACGCTGTTTCTGCAGAGGCAGGGGGAGATCCACTATATCGGCGGTGCGGACATTCTCCCGCCCCCTCTGGATGGCCGGGCGGAGGCGGAGATGATCGGGAAGCTGGGGACGGAGGAGGACAAGGAGGCCAAATCCACCCTGATCGAGCACAATCTGCGCCTGGTGGTGTACATAGCAAAGAAATTTGACAATACCAGCGTGGGGGTGGAGGATCTGATCTCCATCGGCACCATCGGGCTGATCAAGGCCATCAACACCTTCAACCCGGAGAAGAATATCAAGCTGGCCACCTACGCCTCCCGGTGCATCGAAAATGAGATTCTCATGTACCTGCGCAGGAACAGCAAGACGAAGCTGGAGGTCTCCATCGACGAGCCCCTGAATGTGGACTGGGACGGAAATGAGCTGCTCCTGTCGGATATACTGGGAACCGATGAGGACGTGATCTACAGAGATCTGGAGGACGAGACGGAGAAGAATCTGCTGAATGCCGCCATCAGCCGCCTAAGCCCCAGGGAGAGAAAGATCGTGGAGCTGCGCTTCGGCCTGGGGAAGGAGGAGGGGGATGAGATGACCCAGAAGGAGGTGGCAGATCTTCTGGGGATCTCCCAGTCCTACATATCCAGGCTGGAGAAAAAGATTATGAAGCGGCTGAAGAAAGAGATCGTGCGCTTTGAATAGAGAACGGTGGACAATCCGGAGGAAATCTCGTATAATGGAGGGGAATCGGCAAAGTTCGAAATTCATAAGAAGAGGGAATCAGAATGGAGAAATTGGAACTTCAGAAAATCGCAAACGAAGTGAGAAAAGACATCTTGACCGAGGTTTACCATGCGAAATCCGGGCATCCGGGCGGCTCCCTGTCTGTGGCAGATATTCTGACCTGCCTGTACTTTGAGGAGATGCATGTGGATCCCCAGAATTCGGACATGGCGGACCGGGATCGCCTGGTGCTGTCCAAGGGACACGCGGCCCCGGCGCTCTACGCGGTTCTGGCGGAGAAGGGGTATTTCCCCAAGGAGGAGCTCAAGTCCCTCCGGGCGCTGGGAAGCCGTCTGCAGGGTCACCCCAACATGAACGACACCCCCGGCGTGGATATGACCTCCGGATCCCTGGGACAGGGCGTTTCCGCCGCGGTGGGAATGGCGCTCTCCGCCAAGCTGACGGGGGATTCCTACCGGGTGTACGCAGTCCTGGGCGACGGTGAGCTGGAGGAAGGCCAGGTCTGGGAAGCCATGATGTTTGCCGGCAACAAGCAGCTGGATAATCTGGTGATTGTGGCGGACAGCAACGGCATCCAGCTGGACGGAACGGTGGAGGAGATCAACTCTCCTCAGCCCATCGACGAGAAGATGAAGGCGTTTCACATCCATCCCATCGTGGTGGACGGCCATGATTTTGACCAGCTTCACAGGGCGTTTGAGGAGGCGAGGACGGTGAAGGGACAGCCCACCGCCATCATCGCGAAGACCGTGAAGGGAAAGGGCGTTTCCTACATGGAGAACCAGGTTTCCTGGCACGGATCCGCCCCCAACAAAGAGCAGTATGAGAAAGCAATGGAAGAACTTGAGAAAGCAGGTGAAGCACTGTGTCAGAAGTAAAGAAGATCGCGACGAGAGACAGCTACGGAAAGGCCCTTGCGGAGCTGGGAAGAGAGCATGAGAATCTGTATGTGCTGGATGCAGATCTGGCGGCTGCCACCAAGACGGTGACGTTTAAGAAGGAATTTCCGGACCGCCACATTGACTGCGGAATCGCCGAGGCCAATATGATCGGCATGGCCGCCGGCATGGCCACCACGGGAAAGATTCCCTTTGTGAGCACGTTTGCCATGTTCCTGGCCGGAAGAGGCTTTGAGCAGGTGAGAAACAGCGTGGGCTATCCCCACCTGAACGTGAAGTTTGGAGCGACCCATGCGGGCATCTCCGTGGGACCGGATGGGGCCACCCACCAGTGCAACGAGGACATCGCCCTGATGCGCACCATCCCCGGCATGACCATCATCAACCCCTCCGACGATGTGGAGGCGAGAGCGGCGGTGAAGGCGGTCTACGAGATGGAGGGACCGGTATATATGCGCTTTGGACGTCTGGCAGTTCCGGTGATCAACGACAACCCCGACTACCATTTCGAGCTGGGCAAGGGCGTGACCTTAAAGGACGGCTCGGACGTGACCATTGTGGCCACCGGCCTGGAGGTGGCGGCCAGCCTGGAGGCGGCGAAGATGCTGGAGGCGGAGGGTATTTCCGCCAGGGTGATCAACATCCACACCATCAAACCCATCGATGAGGAACTGCTTGTGAAGGCGGCAAGGGAGACCGGCAGAGTTGTGACGGTGGAGGAGCACTCCATCATCGGCGGCCTCGGCGGCGCGGTCTGCGAGGTCCTGGCGGAGCAGGCCCCGGTTCCGGTGAAGCGCCTGGGAATCCGCGATGAGTTCGGCGAGTCCGGCGTGGCTGAGGAGCTGCTGCACAAGCACGGCCTGGACGGCGAGGGCATCTTCCATGCTGTGAAGGAGTGGCTTGGGAAATAAATAGAGAGATTAAATAGGGAGATATAGAAGAGGGACGTTCAACTGGCATAAGAAAAGCCGGCGGAACGTCCCTCTTTTTGTCGTGCGCCTGGCGGCGCACGTTTCTAACGGGTGAAAGTCCTGAATCCGCCCGGTAGCGGGAAGGATATAGCCGAAGGCAAGGGTATCCATCGTGAGGTGGAATCTGAAGGAAGCCGGATGTGGGGAACTAACTAACCCACGGGCAAACCTCTGGTCTGACGGACAGAAACCGTATAGAAGGCCGTAAATGAGGGTAAGTCTGCGACACAAGACGAAGCCCGATAGCTACACGGAATCATGTGCGGTAAATGCGGCAGATTTATGGAGGGAAAGAAACGTGTGGTACCCAGGGAGATCTGTACGAAATGCTCCGAGAGGAGTAACCATTATCGAGAGGTAATACTGAGCGTACA
>DXEU01000001.1 GCA_019114845.1 Candidatus Lachnoclostridium stercoripullorum | reverse complement strand
CCTCAAACAGCTTTCTGACCCCTTTCCCATAATTTCCCACAGGGTCCTCATCGCCGGAAACCAGAAATAGAGGCAGAGATGCCGGCATCTTTTTTACCCACCGCTTCTTCTTTAAATCCAGCATCACCCGGAAAAAATCTCGGTAAGCAGAGCAGGTGAATCGAAACTGACACAGGGGATCCTCCACAAACTGATTCACCTTCTCCTCATCCCTGGACAGCCAGTCGTCCGGCGTCTTTGCCCCGGGAATTCTTCGGTTATAGTTTCCCAGCACCAGGTGGTGCAGAAGCCTGCTCCGACAGCGGTCCCCTCTCACGAGAGCGGTCCCATTCACCGCCGCCAGGGCTAAGAGCAGCACTCCCGTGGGATAATCTCCTGTCCCCATGAGAATCGCCCCGTCCTCCTCCCACCCATATTTGGTGAGATATCGGCGGACCAAAAAGGATCCCATACTGTGTCCGAGTATAAATTTAGGAATCTCCGGGTATAGCTTTACAGCCCGCACATGTACCCGGTGAATATCCTGAACCAGGAAGATTGCACCATTCTTCTCAGCAAAAAAGCCGAGTTTTTCCTCACAGCCCGCCGTCTTTCCATGGCCCAGATGGTCATGCCCAATCACTGCGATTCCCTGTTCTGCCAGCGCTGCGGCAAATTCGCCGTACCTTCCCACATGTTCTGTCATCCCGTGGGCGATCTGCAGCACTGCCCTGGGCTGTCCCACCGGTCTCCAATGCATCACATGGAGAATCGACCTGCCGTCGCTGGACGGAATTTTCAACTCCACTGGCTCTATCATGGCTATCTCCTCCGCTCTCCGTGAAATATGCTTTCATCATATCACACGGAGAGCGGAAGGACAAGGCTGATTCTCCCCCTCTTCTCCCGGGGATGACAAGCGTACCTCTTTCAGCTCTGGCCTTCGCTGTATCTCTGAAATTCTGTCATATATTTTATGTAGCGAAGGGGCAGATGGGTTCTCTGACAGCGAGGATTTCCCCTCTCCTCTATGGCAATTGTCTCTGTAAATGTCCTCCACAGCTCCTCAAAAGGATCCTCCCTTCCCGCTCTCCTCACAGCCTTCACCGCCTCCCCAGACTTATCCTGTACCATCACTGTCCGGCCGCCCGCCCGGTGGACAGCTGCCTTGCCGCGAACTTCATCCACCAGAATCCAATCCTCCCCCGACAGACGATCCTCAAAATGGTCGGCCACGGAAATCAGCACGTCATTTTTAGGGCCTATGATCCCGGCCAGAACCCCTCCTTCAGTCCTGGCAAAGCGGACAAATCCCGTGAGAAGATGCGCCTCGTTGCGCACAGTTCTCTGCATCTCAAGCATCTGAAACACCGAGGGCAGGCTCAGCATATGGATAATCTTGCCTCCGTGCCGGAATCCATCCACCAGAAAGCGGTACATACAGTCCGCCTTTCCCTCTATCCCGCACAGGGAGGCATCCCACAGCAATTCCAGCACGTTCTGTCCCAGTCTCTCCCTCACGGCTCTCTGCACGGACTCCGCCTTCCTCCTCTCACTCGTCACCTCCAGATAGCGGCAGAATAGTTCCGGCTCCCTCTCACCCACAATCTCCAAGCGCTGATCCCCGCTCCGCTTTCCACTTCTCCCAGCATCGTAAATCCCCGAAAGAATGGACTCAAAGTCATTCTGACACACATATACATCCATCACATCACCCCAAAAACAGCAGCCGCACCGTCCTCCGCTGTGGGCGGTACAGTTATATGAAAATCGTCGAACAGGTTCATCTGGCGGTATGCATGCGAGGCGGTGATATCCCAGACTTTTCTCTTCTCCTCCCCCGCCAAATCTGCCGCGATGGCATCCTGGTCCAGGCGGAACGGGGCAAACATTTTCCCGCCGCAGGTCAGGAAATACATGGCCCGCTTTAACACCACGCCAAACTTCTTCAGATCCTGAAAATCGAGAGTGCCATGCCTCCTGGCCTCCACAATTCTTCTGGCAGATCTGACCCCCACGCCGGGCACCCGGAGCAGGGTATAATAATCTGCCCGGTTGGCCTCCACGGGGAAACGGTCCAGATGCCGGAGCGCCCAGTCGCACTTGGGATCCAGAAGAACGTTAAAATTGGGCTGACCCTCCGACAGCAGCTCCCCCGCCTGAAATCCGTAATAGCGCAGCAGCCAGTCCGCCTGATACAGGCGGTGTTCCCTGAGAAGAGGGGGACCTCCGGGAAGAGCCGGCAGAAGGCTATCCTCATTCACCCGGACAAACGCCGAGTAGAACACCCGCTTCAGCCCGTAATTTCTGTACAAAGCTTCCGCCACAGACAGCATCTGGTAATCGCTCTCCCCGGTAGCTCCCACGATCATCTGCGTGCTCTGTCCTGCCGGGACAAAGGCCGCCTCCCTCCCTCTGTATGGCACAATCTCCTCCCTATCCTCCTGGATTCCCCGCTGGATCTGCCGCATGGGCAGCAGAATCTTCTCCCTGGTTTTTCCCGGCGCAAGCCTCCTAAGCCCCTCTGCCGTCGGCAGTTCCAGGTTTACGCTCATCCGATCCGCCAGAAACCCCGCCTGCCGGATCAGAAGCGGATCCGCTCCCGGGATGGCCTTCACATGGATATACCCTCGGAAGCCGCACTCCCCGCGCAGCTTCATCAATGTCCGGCAAATCAGCTCCATGGTATAGTCCGCACTGTAAAGAATGCCTGAGCTCAAGAACAATCCTTCTATATAATTGCGGCGGTAAAACTCCATGGTCAGGGTGCACACCTCCTCCGGCGTGAAGGCAGTCCTCACACAGTCGTTGGAACAGCGGTTGACACAGTACCGGCAGTCATAGATGCACTGGTTTGTGAAGAGTATCTTCAAAAGGGAAATGCATCTGCCATCCGCAGAGAAGCTGTGGCAGATGCCTGCCGGAGCTGTGCTCCCCATCGTTCCCTTCTTCCCTTTCCTGTCCACACCGCTGGAGGTACAGGCCACATCATATTTGGCCGCATCGGTCAAAATCTCCAATTTCTTCTGAATACTCAGGTTCTCCTGTATCAGCATATCCCCCCGCCTTTCCGCCGTCAGCGCCGTCAAGATTATCGAACATTTGTTCTTGACATGTATTCTAACACATGCTAGAATAAAACGCAAGAGGTTTTTCGAACATTTGTTCTTTTTCGATCATGTTCAAAAACCATGAGGCGGGACCTGCCAGAGCCTTCTCCCGGATCCAGACTGCCTTCACCTGATTTTCCATGAAAAGTCCTTCCACCGATACCTCTTTCAGCCGCCCCTTCCTCTCCTCCGGTGCAGCCGCCGGCTCCGGCAGTACAGCTGCTCCCAGCCCAGCCTCTGCCATGCGCATCAGCGCCTGGGTATTGACGCTGGTGCAGGCCGGCTCCGCGGTCAGCCCCAGGCCGTACAGGCCATGGTCAAATACATCCCGGACAGCGCTCCCCTCCTCCCTCAGCAGGAGGCGTTCCTTTATAAGAATCTCCGGCGGACAGGACGGGACGGACGCCAGGGGATGCTCCGCAGATACATAGACACCCACCCGGTATTTGCCGAAGCTGATACACTCTAGCTGACCGGAATGGATATTTCCCTCCAGGAGACCCAGATCTAGCCGGTGGTTCAGCAGCATCTCCTCAATCTTTGCCGCACTGTCCACGGTCACCTGAACCGGGGTGTGGGGGTATCTGCGGGAGAATTCCGCCCAGATCGGCGGAAGCCAGTAGTTGGCAATGGTGATGTTTGCCCCCAAATATACAGGACTCTTTTCCTCTGACTCCCCAAAATGATCGGAGAGTTCCCCCATCAGCTCCAGAATCTGCTCCGCCTTTTCCCGGAAGCGGCGGCCGGATGCATTCAGATAAAGCCGCCTGGAAATCCGGTCAAACAGCGGACAGCCTGTCTCCTCCTCCAGCGCATGGATCACATGGGTTACCGCCGGCTGCGTCATATAGAGGGCCTTCGCCGCCCCTGTCACGCTCCCCTCCCGGCACAGAGTGCAGAATATTTCCAGCTGTCTGATGTTCATAGTACAACTCCTTATCATTATTATTTAGTAATGAAATCAATAAAATAATAACATTTTACTTATTTGATGGCAAGAGATATACTATGGGGGCTCAAAATGATAAGAAAGAGGAGTTTGATATGAAACAGAAAAAGAGTCTCAGCCTTTACCTCTGGCTGTTTAAAGTGAATTTTTTCATCAGCGCCTTCACCTTCGGTGGCGGCTACGTGGTGATCCCCATGATCCGCAAATATTTCGTCACGGAAAAGCATCTGTTCTCCGAGGATGAGCTGATGGACATGGCGGCCATCGCCCAGTCCTCCCCGGGAGCGATCGCCATCAACCTGGCGGTTCTGGCCGGTTTCCGCTCCGCAGGATTTTCCGGGGCAGTTCTCTGCGGAGTGTCCTCCGTGCTGCCCCCCTTCCTGATCCTGTCGGTCATCTCCACCTGCTATCAGATATTCCGGGATCTCCCCGTTGTGGCAGCCATACTAAAGGGAATGGAGGCCGCTGTGGGGGCACTCATCGTGGATATCGTGTTTGACATGGGCGCGGCTGTCCTGAAAGAAAAAAAGCCGTTCTTCGCCAGCCTCATGCCGGCCGCCTTTGCGGGGAGCTTTCTCCTGGGAATCAATGTGATGGTGATCCTGCTGATCTGTGTGGCGGCCTGCCTGACCTATTACTATCTGTCCGCAAAGCAGGCGGTAAACGCGGCTGTCTCCCGCCGCCCCGTGCCCGTCCCTGCCCAGTCCCGCTCCCACTCCCACAGCGACGGAAAAGCGGAGGGGAACCGCTGCGGGGAAACCGCACAGAGACATTCTAAACAGGGAGGTGCATTCTGATGACATGGCTGACTTTGCTTCTCGCCTTTCTCCAAATCGGCTTTTTCAGCATAGGAGGAGGATATGCCACCATTCCCCTGATCCAGGAACAGGTGGTGGACAACTATCACTGGCTCTCCATGCAGGAATTTACAGACATCATCACCATCTCCCAGATGACCCCTGGCCCTCTGGCGGTGAACACCTCCACGTTCACCGGCATCCGGATCCTGGGCATCCCTGGGGCCGTACTGGCCACTTTCGGCTGCGTGATCTCCGGCTTCGTCATCTGCCTCTGTCTGTACTGCTTCTTTTCCAAGTACAGGAGCGCTGGCCCAGTGTTTACCGTGCTGAGGGGACTTCGGGCGGCGTCCATCGGCCTGATCGCCGCGTCTGCCGGCACCATTCTGGCCATGGCCCTGGCCGGTTCCACCGTGCTTGGCGGCTTCCAGATTCCTGTAAACCTTATCGC
>DXEU01000016.1 GCA_019114845.1 Candidatus Lachnoclostridium stercoripullorum | reverse complement strand
CCTTCAAGGACCTGGTTCCGGAGTATTTTGTCCGCAAACAGACCCTGGTGAACGCCGAGCGCTTCACCACCCCGGAGTTAAAGGAGCTGGAGGATGTGATCTTGGGGGCGGAGGACAAGCTGATCTCCCTGGAGTACGACCTGTTCTGCCAGGTGCGGGATCAGGTGGCGAGCCAGGTGGTGAGAATCCAGAAGACCGCCAAGGCCATCGCCTCCATCGACGTCTTCACCTCCCTGTCCCTGGTGGCCACCCGAAACAATTACGTCAAGCCGAAGATCAACGAGAAGGGCGTAATCCAGATCAAAAACGGCAGGCATCCGGTGGTGGAACTGATGCTGCGGGACGATCTCTTTGTGGCCAACGACACCTGCCTGGACAACGGCAAAAACAGGATCTCCATCATCACCGGCCCCAATATGGCGGGAAAATCCACCTACATGCGCCAGACGGCCCTCATCGTGCTCATGGCCCAGATCGGCTCCTTCGTGCCGGCGGACGAGGCCAACATCGGCATCTGCGACCGGATTTTCACCCGGGTGGGCGCCTCTGACGACCTGGCCTCCGGCCAGAGTACCTTCATGGTGGAGATGACGGAGGTGGCCAACATCCTGAGAAATGCCACCAAGAACAGCCTGCTGATCCTGGATGAGATCGGGCGGGGCACCAGCACCTTCGACGGGCTGGCCATCGCCTGGGCGGTGGTGGAGTACATCTGCAACACCAAGGTTCTGGGGGCCAAGACCCTCTTTGCCACTCACTACCATGAGCTGACGGAGCTGGAGGGAACCTTGAGCGGTGTCAACAACTACTGCATCGCCGTCAAGGAGCAGGGGGACGACATCGTCTTCCTGCGAAAGATCGTGAAGGGCGGGGCGGACAAGAGCTACGGCATCCAGGTGGCCAAGCTGGCCGGCGTGCCGGACCCGGTGATCCGCCGGGCCAAGGAGCTGGTGGAGGAGCTGGCGAGCGCCGACATCACCGCCAGGGCCAAGGAGATCGCGGAGATGAACGCCGCCCCCGGCGGCCACAAGCCGGTGCCCAAGCCGGACGACGTGGAGCTGGCTCAGCTGACTCTCTTTGACACGGTTCGGGAGGACGACATTATAAAAGAAATCGGCGAGATGGAGCTGGGAACCATGACTCCCATCGACGCCTTAAACACGCTGTACCGCCTTCAGACCCGGCTGAAAAACCGCTGGGATGGAAAATAGGAGGAGACTATGCCCCACATCACTGTACTGGATCAGAATACCATCAACAAAATCGCCGCCGGGGAGGTGATCGAGAGACCGGCCTCGGTGGTGAAGGAGCTTCTGGAGAATGCCATCGACGCCAAGGCCACCGCCGTGACGGTGGAGATCCGGGACGGCGGCATCTCCTTCATCCGGGTGACGGACAACGGCTGCGGCATCCCCCCGGAGGAGGTGTCCCTGGCCTTTCTGCGCCACTCCACCAGCAAGATTTCCTCCGTGGAGGATCTGTTCACCATCTCCTCCCTGGGCTTCCGTGGGGAAGCTCTCTCCAGCATCGCCGCCGTGTCCCAGGTGGAGGTGATCACCAAGACCAGCCAGGGCCTTACGGGGGTGCGATACCGCATTGAGGGCGGCCAGGAGAAATCCTCCGAGGAGGTGGGAGCCCCTGAGGGAACCACCTTCATCGCCAGGAACCTGTTTTACAACACCCCCGTCCGCCGGAAGTTTTTAAAGACGCCCCAGACGGAGGGGGCCCACGTGGCGGACCTGGTGGAGAAGATCGCCCTGTCCCACCCGGAGGTGTCCATCCGCTTTATCCAGAACAACCAGAACAAGCTCCACACCTCCGGCAACCACAACTTAAAAGATATCATCTACACCGTCTTCGGGCGGGAGATCGCTTCAAACCTCCTCTCCGTGGAGGCGGAGGGCGGACCGGTGCGGCTCCGGGGCTTTATCGGAAAGCCCATCATCGCCAGGAGCAACCGCAACTACGAGAATTACTATATCAACGGCCGCTACATCAAGAGCGGAATCATCTCCAAGGCCATCGAGGAGGCATACCGCCCCTTTATGATGCAGCACAAATACCCCTTCACCCTGCTGCACTTTGAGATCGAGCCGGAGTTTTTGGATGTGAACGTCCACCCCACCAAGATGGAGCTGCGGTTCCGGGATGGGGAGGGCGTCTACCAGATGGTGCTCACCGCCCTGCAGAACGCCCTGGCCCACCGGGAGCTGATCCCCAGTGTGAGCCTGGAGGACCAGGACAAAAAGGCGGCTCTGGAGCTCAGGCGGCAGGCGGAGGAGCTTAAAAAGGAGGAGCATTTCCTGGAGCCCTTTGAGCGGGGGCGCATGGAACGGCTCCACATCATGCCCAAGGACGCCGCCACGGTGCGCCGGGAGGCGGAGGAGGCATCCCGGGACACGGGGGAGATGTCTCGCCGGCCGGAGGGGGCAGGATTGCCGAGTTCCCAGCCCGGCAGGCCGGAGGGGAGGGAACGTTCCGAGAAGCGGGAACTTCCCATGAAACAGGAATTCCTCCCGCCCAGGGGAATCCGGGAGCAGCAGGCGCCCTACGCCGCAGATGCCGGCGGGCAGGGAACGGCGGGGCAGGGGAAGCAGCTGAACCAGGAGAGGCCGTCGGAGCAGCCGGAGCAGCTGAATCAGGAGAGAAAGCCGGAGCAGCTGGACCTCTTCGGGGAAAAGCTGCTGGAGCCCAAATCCCGCCTCCGCCACAAGCTCATCGGCCAGCTGTTTGACACCTACTGGCTGGTGGAGTTTGACGACCAGCTGTTCATCATCGACCAGCACGCCGCCCACGAGAAAGTGCTCTACGAGCGGACGATGGCAGCCCTAAAGAACCGGGAGTTCACCTCCCAGGCCGTCAGTCCCCCCATCATTCTCACCCTGAGCGAGCGGGAGGGGCTGCTTTTGGAAAAATATAGAGAGTATTTCACCCGGATCGGCTTTGAGATCGAGCCCTTCGGCGGGCGGGAGTACGCCGTCAGCGGCGTGCCGGACAACCTGCTCTCCATCGCCAAGAAGGATCTGCTCATGGAGATGATCGACGAGCTCTCCGAAGATTCCGGCGCCCCGGACCCGGAGGCGGTCTGCAGCCGGGTGGCCACCATGTCCTGCAAAGCGGCGGTCAAGGGCAACCACGCCATGTCCGCGGCGGAGGCGGACGCCCTCATCGATCAGCTTCTGACCCTGGACAATCCCTACGCCTGCCCCCACGGGCGGCCCACCATCATCTCCATGAGCAAATATGAGCTGGAGAAGAAGTTCAAGCGGATCGTCTGAACACGGTCAGCTGGTAGACATAAAATTATTATGTAAACAAAATTCTTACGCAAATTGTAAGAAATCCCCATTGGAATCCATGCTATACTAATCACCGACGGGTTTTGCCTTCTATTCTGCGTACAAGCTGCATATATTGTACACAGCATGGGGCGGAGACTGCCGGTGCGGGCATGGGGAGAGGAGCACATTATGGAAATCCGAGCACTGCTCAAGGCTCTGTCCGCGGCGGAGCAGCTTAAAAACAACACCCGCCATTCCTGGACGTCGGCGGGCCGCCACGAGAGCGTGGCGGAGCACAGCTGGAGGCTGGCGCTGATGGCCTATTTTGTAAAAGATGAATACCCGGAGCTGGACATGGACAAGGTGATCCGCATGTGCCTGATCCATGACCTGGGGGAGGCGTTCACGGGGGATATCCCCGCCTTCGTGAAGACGAAGGAGGACGAGGAGCGGGAGAGCGCCCTTCTGTCCCGGTGGGTGGAGAGCCTCCCGTCCCCGTTTAAGGAGGAGATGGGAGCGCTCTACCGGGAGATGGACGCCCTCGAGACCGGGGAGGCGAAGCTCTGCAAGGCGCTGGATCGGATGGAGACCATCATCCAGCACAACGAGGCCCCCCTCTCCACCTGGCTTCCCCTGGAATATGAGAAGAATCAGGTGTACGGGAGGGAGCAGTGCGCCTTCTCCCCCTACACGAAGGAGCTCCAGGAGACGGTGAAGAATGACTGCCTGGAAAAAATCCGCAGAGGTGCGGGGGAGGCGACGCCATGACCCCCGGCGGCCCGCTGCTCATCATCACCGGCCCCACAGCCGTGGGGAAGACCGCCCTGTCCATCCAGGCGGCCAAGGCCCTGGGCGGGGAGGTGGTGAGCGCAGATTCCATGCAGGTGTACCGCCACATGGACATCGGCTCCGCCAAGGTGACCAGGGAGGAGATGGAGGGGGTTCCCCACCACCTCATCGACGTGCTGGAGCCCTGGGAGCCCTTCAACGTGGCCGTGTTCCAGCGGATGGCCAGGGAGGCGGTGGCGGACATCCAGTCCAGGGGGAAGCTGCCCATCATCGCGGGGGGCACCGGCTTTTACATCCAGGCCCTCCTCTACGACATCGACTTTCAGGAGACGGAGGAGGTGCCGGAGATTCGCCGGGAACTGGAACGGCTGGGGGCGGAGAGAGGGGCCGATTACCTTCACCGGATGCTTCAGGAGGTGGACCCGGAGGCCGCGGAGGCCATCCACGCCAACAACCAGAAGCGGGTGATCCGGGCCATCGAATATTTCCGCCTCACCGGGGAAAAGATTTCTGTGCACAACGAGAGCGAGCGCAGGAAGGCTTCCCCCTATGATTTTCTGTACTACGTGGTGACCATGGACCGCCAGGCCCTGTACGGCCGGATCGACCTGCGGGTGGACCGCATGGTGGAGGCCGGGCTGGTGGAGGAGGTGCGCCGGCTGAAGGCCATGGGCTGCACCAGGGACATGGTGTCCATGCAGGGATTGGGATACAAGGAGATCCTGGACTATCTGGACGGAGCCTGCAGCCTGGACGAGGCTGTGTACAAAATCAAGCGGGACACCCGCCATTTCGCCAAGCGGCAGCTCACCTGGTTTCGCAGGGAGCGGGACACCCGCTGGCTCACACAGGAAGAATATGATTATGACAGCGGCCGGATGCTGGAACGAATCCGGAGAGACTGTCAGGAGGAGAAACAATGGAAATGAATGAAATGTACGAATCACTGGGAATCGGCAAGCCGGTGCTGGAGTTCGGACTGAAGATAGAGGAGAGATTAAAAGAGCGCTTTCAGGCCATCGATGAGACGGCGGAGTACAACCAGATGAAGGTGATCCGGGCCATGCAGCAGTGCCGGGTCAGCGACATCCATTTTGCCGCCACCACCGGATACGGCTACAACGATCTGGGAAGAGATGTGCTGGAGGAGGTGTACGCAAAGGCATTCTGCGGGGAGGACGCCCTGGTACGCCCCCAGGTGATGAGCGGAACCCACGCCCTCCACATCGCCCTGTCCGGCAATCTGCGCCCGGGGGACGAGCTTCTCTCCCCGGTGGGAAAGCCCTACGACACCCTGGATGAGGTCATCGGCATCCGGGACGCCGCCGGCTCCCTAAAAGAGTACGGCGTCACCTACCGCCAGGTGGACCTTCTCCCCGACGGGTCCTTCGACTTTGAGGGGATCCGGGCGGCCATCAACGACCGGACGAAGCTGGTGACCATCCAGCGCTCCAAGGGATATGCCACCCGCCCCACCCTGTCCGTGGACCAGATCGGCGAGCTGATCGCCTTTGTGAAGAGCGTGAAGCCGGAGGTCATCTGCATGGTGGACAACTGCTACGGGGAATTTGTGGAGAGAAAGGAGCCCCTGGAGGTGGGGGCAGACATGATCGTCGGCTCCCTGATCAAGAATCCCGGCGGCGGCCTGGCCCCCATCGGCGGGTACATTGTGGGCAGGAAGGACTGCGTGGAGCGGGCCGCCTACCGCCTCTCCGCCCCGGGACTGGGCAAGGAGGTGGGGGCCAGCCTTGGCCTCAACCAGTCCTTCTTCCAGGGATTTTTCCTCTCCCCCACGGTGGTGGCGGGAGCCTTAAAGGGGGCCATCTTTGCGGCCAACATCTACGAGGCCCTGGGCTTTGACGTGGTGCCAAACGGGAGCGAGTCCCGCCACGACATCATCCAGGCGGTGACCTTCGGCACCCCCGAGGGAGTCATCGCCTTCTGCAAGGGCATCCAGGCGGCGGCACCGGTGGACAGCTTTGTCACCCCCGAGCCGTGGGATATGCCCGGCTACGACGCCCCCGTGATCATGGCGGCGGGCGCCTTCGTCCAGGGCTCCTCCATCGAGCTCTCCGCCGACGGCCCCATCAAACCTCCCTACGCCGTCTATTTCCAGGGCGGACTCACCTGGTATCACGCCAAGCTGGGAATCCTCATGTCCCTGCAGAAGCTCTGGGAGGCGGGGATCGTAAGCCTGTAAAACAGGCTGTACACCGTTCCCATCTTGTGATAGAATAGTACGAACTAAAATGGGAGTGTGCTTACCAATGAGAAATAAAAATTTCTGGATTCTGCTTCTGCTGCTTCTGGCAGGCATCGTGCTGGGAGGTTTTATCGGCAATCTGACGGCCGGTATCCCCATGCTGTCCTGGCTGAGCTTCGGGCAGTCCTTCGGCATCACGCCGCCCATCAATCTGGACCTGGGAATCCTGGTGATCACCTTCGGGATGAGCATCAAAATCACCATGGCCAGCATCATCGGCATCGTCATCGCGCTGCTGGTTTTCCGCTGGATCTAGCATCCAGGACCGGGGCAGGCGCCGCCTGCTGCCGGCTTTCTGACGCGGCGGATGGGGGGAGAGCATTTCCCCTGTCCGATCAGAGGACTGGAGAGTCACACGGTCAGGAGGATTATGCATTCTGTTACCATGAAGGAGCTTCCCCCGGAGGAACGCCCCTACGAAAAATGTCTGAGAAACGGCCCGGAGAGCCTGAGCGATCCGGAGCTTTTGGCTGTCATCATCCGCACCGGCTCCCGGCAGGAGAGTTCTCTGTCCCTGTCCAAGCGGGTGCTGGAGATGGACGGCGGCGACGGGCTTTTGGGCCTTCTCCACCGCTCCCTCCCGGAGCTCATGGAGATCCCCGGCATCGGACCTGTGAAGGCGGTCCAGCTGCTGTGCATCGGGGAGCTGTCCCGGCGGATCTGGCGCCAGGCCGCCTCCGGGGAGGAGCTCTCCTTTCACAGCCCCCAGGCCATCGCCAACTACTATATGGAGGAGATGCGCCACCGGGAGCAGGAGGAGCTTCGGGCCATGTTCTTCAACACCAAGCAGGTGCTCATCAAGGAGCTCCTCATATCCAGGGGCACGGTCAACGCCTCCCTGGCCACCCCCAGAGAGATCTTCATCGAGGCACTGCGGTATCGGGCGGTGAGCCTGATTCTGGTCCACAACCACCCCAGCGGGGACCCATCCCCCAGCAGGGAGGATGTGGCCTTCACCAAGCGGGTGCGGCTGGCGGGGGAGATGGTGGGAATCGCCCTGCTGGACCACATTATCATCGGAGACAACGCATTTTTGAGTTTAAAAGAACGGGGAATATTATAGATGGAATCAAAGCGCAGCAAATATATATTAATCGGTCTGAGTGTATTCTGTATTCTGCTCATCGGAATTTCGTCGGTGAACGACGGCTTCCTCTCCCCTTTGCGCAACGGTGTGGGCTATGTCCTCACCCCCATTCAGTCGGGGATCAACCGGGCGGGATCGGCGGCCTATGAGAAGATCCGCAATTACTCCAACCTCCAGGATGCCCTGGCGGAGAACGAGGAGCTGAAGAGCCGGGTGGCCTCCCTGACGGAGGAGAACAACCGCCTCCAGCTGGAGCAGTTCGAGCTGGATCGGCTGCGGGAACTCTACGGCCTCGACCAGGAATACATGCAGTACCAGAAGGTGGGCGCCCGCGTCATCGCCAAGGATTCCGGGGACTGGTTCCAGATTTTCCGCATTGACAAGGGGGCCAGGGACGGAATCCGCAAGGATATGAACGTCATCGCCGGCGGCGGCCTGGTGGGCATCGTCACCGACGTGGGGGACAACTACGCCACCGTGCGCTCCATCATCGACGACTCCAGCCAGGTGTACGCCATGGCCATGCAGTCCGGCACCAACTGTGTGGTGGAGGGGGATCTGACCCTGTACCGGGAGGGGCGGCTGCGCCTGACCCACATTCCCCAGGACGGGGACGTGAAGGAGGGGGACCGGATCGTCACCTCCAACATCAGCTCTGTCTTCCTGCCGGGGCTCCTCATTGGCTACGCCGCCGACATCTCCGTGGACAGCAGCCGGGTGACCCAGTCCGGCTATCTGGTGCCGGTGGCCCAGTTTGACACTCTCCAGGAGGTGCTGGTGATCACCGACTTAAAGAGCGAGATGTCCGAGGGGGGAGAGGAGTCCCAGCTGGGCGGAGAGACTCAGCCGGACGGATCGCCTGCGGCGGACGGGGAATCCTCCCAGCCGGACGGCGAATCCCAGACGGATGGCGGGGAGACCGCAGCTGACGGCGAGGAGGAGACCTCCGAGGCGGCCCAGAGCAGCCCGGAGGAGACCGGGGAGGTGGCGGGATGAAGCGCTTTCTCATCAACCTGGCCCTGGCCATCGCGGCCTTCACCGTCCAGAACTGCGTCTTTCCCCAGATTCCATTCCTGTCCGCATCCCCCAATCTGCTGCTGATCCTGACCTTCTCCTTCGGCTTCATCTGCGGCAGGGATGCAGGGATGCTCTGCGGCTTTCTCTGCGGGATTCTCTTAGATTTATTCTACAGCGGGCCCTTCGGGTTCTACACGCTGTTCTACGTCTGCATGGGGTATGTGAACGGGATCTTCACCCGATACTACTACGAGGATTACATTCCTCTGCCCCTGCTTTTGAGTGTATTCAACGATCTGGCCTACAACCTTTACATTTACATTTTCCGCTTCCTGATCCGCAACCGCCTGGATTTCCTCTACTATTTTAAGGAGATCATTGTGCCGGAGATCATTTTCACCGTGCTGGTGACCCT
>DXEU01000131.1 GCA_019114845.1 Candidatus Lachnoclostridium stercoripullorum | reverse complement strand
AAAGCCCTTTTCCGCTACAATTCTAATTGCCATTAGGTTGTAAAGAAATATGAAAACAGCTCCTGTCTGAAACCATCCGGGAGAGGGGTGATGAGTGTAGTGCATCAGGGAATTCCGTACCTGATTCCTCTCCCCTCCGGTTTCCGGCGGATCCCGTTTCACCGAATTAACTTTTATTATTATAGCACAATTTTCTCACTTTTGGAACCATTTTTCCCCTTTTCGGGACAAATTTCCCGCCCCCATCACCTCGCCGCCGCCACGGCCACCTGCACGGCGCCGATCCGCTCCAGGAATGCCCGGTCGTGCTCCACCAGGAGAAGGGTGGGGCGGCAGTTTGTGATCAGGTTTTCCAGCTGGATCCTGGAAAATACGTCGATGTAGTTGAGGGGTTCATCCCAGACGTAGAGGTGGGCCGGCGTGCACAGGCTCCCCGCCAGGAGCACCTTCTTTTTCTGTCCTGCGCTGTAATCCCCCATGTCCTTTTCAAACTGCTCCCTGGAAAAATCCAGCTTTCGCAGCAGCGCCTTCAGAAGATGTTCCTCGATCCCCCGCTCCGCGGCGAACTCCTCCAGGGATCCCCGCAAAAATCCCGCGTTCTGGGGCACGTAGGAGATGGTCATCCCGCGCCCCACATCCAGGGAGCCGGTCCAGTCGGGGAATTTCTCCCCTTCCCCGGCGCCGCCCGCCTTCAGCACCGCCCTCAGCACGCTGCTCTTCCCGCAGCCATTTCTCCCCACCAGGGCCGTGCTCTGCCCGCCCTGAATCTGGAAGGTCAGGGGGCCGCAGACCGGATGGCCCCCGTAGGACAGAGTCAGCTCTCTGGCGGATACCAGCACCTGGCTGTGCCACGGGAGCGGGAGCAGTTTCACATCCTCCACCGTCTCCACATCCTTCAGGAGACCTTTTCTCTCCTCCGCCTCCCTCTCCCGGCGTCTTTCCAGGTTTTTCCGGCTCATCTGCATTTTTCTGGATTTTTCGCCGATGTAAGCCCGGCCCATGCTCTGGGTAGCGTTCACAGCGGCCTTTCTCCCCAGCTTGACGGCCTCCGCCCCGTCGGCTCTCCGCCCGGCCTCCGCCGCAGCCGCCTCCAGGCGGCCGATCTCCTTTTTCAGGCGCCGGTTCTTTTGGAGTTCAAATTCGTCCTGCCTCCTCCGATTCTCCTGCCATGTGGAGAAACATCCCCTCTGGAGTTCCACCGTCGTCCGGTTCAGGGCCAGCACATGGTCCACGCAGCCGTCCAGAAACGCCCGGTCGTGGGAGACCAGGATAAATCCCTTTTTTCCATTCAGGTACCGGCTCACCGCCTCCCTGGCCTCCATGTCCAGGTGGTTGGTAGGCTCGTCGATGAGCAGGAAACCGTTTTCCCCGGCAAACAGCAGGGCCAAAAGCACCTTGGTCTGCTCCCCGTAGGAGAGGGTGGAGAAGGGGCGGTACAGGATCTCCTCCCCCAGTCCCAGCCCGCCGAACTCCCGCTTCACCCGCCACAGCTCACAGTCCGGCTGGACCGTGTACAGCAGATCCACCGTGTCCAGGTCCGGATCCGGCACCTGACACGGGAAATACGCAAACTCCACGGAGGCGGAAATCCGCCCCCGGTATTCGTACTCCCCCATGAGGAGCTTTAACAGGGTGGTCTTCCCCTTTCCGTTCCTTCCAATCAATCCCAGCTTCCAGTTGGTGTCCAGCTGGAGATTCACATTTTCAAACACCACATCCGAACTCCCCTCGTAGGAGAAGGTGAGCCCGGAGATATCGATGAGCGACATCGCAGCATTCCTCCTTTCGGCGGCCCCGGTGGGCCTGCGCTGCGGGACTTGTCATCGGCCGCCCACGGCCAGACGATCGCCGGCCCTCACAGCTGTGCTGTTCCCTGGCCGCCGCCCGGCCTATGGCACAAAAAAAGCGGCCGGAACCTCACATTCCTCCGCTCTCGTCGGATCCCGTCTGCCGGATCCATCTATATTGGCTGTCGAATGATCTTTTTCCCGCAAAACGCAGCAGCCCCAGAATCTCTGTCCCGGCCGCCACCCATGTTCAGTTATGTTCATGATCTGCGAGAACAAATAATCATTCTGACACCTTCCTTTCCCTTCACACTGACTTCAGTATACCCCAGCGCCGGCCAAAAGGCAAGAGGGATTAAGATCTTGACATTTAACATTTTTGTAATATAATAGAAAAAGGTTCTAAAACTTGTAACAATCTGATAACAATAAGAGGATTATAAGGAGTTTTTTATGAGAATTCTGCACAGATACCTGCGCCTGACTGTAACTGCGGCGGCCCTGGCTGCCTGCTTTTCCTTCGCCTCCTACGCGGCGGAGAGCGACGACACCGCCGGCCCCGGCATCGCCCTGGAGGAGGACGCTTCCGGCCAGGAGGAGACAGATTCTGCAGAAGGGCGGGGCGAGCTGCTGGGAGAATTCACCACCAGCGGCTACTGCAACTGTGAGAAGTGTTCCGGGGGACACAGCCTGACCTACTCCGGCACCGTTCCCACCCCCTCCCACACCATCTCCGCGGACCTTGACCGCTACCCCATCGGCACGAAGCTCTGGATCGACGGCACCATCTACACCGTGGAGGACAAGGGAAGCTCTGTGAAGGGCAACTGGATCGACATCTATTACGGCACCCACGAGGAAGCCCTGGACCACGGCCTGAAGACCCAGGAGGTTTACGCCGTGGCCGAGTCCTGACACTCCTTCTTTTCGATAAAATCACAGATTTCATGCACGGCAGCCAAGGCGGATTTTCCACAGATCTATGGCTGCCGTTCCCGCTTTTTTCCCCAAACCCTTGACAAACGTGGAATTTTGTGTAAAATATACCCTTGCGGCTATTTATTACAAATGTGTTACATAATTTAAAAAATAGCGAGGTATATCTTATGAAAAATAAAATTACTTTAACAATTATTTTAACTTCCCTGTTCATGCTCCTCACGGGAGCTCTCACCGCCCACGCAGCCTGCACCGGGCACCTGGACGGCGTGTCCGGGGACACCATCTCCGGCTGGGCCTGGGATCCGGAAGATCCCCAGAAGGAGGTCTCCGTGACCCTCACCATCAAGAACGCGGCGGACTCCGCAGTGGTGCGCTCCCTGACCGTGAACGCCTGCGAGTCCTTCAGTCACCTGGCAGACGCCGGCATCGGCACCGGCAATTACGGATTTTCCGCAAATGCCGCCCTCTCCGCCCTGCCGGACGGCGTCTATCTGGCGGAAGCCAGCGGAAACGGCGACCGCCTTCCCAACACGCTGGTGCTGGATAAGTCCGGCGCCTCCGTGAAGACCATCTCCGCCTCGGGGGTTCGCTCCCTGGGCGCCTTCACCACCACCGCCTACTGCCCCTGCTACACCTGCTCTGAGGGCTGGGGGCGCAGCACCTCCACCGGAGCGGTTGCCACCGCACGCCACACCATCGCAGTGGATCCCCGGGTGATCCCCTACGGCAGCCGGGTGCTGGTGGGCGGCGTCGTGTACACCGCCGAGGACCGGGGCGGCGGCGTCAAGGGCAACCACATCGACATCTTCTTCGACACCCACGCTGAGACCCGCCAGTACGGCACCCGCACCATGGAGGTCCTTCTCCTCCAGTAGGGCGGCAGGAGCCAGGGCGGGCGGCGGGAGTTTCCCGCCGCCTGCCCTGGCTGATTCTTTTTTCCCCTCTGCAGCGCCTTTCCCTCTCCCTTCCCTATGTACAAGCTGCCCGTTTCGAGTTATAATAAAATTTAACGACTTTATAACAGGAGACGATACAAATGCAAAATCAAGACAAAACCTATCTCTTTGAGGAAGCGCCCATCCCCTCCACCGTGGCCAGACTGGCGGTTCCCACCATCCTCAGCTCCCTGGTCATGGTGCTCTACAACCTGGCGGACACCTACTTTGTGGGCATGCTGGGCGATCCCATCGAGAACTCCGCCGTCACCCTGGCGGCCCCGGTCCTTCTGGCCTTCAACGCCGTCAACAACCTGTTCGGCGTGGGCACCTCCAGCATGATGAGCCGCGCCCTGGGGCGAAAAGACTACGACACTGTGGCCAAGAGCTCTGCCTTCGGCTTCTACTGTTCTGTGGCCGCCGGCCTCTTATTTTCCCTGCTGTGCACCGTATTCCTCTCTCCCCTGCTGACCCTGCTGGGGGCCACGCCGGAGACTGCCGAATCCACCGCCGGGTACATGTTCTGGACCGTCAACCTGGGGGCCACCCCCGCCATCCTGAACGTGGTGATGGCCTACCTGTTCCGCTCTGAGGGCAGCACCCTCCACGCCAGCGTGGGCACCATGAGCGGCTGTATCCTGAACATGATTCTGGATCCCATCTTCATTCTTCCCTGGGGCTTCAACATGGGGGCCACCGGGGCCGGATTTGCCACCTGCATCTCCAACTGCGTGGCCTGCCTGTATTTCTTCGTGCTGCTGTTTGTGCGCAGGGGAAATACGTACGTCTGCGTCACCCCCCGGCAGTTCTGCCTAAAGAAGAGCATCGTCAAGGGTGTGTGCGGCGTCGGCGTCCCCGCCTCCATCCAGAATCTTCTCAACGTGACGGGCATGACCATTCTGAACAATTTCACCGCCGGCTACGGCCCCACCGCCGTGGCGGCCATGGGAATCGCCCAGAAGCTAAACACCATCCCCAACTACGTCTCCCAGGGCCTGTCCCAGGGAGTCATGCCCCTCATCAGCTACAACTACGCCTCCGGCAACATCAAGCGAATGAAAAAGACGGTGCTCTTCGCCGGCAAGGTCATTCTCGCCTTCATGCTGTGCGTGTCCGTCTTCTACACCTTGTCTGCGGACTCCCTCATCGGGCTGTTCATGAAGAATGACGAGATCATCGCCTACGGCGGAAGGTTCCTCCACGGTTTCTGCCTGGCTCTGCCCTTCCTCTGCATCGATTTTCTGGCTGTGGGCGTGTTCCAGTCTGTGGGCTTGGGGCAGGCATCCTTCTGCTTTGCCATCCTGAGAAAGATCCTGCTGGAGATCCCGGCGCTGTGCATTCTGAACATGATCTTCCCCCTCTACGGCCTGACCTACGCCCAGTTTACCGCCGAGGTGGTGCTGGCCACCGTGGCCGTGTTCATGCTCCGGCATCTGTTTAAAAAATGGGGGCGGCTGCAGCGCGCCTGACCGCGCCGCAGTCCCCGCAAAAAGGCGCCCTGGAAGTCACTTCACGCGACTTCCGGGACGCCCTCTTTTTTGAGAAAAATATCTAATCCAGAAGGAAACGGCTCATCACATAGTTGCTCAGATCCATCCCTCTCTCTGTGAGGAACACCCTGGGGTGCTCCACCTTCAAAAGTCCCTTGGCCTCCATATCCTCCATCACCGGCCCGTATACATTCCACATATTCTGCCCGAAGCGCCGCAGAAACTCCGCACCGGACACTCCCTCCGTCAGCCTCAGCCCCAGGAACATGAATTCCTCCATCCGCTCCCTGTCCGTGAGCCGGTGGATGTCCCGGTACAGGCAGGAGGGGAAATCAGGGCTTGAAGCCTGCTCCAGGTAGGCCCGCAGGTTTTCCTCCTTCTTGAAGCGATACCCGCTGACAAAGGAGGATGCCCCCAGCCCCAGCCCCAGGTAGTCCACGCCGGTCCAGTAGCCCAGATTGTGCCGGCACTCAAATCCCGGCCGGCTGTAGTTGGAGATCTCGTAGCGGCGGTAGCCGGCGGCCTCCATCATGGTTCTGGTCACATGGTACATCTCCCGCTCTGTGTCCTCGTCCGGCAGAGGCGGAAATGCCTTCTTCCCCTCCCCGTACTTCACGTAGAAGGGGGTTCCCTCCTCGATCATCAGGCTGTAGGCGGAAATGTGCTCCGGCCTCAGCATCATCACCTTCTTCAAGGTCTTCTCCCAGGACTCCAGGGTCTGCCCCGGCAGGGCCGACATCAGGTCCACGTTCACATTGGAAAATCCCGCCAAGCGCACCTGCTCGTAGGACCGCAGGAAATCATCGTATGTATGGATCCGGCCCAGGATGTGCAGCTCCCAGTCGTCCGCCGACTGAAGCCCCAGGCTGATGCGGTTCACCCCGCCTTCCCGGTAGCACTGGAGCTTGTGCTCGTCCAGAGTGCCCGGGTTCGCCTCCAGGGTGATCTCCGCATCCTTCTTCACATCAAAATAGTCCGCCGTGGCCTGCAGGATACCCAGGATGTATTCTCCCGGCAGCACCGAGGGGGTGCCGCCGCCGATAAAGATGGAGGACACCTCATAGTCCCGGACGCCGCCGCTCTCCCCGATGAGCTCGTCGATGAGCTTCTCCACATACTGGAGCTGCACCGCCGCGGTGGCCGGCATGGAGAGGAAATCGCAGTAGGCGCATTTCCTCTCGCAAAAGGGGATATGGATATAAAGTTCCAGGGATTTTTTATCATTCATCGTCCAATTTCAATACGCTCATAAACGCCTTCTGAGGAATCTCCACATTTCCGATCTGGCGCATGCGCTTCTTTCCTTCCTTCTGTTTCTCCAACAGTTTCCTCTTACGTGAAATATCGCCGCCGTAGCACTTGGCCAGCACGTCCTTGCGCATAGCCTTCACCGTCTCCCTGGCGATGATCTTGCCGCCCACCGCCGCCTGGATGGGGATCTCAAACAAATGTCTGGGGATCTCCTCCTTCAGCTTCTCGCACATCTTGCGGCCTCTCTCGTAGGCGGAGCCCGCAAAGACGATGAAGGACAGGGCGTCCACTTCCTCCCTGTTCACCAGGATGTCCAGCTTCACCAGCTCCGACCGCTCATAGCCCTTCAGCTCATAGTCGAAGGAGGCGTAGCCTCTGGAGCGGGACTTCAAGGCGTCGAAGAAGTCGTAGATGATCTCGTTCAAGGGGAGCTCGTATTTTAACAGGGCTCTCGTCCCCTCGATGTACTCCATGCCCAGGTAGTTGCCCCGGCGCTCCTGGCACAGCTGCATGATGGCGCCCACGTACTCGGAGGTGACCATGATCTCCGCGCTGACGATGGGCTCCTCCATGTACTCGATCTCCGAGGGATCCGGCAGGTTGGAGGGGTTGGTCAGCTCGATCATCTCCCCGTTGGTCTTGTGCACCCGGTAGATAACGCCGGGGGCTGTGGTCACCAGATCCAGGTTGTACTCCCTCTCCAGCCTCTCCTCGATGATATCCAAGTGGAGCAGGCCCAGAAAGCCGCAGCGGAAGCCGAAGCCCAGGGCCAGGGATGTCTCCGGCTCAAAGAACAGGGCCGCGTCGTTTAGCTGGAGCTTCTCCAGAGCATCCCGCAGATCCGGGTACTTGGCGCTGTCCGCTGGGTACATGCCGCAGTAGACCATGGGCGTCACCTTCTTATAGCCCGGCAGGGGCTCCGCACAGGGGTTGTCCCGGCTGGTGACCGTGTCGCCCACCCGGGTGTCCCGCACATTCTTGATGCTGGCGGTGATGTAGCCCACCATGCCGGCGGCCAGCTCATCGCAGGGGATGAACTGCCCTGCCCCGAAGTATCCCACCTCCACCACGTCGAAGGAGGCGCCGGTGGCCATCATCCGGATGGGGGTTCCCTTCTTCACCGTGCCGTTCTTGACGCGGCAGAACACGATGACGCCCCGGTAGGAGTCGTACAGGGAGTCGAAGATCAGAGCCTGCAGGGGGGCGTCCGGATCCCCCGAGGGGGCCGGGATCTTGTTCACAATGGCCTCCAGAACGTCGTCCACATTCTGGCCGGTCTTGGCGGAAATCCTGGGGGCGTCGTGGGCCTCCAGCCCGATCACGTCCTCGATCTCCGCCGCCACGTGGTCCGGGTCGGCGCTGGGAAGGTCGATCTTGTTGATCACCGGGATCACCTCCAGGTCGTGGTCCAGGGCCAGGTACACGTTGGCCAGGGTCTGGGCCTCGATGCCCTGGGCGGCGTCCACCACCAGCACCGCCCCGTCGCAGGCCGCCAGGCTTCTGGACACCTCGTAGTTGAAGTCCACATGGCCGGGAGTGTCGATGAGGTTGAAGATATACTCCTCCCCGTCCTTGGCCTTGTACACGGTGCGCACCGCCTGGGATTTGATGGTGATGCCCCTCTCCCGCTCCAGATCCATGTTGTCCAGCACCTGGGACTGCATCTCCCGGCTGGTTAACAGGCCGGTCCGCTCGATGATGCGGTCCGCCAGGGTGGACTTGCCGTGATCTATGTGGGCGATGATACAAAAGTTTCTGATTTTGCTTTGGTCAATTGCCATAAACTGTCTTCCTCTTTCATAGGGTAATTTCCTGTCTGCAAAGCCGCCGGGCCTGATTTCATCAGGCTTTCAGGCGCTTTGCGCTATACAATAACATACCATTTTTTCACTTTCCTTGCAACACCATATCCAAAACTTCTGCCAGGGGCTCCATGGCGTTTTTCGCCTCCTCGAAGGTGTTGGTCTGAGCCCCCACCTCCACCAGGGAGGAGCGGGGCCGCACGTGGAGGTTGTAGCGCAGGCCCTTTAAATATATTTTTCTGGCCCATCCGGGAAAATAGGTCTCCGCCTTCATCTGCATCTGGAGGCTGAAGGCCAGATTCTGCTCCCGGTAGGGGTTGGGCAGGTACTCGATGGGCCCGTCGGGGGTCTGGCTCATGCCGTTGAAAAACATGATCTTCGCCGTGGGCTTTCCCCCCACCTCCGCCACCAGGCGCTGGTCCTCCGCTACCCCGTCCCTGTGCAGGTCCAGCACCACCTCTATGGATGGATGTTCCTGCAGAATGGCGGTGATCCCCTCCAGGGCATATGTATAGGCCTGGCTCCGGTCCAGCTTCCCGTCCCTAAGGTCATAGACGGAGGTGTCGTGGATCACCTGGTATCCCTTTCCCCGCAGGAGCTCCGCCAGGTACGCTCCGACCCCCACCACCGTCGCCTCCGGGCGGTCAGGGCCGCAGTCCGCGTAGGTCTCCTGGGAGTGGCTGTGGTAGATGAGAATCTGGGGGCCCTCCTCCTCCTTTTCAAGGCTCAGATCCTGGGAGAGAAGCTCCCCGGCGTCCATCTCCTCCCTGCCCGCGGTGGTGGACGGGTGGACGCTGTAAAAGGTCTTCATGAGAAAATCATAGTCCGCCAGCTGCTCCATGGAGTAGACAGGCTCTCTCTCTCGAACGGCACCGGCACCGTCCCCCGCCAGGCCGGTGAGAGCCGCCGCCGGGTCCATCCCTGCCGCCGGGTCCGTCACTGTCCCGGGATCTCCCCCTGCCGCCGGATCCATCTCAGCCTCCCCTGACTCCTCCCGGGCGGGAGCCGCCCTCCCATATGCCGCCAGGAAATCCCGGTTCTCCAGATAGGCAGCAAATGCCGGATCCTGCGACTCCTCCCGGCTCCTCTCCTCCAAAGTCTCCATCCCCAACCGGCAGAGGGGGGAGAGGGAAAATGCCATCTCCAGGATTCGGCTGCCGTCCGGGTTTCCCGCCCGGGGATACTGGCCTCTCCACAGAAGGGCGAAGGCCGTCTGAAGGGCCTCCTCCTCTGCCCCCTCTCTCCCTGAAAAGGCCGCAAATCCGATGCGGAGTCCCCCCACGGCCACGGCGGCCAGGCAGAGGAAGAGCACGGCTCTCCGGATTCTCCGTCCCGTCTCCACACCGCTCACCCCCTCTGCTCTGCACCTGATATCATCCTATGCCGTAAAAGGCCCTGTGGATTCCTTCCGAGATGATAAAACTCAGGCGCTTCACCGTCTCATCGATATCCGGGGGCGTCACGTAGAGCTGGCCCAGCTCCGGCTCCAGCACCTCCCGGATCAGCTGATACTGCTCCTCCTCCCCCATCTGCTCCAGCCAGGCGCCCACTCCCCTGGTCTTCCTGCCCCTCTCCAGGGCGGCGGCCACCGCCCCCACGGTATCCTGGGCGATGGCCGCCGCCCCCACCACCGTGGGCACGCCCAAGGCGATCACCGGGATCCCCAGGCTCTTTTTCGTCAGCCCGTGGCGATGGTTCCCCACGCCGGACCCGGGGTGGATGCCGGTGTCCGTAAGCTGAATGGTGGTGCCCAGGCGGCGCACGCTTCTGGCCGCCAGGGCGTCCACCGCCACGACCAGGTCCGGCTTTGTCTCCCGGATGATCCCCCTCAGGATTTCCGCCGTCTCCATCCCGGTCTGGGCCATGACCCCCGGCACGATCCCGCTGACAATAGGGCCGCCTTCTCCGTCCGCCACATTTCTGGAGATCCGCAGGCTCCCCAGCACCTTCGGACCCAGGGAGTCCGGCGTGACATAGAGATTTCCCAGGCCCACCGCCAGCACATGGACGCCGTCAAATCCGCTCTCCTCCCGCCCCAGCACCCTGGCGGCCAGCCCGGCAATCTGCTGCCCCAGCTGCTCTGCCGCCCTCAAAAGTTCCCCCTCGTCCCCGCCGCTCTCCCGCCCCAAATCCATGGTCAGGTAGGTGCCCACCGGCTTTCCCATGATCCTCGCCCCCCTCTCGCTCTTCACCCGGACCTCCGTCATGGCGCAGCCTCCCGGCTCCCTCCACTCCCGCACGGCCACTCCGTCGTCCGGCCGCCTCCCCCGCTGTGCAGCCTCCCGGCTCTCCAAGGCCAGGTCCGTGCGCACCTTGAAACCTTCGCTCCCTTTCCCTCGTCTCCCTCTCATCCGCTCTCCCGCCTTTCCCACGCGAAATTTCCACAAAAAAAACTTTCTCTGTGGCCTATATTTTCCTCAAAAAAAGCGGAAATATGTATTGACAGAGGCGAACAGATTCGATAAAATACAATAGTATGTTTACATTGAACTGTCCGTGTCCAGGTTTCGATGCAAACCGAAGATGAAAAATATGAAGTGAATGTGTGGAGGTGTACAGATTGGCTAACATTAAATCCGCTAAGAAGAGAAAAAGGTTAGGTATACTCGTTATTTGGCAGCCA
>DXEU01000130.1 GCA_019114845.1 Candidatus Lachnoclostridium stercoripullorum | reverse complement strand
AGCATAACTTTAAGTTAAAGAAAAAACCTTACCGACTTTCAGCCTCATTTCTGAAAATCAGTAAGGTTTTTATGTTATTGAAGTATTCTTTTACTCAGTGAGTGATACCTGAAATGTTGCCAATTTGTTGCCAGTCACTAAACAAATATGCTTGCACCCCGCATAAATGCAGGATTCTCCAGACTCATTTCATCACTCAAACTCAATCGTCGCCGGCGGTTTCCCCGTGCAGTCGTACAGCACGCGGTTTACGCCCTTCACCTCGTTGACGATGCGGCTGGTGACGCGCCCCAGCACTTCCCAGGGAAGTTCCGCTGATTCCGCGGTCATGAAATCGGAAGTCAGCACCGCCCGCAGGGCGATGGCGTAGTCGTAGGTCCTGCCGTCACCCATGCAGCCTACGGAGCGCATGTTGGTCAGGGCAGCGAAGTACTGTCCCAGGTCCTTGGCGATGCCGGCCTTGGCGATCTCCTCGCGGTAGATGGCATCTGCCTCCTGGACAATGTGCACCTTCTCCGCCGTCACCTCGCCGATGATACGGACACCCAGACCCGGGCCGGGGAAGGGCTGACGGTAGACCAGATACTCCGGGATCCCCAGCTCCAAGCCGGCGCGGCGCACCTCGTCCTTGAAGAGCAGGCGGAGGGGTTCAATGATCTCCTTGAAATCCACATGCTCCGGCAGGCCGCCCACATTGTGGTGGGACTTGATGACAGCGGATTTGCCCAGACCGGACTCGATCACATCCGGGTAGATGGTGCCCTGTACCAGGAAATCCACCGCGCCGATCTTCTTTGCCTCCTCCTCGAACACGCGGATAAACTCTTCACCGATGATCTTGCGCTTCTGCTCGGGATCGGTAACTCCAGCCAGCTTTCCGTAAAAACGCTCCTGGGCATTTACGCGCACAAAATTCAGATCGTAGGGGCCGTTGGGACCGAAGACGGCTTCCACCTCGTCTCCCTCATTCTTTCTCAGAAGGCCGTGATCCACAAACACGCAGGTCAGCTGCTTGCCCACCGCCTTGGACATCATCACAGCGGCGACGGAGGAATCCACACCGCCGGACAGGGCGCAGAGAACTCTTCCAGTTCCCACCTTCTCGCGAATCTCACGGATGGTCGTCTCCACGAAGGAGTCCATCTTCCAGTCCCCGGAGCAGCCGCAGACCTGGTAGACGAAATTGGAGAGCATCTTTTTTCCCTCCTGGGTGTGCATAACCTCGGGATGGAACTGAACTGCATACCAGTTCTTATCCGGGCGCTCCATGGCAGCCACCGGGCAGACCGGCGTGTGGGCCGTCACACGGAAGCCCTCCGGCGCCTCTGCAATATAATCTGTATGGCTCATCCAGCAGATCGTCTTGGGGGACACATCTCCGAACAGGAGGGAGCTGTTGTCCACCTCCACCTCCGTCTTGCCGTACTCGCTGACAGGGGCAGTCTCCACCCTGCCCCCCAGCTGATGTGCCATCAGCTGAGAACCGTAGCAGATGCCCAGAATCGGGATACCCAGGTCATAGATTTCCTTCGGACAGGTGGGAGAATCCTCCTTGTACACACTGTTGGGGCCTCCCGTAAAAATGATGCCCTTCGGCGCCATCTCCTTAATCTTGTCTAAATCCATGGTGCAGGGATGCACTTCACAATAGACGTCGCACTCTCTGACCCTTCTCGCAATCAACTGGTTGTACTGTCCGCCAAAGTCCAGCACAATAATCATCTCACGGTTCATCAGAATCCTCCTTCTCTCTTTGCATGTTTACTCATTATAAGATAGACGAGCCCAATTGACAAGTTTTTTCCGAAAAACTTTTGCCTGGAATTTGTCAAGGCATTTGTCTGGAATTTCCTCATTCATACGTGCCGCGCACTTGAATTTCCCCATGTTTCATCATGACCCGTCCCATGGAGAGAACCGTATCCAGGGATAAATCCTCCCGGCGCATCAGCAGAATATCCCCGTCCGCGCCGGCCTGGATTCTCCCCTTGCGTGGAAGCTCCAGAGCTCTGGCCGGGTTCAGAGTTGCCAGGGAGAGCGCTGTCTCCAGCTCCTCTCCATCCTCCAGCACCAAGCCGCGGAATTGGCGATGCATCGCGGAGACGCTGGAGACGCCGATGCGCACCAGATTTCCCTCCTCATCATAGTCAGACCAGCTGCCCTGGCCGTCCGAGCTGATGGTGATGCGGCGGATATCCACCTTGGCCTTCCTGGCGCGGCGGAGCGCCTCCGTCACCTTTCTGTATGGCCCGAAATCACAGGTAATGTCAATGTATCCCCCCATCTGGGCGAATTTCATCGCCTGCTCACAGAGATCCCAATTGCGGGCTATGTGGGTGGGCCGGAATGTCTTTATGGGAATGGACGTCCGATCCAGTGCCTGGAACACCGGCTCCAGCCCTCGGGGATCGTCCCCCATGTGAAGGGTGAGGATCCCCGCTTTTCCGCTGAGCATTCCAGCCACCCGCACATCGCTGGCAGCGCGGATCAGATCCTCCACAGAGATATTGGGGGCGCGGTGATCAGAGACGGCCAGCTTCAGCCCCAAAATCTCTTCGACAAACACAATATCCTTCCTCAGATCCCCGGTGACCGTCACGCTAGGCCAGCCGTAGGAACCGGTCAGGCAGTAGGCGGTGATTCCCTCCTCTCTCAGAGCCTTCACCTTTGCCAGGAGATTTTCCACACTGCGGGTGATCCCGTCCGTCCCCAACAGGCCTACCACCGTGGTGACTCCGCCGGCTATGAGTTCGGACAGCCTGGCTTCCGGGGCACGGGTGTGAAAACTGCCCTCTCCTCCTCCTCCGGTGAGGTGAACGTGCTGATCGACAAAGCCGGGAGTCAGGATCATTCCGCTCCCATCGATCACCTGACATTCTTTATAGTATACAGGGATGTTCTCATCCACCATCTCTATGGATCCTCCGCAGACCAGGACATCCCTGACTCCCAGGTGTTCTGGCGCGTAGACATCCGCTCCTTTGATTATCAGCATCGATTAACCCTCCAAATATCTCTTTACATACTGTCCCGTGTAGGACTGGGGACAGGACGCGATCTCCTCCGGCGTTCCCTGCGCGATCACCGTTCCGCCCTTGTCTCCTCCTTCCGGGCCCATATCTATGATATAGTCCGCCGTCTTGATCACGTCCAGGTTGTGCTCGATCACAATCACCGTGTTTCCCCCGTCGGAGAGCTTGCGCAGGATGTCCACCAGCTTGTGCACGTCGGCAAAGTGGAGTCCCGTTGTGGGCTCATCCAGCACGTAGATGGTCCTTCCGGTGCCCCTCTTGCTCAGCTCCGTAGCCAGTTTGATCCTCTGTGCCTCGCCACCGGACAGCTCCGTGGAGGGCTGCCCCAGCTTGATGTAGGAAAGGCCCACATCGTTGAGGGTGGAAATCTTTCTGTGGATCGAGGGGACATTCTCAAAAAATTTCAGCGCCTCCTCCACGGTCATGTTCAGGACGTCATAGATATTCTTGCCCTTATACTTTACTTCCAGCGTCTCCCGGTTGTACCGCTTCCCGCCGCACACCTCGCAAGGGACGTACACATCCGGCAGAAAGTGCATCTCAATCTTGATAATGCCGTCTCCGCTGCAGGCCTCGCACCGGCCGCCCTTCACGTTGAAGCTAAACCGGCCCTTCTTATATCCTCTCTCCTTGGCGTCGGTGGTTGCCGCAAAGAGATCCCGGATCATGTCGAATACGCCGGTATAGGTGGCCGGGTTGGATCTGGGCGTCCGTCCGATGGGAGACTGATCGATGGCAATGATCTTGTCCAGCTGCTCCGCTCCCTCGATTTCGCTGTGTTTGCCGGGAATCGTCCTGGTCCGGTTCAGTTTTTTCGCCAGGGATTTATATAGAATCTCATTGACCAGGGACGATTTCCCCGAGCCGGAGACTCCTGTCACGCAGGTCATCACCCCGAGGGGGAAGGAGACGTCGATGTCTTTCAGGTTGTTCTCCCTGGCGCCCCGCACCGTCAGCCACCCCGTGGGGGTGCGCCTCTCCCTCGGCACCGGAATCTTGATGCGCCCGCTCAAATAGGCGCCGGTGATGGATTCCCTGCACTTCATGATCTGTTTGGCTGTGCCCACCGCCACCACCTGGCCACCGTGCTCTCCCGCTCCCGGGCCGATATCCACGATGCAGTCCGCCGCCAGCATGGTGTCCTCATCGTGCTCCACCACCAGCACGCTGTTTCCCAGATCCCGCAGGTGGAGAAGAGTCTTCAACAGCTTGTCATTGTCCCTCTGATGGAGTCCGATGCTGGGCTCATCCAGGATGTATGCCACTCCCACCAGGCCGGACCCAATCTGGGTGGCCAGGCGGATTCTCTGGGCCTCACCGCCGGACAGGGTGCCCGTCGCCCTGGTCAGCGACAGATAGTCCAGACCCACATCGATGAGGAAGCTGATTCTGGCCCGGATCTCCTTTAAAATCTGCTCGCCGATGGACTGCTGCATGGGCGTCAGCTGCAGACCGTCGATAAATTCCCGAAACTTGACGATGGACATATTGGTGGCGTCATAGATGTTCTTGTCCCCCACCGTCACCGCCAGAGACTCCTTCTTCAGACGCTTGCCGCCGCAGGTCTGGCAGGGGGTGATCCGCATAAAGGTCTCGTATTCCGCCTTCATGCTGTCGGAGAAGGTCTCCCGATAGCGGCGGTTCATATTTTGAATCAGACCTTCGAAGGCCACGTCGTAGATTCCCTGTCCCCTCTGTCCCTTGTAGTGAACCTTTACTTCCCTTCCTCCGGTCCCGTGGATGAGGACATCGTGAATCTCCTTGGGATAGTCCTGAAAAGGGGTGTCCAGGTCAAAATGGTACTCCAGGCACAGGGCATCCAGAATCGCCCGGGTAAAGCTGCCCTTCTCCGTGCAGGACTGCCATCCCAGAGCTGCAATCGCCCCCTGATTGATGGACAGAGATTTGTCCGGAATCAGCAGGTCCTCGTCGAACTCCATCTTGTAGCCGAGGCCAAAGCAGTCCGGGCAGGCCCCGAAGGGGTTGTTGAAGGAAAAGCTCCTGGGCTCCACCTCGTCGATGCTGATGCCGCAGTCAGGACAGGCGAAATTCTGGCTGAAGTTCACGATGGTTCCGTCCATCTGGTCCACCATCATCAGCCCGCCGGACAGTCCCAGGGCCGTCTCGATGGAATCTGTGAGCCTCTTCTGGATGCCATCCCGCACGATCAGCCGGTCCACAACGATCTCTATGCTGTGCTTGATATTTTTATCCAGATGAATCTCCTCCGACAGCTCGTACAGGCTGCCGTCAATTCGCACGCGCACAAAACCGCTCTTTCTGGCGTGCTCCAGAACCTTCACATGTTCTCCCTTTCTTCCCCGCACCACCGGGGCCAGGATCTGTATCCTGCTGCGCTCCGGGAGCGCCAGAATCTGGTCCACCATCTGATCCACCGTCTGGCGCCGGATCTCTCTCCCGCACTTCGGGCAGTGGGGAATGCCGATCCTGGCGTAGAGAAGACGCATATAATCGTAGATCTCCGTGACGGTTCCCACCGTGGATCTGGGGTTGCGGTTCGTGGACTTCTGGTCAATGGAAATGGCGGGGGACAGTCCCTCAATGCTCTCCACATCCGGCTTCTCCATCTGTCCCAAAAACTGGCGGGCATAGGAGGAAAGGGATTCCATATACCTGCGCTGTCCCTCCGCGTAAATGGTGTCAAAGGCCAGGGAAGATTTTCCGGACCCGGAAAGTCCGGTGAGAACCACCAGCTCATTTCTCGGGATATCCACGGAAATATTCTTCAGATTATGCTCGTTGGCACCTCGTATTTTAATGTACTGCTTTGCCATATTTCTCGTTATCTCCTGTCACTGTGAGCAGACACAGGGGAATTGACCACGTTCACCGGCGTTCCCCGCATGAATGCCCGCAAATTCTCCACCGCGATGTCCATCAGCCTCTGGCGGCTCTCCCTGGGCGCCCAGGCGATGTGCGGGGTAAAAATAATATTTTCCGCCCCCAGCAGAGGATTCTCCGGTTCAATGGGCTCCTTTGAAACCACATCCAGGGCGGCTCCTCCCACCTTCCCCGCGTCCAGCGCCTCCCGCAGATCTTTTTCCACGATCAGCGGCCCCCTGGCCGTGTTGAGAATCAGCACGCCGTCCTTCATCTTGGCGATGCTGTCCCGGTTGATCAGCCCTTCCGTCTCCGGAAACAGGGGACAGTGGAGGCTGATCACATCGGACTGGGCGAAGAGCTCATCCAGCTCCGCATAGCTGCACCAGTCCGTCTCTAGCTCCGGTCTCCTGGTTCTGGCGTTCGCCAGCACTCTCATGCCAAAGGCGTGAGCCAGACGCCCCACCTCCCGACCAATGCTCCCGTAGCCGATGATGCCCATAGTCTTTCCCGCCAGCTCCATCTGGGGAAATTTCCAGTAGCAGAAGTCCGGGCAGGCGCTCCACTCCCCGGCCTTCACGCTCTCAGAGTGAGCCCCGATGTGGTGGCAGAGCTCCAGCAGCAATCCCATGGTAAACTGGGCCACCGCGGCCGTCCCGTATCCGGGAATGTTGCAGACCGGGATCCCCCGCTCCGCCGCCGCCTTCACGTCCACCACATTGTAACCCGTGGCCAGGGTTCCTATGAAGCGAATCCCCGGGCACCGATCCAGGATCTCCTCCGTGATCGGCGTCTTGTTGGTGTAGACTGCCTCCGCGTCCCCGATCCGCTCAGCTGTCAGCTCTGCCGGCGTGCGGTCGTACACCGTCAGCTCCCCGCAGCTTGTCAGGCCGTCCCAGCTCAAATCGCCGGGATTCTCCGTATATCCATCCAGCACAACTATCTTCATCTTCATGTTCTCCTCTCTCAGCGGCATTTATTCCTCCACCATCGCCCACGCTCGGTTGAGGGCTCTCTTCGTGGAGGCCATCACAATGTCCGCATCCTCGCCCTTCCAGGGCTTCACCTCCATAGACAGCACATAGGGACTCTCCGGGCAGAAAAAGCCCTCATTTTTCAGCACCTGCAGGAAGTCTCTCAGCTCCTCCACATCGTTGGCGCTGTTTGGGAATCCCAGCCTCGGATGCTGATCCCCGTACGCCTCGCAGCCCTTTTTCACCACCGCATTTCCAAAGTGAAGATGGGTGATGTAGGGGCGCAGGGTCTGTATCACGAACTTGGATGTCTCATAGGTGGTGGGGAAATGGGAGAGGTCCACTAGGAGGCCGAAGTTGCTGTGCTTCATGCGCATATCGGCGGCAAACCGGGCTGCGTAGGGAGCCGGCCCGATGAGAGCCGCCTTGTCCATGTCATAATCGAACACCTCCAGCTCCACCATCATCCCCTTGGAAGCCGCATATTCACACAGATTGCCCGTGGTCTTCAGCAGCTGCGCGTAGGCCAGCTCCTTTGTCTCCTCCGACCATTTTCCCGCCAAGAAGGCGATGCCTCCAGCTCCCAGATACTCCGCCTCGTCGATGGCCTCCAGGAGGGTGGCCTCCGCCCGCCTGCGCCCTTCCTCATCCGTATCGTTGGGGTTCAGTCCTGTCCCCAGCAGCCTCGGCTGGGCGCCGTAGCAGACCCGCAGGTGAGACTGCTCCAGAAGCCTCTTTACCTCCTCCCTCTTGCCGTCGTCCGCAATCTGGCTGATCTCGATGGCGTCAAAGAAATCATCCCTGGCAATCGCCCGCACGCCTTCCGCCACATCCCGGTCCGGGTAGGACATCCACTGGATCGTTCCCACCTGGAAAAATTTGTGAATTGACTCTCTCATGGCATTTCCCTCTTTTCTTTTTCTACAGTTCAATCGCTTTCTGCAGCGTCATGGAATAGATCAGCTTCTCCTTCACTCGCTTTCCCGTCATCTGACTCAGAGCTCTCTCGTAGCACCGCAGCTGAACCCCGTATCTGTCCCGCAGAAGCTGCTCCTGTCCCGCTTCCAGATAGTCTGTCTTATAATCGATGAGGATCAGACCGTCCTCCTCCTCAATGTACGCATCCACAATTCCCTGGATCAGCACCAGCTCCGGCGAATCCACCAGCTCAAGCTCCCTCGCTGGGACGCCGATGACAAACTGCTGCTCCTTGTGGAGTCTTCCCTCCGCCGCTGCCCGGCGCATCCTCCGGCCAAGCTCAGAGCAGAAAAACTCCCACAGCACGCCGGAGCGAACCAGCCGTCTGTACTCTTCCGGCAGCCGCTGGTTCTCCACCAGCCGCCTCAGCTCCTCCTTCACCGCTGTCAGGGAATCTGCCTTTTCAAAATCCAGCAGTTCCAGCGTCCTGTGGTAGGCGGTTCCCCGGAAGGCGCCTCTCCGCTCCTCCCCGTCCCGGCTGAGGAATGACGGGCGCGTGGGGATAAACTGGCTCTCCGCCTCATCTGTGAGCTGCCCCTGCTGCTTTAAGTCGGCGATGGCGATCTTCGCGTGCAGCCCCACATCCGCCTGGTGCGGATATCGGAAGGAAAATCGTCTCTGAATCTCCTCCCCATAATCGGGATCGTACACCTTCTCCGCGTCAAAGCGGAGCAGTTCCTCCTTTGAGGCGGCCCGGATCACCTGCTTTGCCATCTCCTGACCCAGCAGTTCCCCCGCCGGGATCTGCCGCACCTGGATGGCATCCCCGCCGGCGCTCAGACTCATCAAAATCCAGTCCAGACAGGACCCGGCGGAGGCGAGAACCGTGAAGGGAAGTCCGCGCCCTCTCTGGGGGACATTCTTCCACTTCTCCAGCTTCTTCTCCAGACTCTTATCCGCCGCCGTCATCACCAGCTTCTCCTTTGCCCGGCTCATGGCTACATACAGGATCCTCAGCTCCTCCCCCATGGCGTCCAGATCCATCTTTCTCTTGAGCACATTCTTCTTGATGGTGGAAACCCTGGTGCGGAGCTCCAGATCCACGCAGTCCATCCCGATCCCCAGATCGGAGTCCAGCAAAATCTTGCCGCGCACATCCTGTTTGTTGAACGCTTTTCCCAGTCCAGACAGAAATACCACGGGAAACTCCAATCCTTTGCTCTTATGGATGCTCATGATGCGCACCGTGTCGTCCTGCTCGCCCACCGTGGAAGCCTCCCCGAAATCTGTGTCGTATTTCCGCAGATTTCGGATATAGGAGATGAAATGGAACAGCCCCCTGTAGCTAGTCTTCTCAAAGGCTGACGCCTTCTCCACCAGCATATCCAGGTTTGCCTTCCTGGTATCTCCCCCCGGCATGGCCGTGACATAATCATAATAATCGGTTCGGCGGAAGATTTCAAGAATCAGTTCCCGGATGGTCAGATACAGGCTCTTTTCCCTTAGTTCGCCGATCAAACGCTCCAGTCCGGCAAGCTTCTCCCTCAGGACCGCATCTCCCCCCTCCTTGGACAGATAGAACTTCCACGCCCCATACAGGCCGCCGTCCTGCCCTTTCCTGGCATTCTTCTTCCAGGCCGCCGTCATCTCCGACAGCTCCCGGTCTGTGATATCCCCTATGGGGGACTTCATAACCGCTGCAAGGGGAATGTCCTGCATGGGATTGTCCAGCACCGACAGGAGAGCGAGAATCGTCTCCACCTCCGGCGTGTCGAAATATCCCGTTCTGGATTCCGCGTGCGCCGGAATCCCCTCATTCATCAGCACATTGACAAACACGTCCGCCCACCCGGCTGTGCTCCGCAGAAGAACCACCATGTCCCCGAAGCGCGCCCTTCTGTACTGGGACTGGGCTTTGTCCCACACGATCAGGCCGTGCTCCCGGTCGGTCATCTCGCGAATTCTCTCCGCCACCAGACGGGCCTCCATTTCCCTGACGGTGTAATCCACATACTCCTCATCGATCCCCCTGATCAGAGCCTCCCGGACATCCAGGAGGAGCAGCTCCGTTCGCCCCGGCCTCTCCCCCTCCATGTCCTCCGGTATCTCCTGAAAAGCCGCCCCGGCGTGGAGGGCTGTCTCCTCCGTGTAGCGAATGCCCCCGAGGGCCCTGGTCATGATCTGGAAAAACACCTGATTGACGCTGTCCAGCACAGAGGGACGGCTGCGGAAATTCTGATGAAGCTCTATCTTCTGATAATCTCCATCCTTCTCCGAATACGTATCGTACTTCTCCAAAAACAGCTCCGGTCTGGCCAGGCGGAACCGGTAAATGCTCTGCTTGACATCCCCCACCATAAACACGTTGGGCCGGCCCAGGCGCTCTCTCGAAATCAGGCGGATCAGAGTCTCCTGCACCTCGTTGCTGTCCTGGTACTCATCCACCAGAATCTCCTCAAAGCGCTCTGAGAGGCTCTTGGCCGTCTCCGAAGGCTCCCCATCCTTTGACAGCACTTGAAGGGCGAAATGCTCCAGATCATTAAAATCCACCACATTTTTCTCCCTCTTGGCCTCCTGATACTGCTGTGAAAACTCCTCCGCCAGCTTGAGAATTTCAAGGATCACCGGGACCGTCCCCCTCATGGCCTCCGCCAATTTCTCCTCCGGCACGGCAAAATAGCTGTCCCTGATCTTCTGCACCGCCTTCTTGGCCCGATCCCGCAGATCCCCCACATATTTTTTCTTCTCCTGGGACACATCGCCGCCCCGCGCTGCCTTCAGCTTGCCAAAATCCGCCGCCTGAAAGCAGTCTCTCATGGCGTTGAAGCTCTCCGCGCTCCTCAGCGTCCTCAGCATCCCAATATTCTCCTCGATCACCGGGAGGTAAACCTGGGGGCCGTCCTCCTCAAGGCAAACCTCTGCCCCGTCCTCCATCTGCCAAATCAGCTCATCCAGCTGGCTGTGTATATCCGCTCTGAGGAACTTCATCCACAGGCTGTTCTCCCAGCCGCCGCTGTCCTCTCCCGTCTCCTCCGACGCCTCGCTCCTGCACCGCGCGAACCACTGCTCCGGCCAGGGATGGCTCTGAGAAAAGGTGTACACCTGCATAATCACGTCGCTGATGCCGTAATCCCCCTTGCCGGAAGCGCAGGTCTCCACAAAGTCTGTGAATTCCCTGCCGCCCTCCCGGTAGCTGTCCTCCAGAAGGCCGCTCATCACCTCTTCCCTGAGAAGCATCAGCTCCCCCTCATCTCCGATGCGGAAAGAAGGATCTATGTCCAGGGCGTCAAAGTGATTGCGGATCACATGGAGGCAGAAGCTGTCGATGGTGGTAATCTGCGCCTGCTGCACCAAAATGGCCTGGGCCTGGAGGTGCTCATCCTCCGGCCGCTCATTCAGCAGGTTCTCCACTGCGGCGGCCACCCTCTCCCGCATCTCAGCGGCGGCGGCGTTGGTAAAGGTCATCACCAGCAGCCGGTCAATATCCAGAGGCTGCTCCCCCTCTGTGATCATCCGCACAATCCTCTCCACGAGGACGGCCGTCTTGCCGCTCCCCGCCGCCGCAGACACCAGAAGATTCCTCTTCCTGGCGTTGATCACGCGCTCCTGACTCTCTGTCCAGGAAATGCCCATATCAGATCTCCTCCTCTCCTCCGTCTCCCTCAATCTCGCTCCAGATGTCCTCCGCTTTTATATCTCTCAGCCTGTTAAAGTCATAGCCCGGGAGATTGCGGTCGAACCCGCAGATCCCGTGATAGGGGCAGTAATCGCAGGCAGTTCTCTTTCCCTGCTTGTAGGGGGACGCCTCCGTCCTCCCGTCCAGAATCTCCAGCCCCGCCTGTCTGAGTTTCCCTCTCACATACTTTCTGAGGGCAGAAAATCTGGCCCGGTTGGCCACGGAAGATCTGGGTTCCTGGATCAGCCCATTCTTCATCGCCACGGGTATCACATCGGAGGCCGTCTCAATCTCCCGGTCCATGAGGGAGATCACCCCCGGCTCGCTGTTGACAAGTCCATCCATCCTCAGCTTCTTTAACGCTGCTCGGTCGGCCTCCTCCCGGGTATCCGCCTCCTCCCCGTCCACCACCGGGTCGTCGATGTGGTAATAGAAGACACCCGCAGGCACAACCTCCTTCTCCGGGTTTCTGCGCTCCATCAGTTCCATGGCTGCATCCATATAAACTACAAGCTGCAGCTGCAGTCCGTAGTAGAGAGCTGCCAGGTCAAAGGAGACACCGCCCGATTTGTAGTCAATGATCTTTACATAGATATGCTTCTCATCCTCGCAGAGATCCATCCGATCGATGCGCCCCCTGAGATGGAGAGCCTCATCCTCCGACAGGCGAATCTTCAGTGCGCTCAGATTGTCCGCTGCGGAGAAGGACACCTCGAAACCGACAGGGTCAAACTCCCCTCTCCTCAGCTGCTCCGCCAGGGCCCACAGCGTTCTCCGGGTGATCCTCCCCACCTTCCCCGCCAGATAGAGATTTCTCGCGGAGCTGGTCATGATCTTTCCCCCGTAGTCGGCCACTGCCTCCTCCACTGCCTCGTCGGAGAGGGCATCTCTCTCCGCGTCATCCATGTCCTGAAGTCTCCTGCCTCTGTCCGCCGCCCGCCGGAACGCCCCGTCGATGGCGGCGTGGTACAGATTGCCCATGTCTGCCGCCTTCAGTTCATACTCCTGCCGCTCCTGCAGCTCCAACCCGTAGGAGAGGAAGTGGGCGTAGGCGCAGGCCTCGTACTGCTCCATCCTCGTCACGCTGCCGCTCAAGATCCTGCCGTAGAGTTCTCTGGCCGCCGCCCGGCCGATTCCCCTGGCCTCGTAGGAGTAGCAGGCCGCGTCCACCAGCTTTTTCAGCCACTCCCTGTCCGTCTCGCGGTTCCAGAAATAGCGGTACAGTTCCCGGGATCGGTCGTCCGTCTCCCCGGTTCTCCCCTCCCGCAGCATCCCTGCGATGGCGTGTTTTCCCTC
>DXEU01000129.1 GCA_019114845.1 Candidatus Lachnoclostridium stercoripullorum | reverse complement strand
GTTGATGGTGATGGTGTAGGTCTCACCCGCCGCAAATGCGGGAGCCGCCAGCATCAGGGTCATGATCACGGTGAGCAGCACCGCCAACCATTTTCTCTTGGTTTTCATTTGTTTCATACTTCCTTTCCTTTTTTTATCTTTATACATCAGGCCGGTGAGCGCCAGGCCGCCTGTTGTAAACCATGTAGTGCCGGGACCGCCGGTCTCGGGGAGGACGTAGCCGGGAGCGCCCGTGAAGTTTTTTAAAACGATGTCCTCCACTTTCAGTTCCTCCGCATTCACTCCCTGAACTTCTGCTACCTCTTCAGCTTTATAATATTGCCGAGTGGCACTCAGGATCGCATCTGTGCCGCTTCCTTGGATTTGTACCACATTGATGCAGACAATGTAGGTGGCTGCATCCTACTGGTAAGCTCCTCCCTCCGGCACTTCTGAGACACGGTAGTAGTAAGTGCCCGGAGTATGGAATGTCTCTCGAAAGAGGATCTGTCCCTCAAAGTTCTCTGTCCGGCGCGGCATCATCCAGCCGCTTTTCTGCCTCCACCGTCACCTCCAGGGGTAAGAGGAGATTCTGGTAGACGAAATGCCACTCTCCGCCGGGGTTGGTCACCGTATCCGCCACAATCCAGCCGGAACTGGTATTGTTGATCGTCACGGTGGCCTTTGGGGCTATCAACACCCCGAATATCCCAGATTCGATATTGACTGTATTCGCATTTGGCATGTTGAAGATGATGGTGGACGCGTAAGGGGCGCAAGGAAATTGTCCCCCTTGATGTAGTAGGTACCTGCCGGCAAAGAGGAGAGGTCAATCTCTTTCTCGTTCTGATCCACATACCAGCCCTCCACGGTTGTCATGCCGTTCTAGTATGTACCGTACTTCATCACCTCATAGGTCCGCTGCCCCGCCATCACCTGGGAAATCTGCTCCGCACGGAAGATCATGTTCTCCACCTGTCCGGAGATCTCTAGCTCCGTGCGATATTGAAAGCTGCTGCCCTCCTGCAAGGTTAAGTTCTTTGCCGCCTCCTCCGTGGTGTAGATCACACAGGTCTGGCCGTCGATAGACAGGTTTCCTGTTATGCTGCCGATCAACAGCGGGCTGCCCTGGCTCCCCGTGTAGGCTCCAGTCGTGATATTTCCCCCGTTAGGGGTCACATGGGAGGCGGCAAAAATGGTGTCCATGTGGGCAACCTTGTGCACTTCTCTTGCCGTGATGCCGTAATTCACCGCATTTCCCAGAACGTCCTTATAGGTGTAGCCAACCCCCGGCTCCACGTCCCCGGCGGTGAAAGAAGCCGCCTCCGCCGTAGTGCTTGCCTGAGCTTTCACGGGCTCCGCAAGGGGGAGATGCACCACCTGAACGTGCTCCTTTTCCCCGCGTGCTCTCTCCGATGAGGTTTCCCGTTTAAAAGTGAACTGCAGATCCACCAACCCCTCCTCCGGCTGGATCTCCACCACGCGGCCCAGTTCTTCTGGATCCTCCATCAGAAAAGCGATGTCGTAAAGGCGTATTTTCCATTCGGTTCTGTGGTCAGGCTCTCCCGCCTCCGTCAAAGCCTGCAAGTAAGCTTCGTAGTTTATCCCTCTGTATTCGGATTTACTTCGGTCACCTGCAGCCACACCGGGCCAGGCAGAGCCTCCGGGGATTCCGGGATGGCCGTGACCGCTATCTGCTCATCCTCATATTGGTATATCTCTCTTGCTGTATCTTCACCTGTCCAGGAGAGTTCCAGGACATCCTCCTGGTCTGCCGCCCGGACCCCGGCTGCTTTCCGGGTCCGCCCGCTGCCCCAGGACAGCGCGAGCCAACCTTCCAGCTTCGGATCTCCTCTCTGCTCCAGGACGTATCCCTTCGGCCATTCTGAATCGGTAGCTGTCTCCTCCCACTCCGACTCCGTGGCCGTCCTCCTGGTACTCCCGGTGAAGTTCCACCTTCTCCCCGTCCCGCGTGGGGATTTTTGCCGTCCCGCCGTCGGAGAATTTGATCCGCTTCCCGTCCAGGCCGGCATTTTCCCCGTCCGCCGTCAGGGCGAACACCGTCTCCGCTCGGCCGTCGTCGGCTTTCGCAAGAATCTCCGTGTAATTGGTCTCACCCAGGAACATCTCCGACGCGGTGGCTGTCACCTCCATGGAGCCGTGCTCCATGGTGATGGCCGGCAGAATCAGCATATATGTAGTCAGAAACACCACCACCGCCGCCAGACAGGTCACCACCTGTCTCCACCGCTGGTGAAACCGCTGTTTCCGTATGAGTTCAAATGTATGGCTCAGAAGATTCTTCTGATCCATGAAATGTTCCCCCCTTCTATTTCTATTTCAGAGGCCCGAAAACGCCCATGGGCCAGACGCGAAATACCAGTCTGCCCACAATCTGCTCCTCCGACACGCATCCCACCGCCGTGCTGCGGCTGTCTGCGGATGTGGAGCGGTGGTCGCCCATGACAAAGATCCTTCCGTCGGGTACCTGGTAGGGAAGCTCAATGTCGCACTCCCCCAGCGCCCTCTCCGTCAGGTAGGGCTCCTCCAGCAGTTCTCCGTTTACGTACACAAGGCCGTCCTCATCGATGTCCACCCACTCTCCCGCCTGGGCGATAACACGCTTTACTAGGATTTTATTGTTGAACCAGAACGCAATAATATCGCCCCGATTGAAATGGCTTCCCTTGACCGTCACCACGATGTCTCCGTCCGTGGTAGTGGGACTCATGGACGTCCCGTAGATCCGCAGCACCGGGAGATACAGGGTGGCCACCAGGACCGCTGCCGCTGCCACTGTGATCAGCGTGTAGACGGTGCTCCTCAACACCCGGTTGTACCGTTTCCGGTAGGATTCCCGGCTGAGCTCCGCCTCCAGCTGGGGCACCGTGGGCGCCTCCCCTGGGGCTATCTCTCTTCTCCGTCTCCTCATGGATGTCCTCCCTGGGCGAGCAGCTCTTTCAACGCCTCATGTTCCTGGTAGAAACTCTGAAGTCTGGACGACACCTCCTGCCAGTAGGCGTCCGCCTTCTGCCTGGCTGACATCTCCAGTTCCCCGCACCGCTTTGCCGCAGCCTCCTCCAGTTCCTTTTTCAAGGCTTCCTGTTCCCGGCCCTGGGCGACCAGCAGTTCCAGCAGATCCCGCCGTCCAAGTTTTCTCAATTCCTGATCTGTCACCGCAGCTT
>DXEU01000128.1 GCA_019114845.1 Candidatus Lachnoclostridium stercoripullorum | reverse complement strand
GTGCAATTTTATCATTTTTTAGTTAAAAATTTGTGAAAATTTCTCTCTCCCCATGCATGCTTCCCCGGCGGTGAACTCCGCTCTCCCCCAGCCGGACCGAGAAGGATTTGCGGATGCAATCTTCTCCGATCTGTGGTAAGATAATTCCATGATTCAGATCAATTTATTATAGAAAATCATGCTGTGCGCAGGAGGCGTCTGTCTATGAAGCTGGAAGAATTGTGGGAGCGGTACGGGTCCTTCGGCCCCTTCAACATCGGCTCTCTCCCCGAGTCCATCCGCAGCCAGGGGACGCGGATCGTATTTTCCCCCCGGTCCGTGATTGTCAACCGGGGGGATTTCCCCAGATACATCTATTTTGTGGAGAGGGGGGTGGCCCTGGGCACCCGGAACTACAACGACGGAAACAACTACTATTATTTTCAGATCGACCGGGAGAACGGCTGCCTCGGCCTTCTGGAGGTGCTGTCCCGCCAGCCGGCCACCGTGGCCACGGTGGTAGCCAGGACGGAGGTGACGGCCCTGCGGGTGAGCTCCGCCGTGATCTATGAATTCATCATGAACAGCCCTAAACTTCTGGCCCAGTGCGTCTACATGGTGGCGGGCGACCTCTACCAGCGCTCCGGCAACGACGGGATCCTCTACTACTACCGGGGCATCGACCGGGTGCGGTACTACCTGGTGCAGTACTGCGGCCTCCACGGACGCGGGGACGGGGAGGTCTGGGTGGACGCCGACTACCAGACCATCGCCAGCAACATCGGGGTCAGCGTCCGCACCGTGGTGCGCAGCATCCGCACATTAAAAGAGCAGGGGGAGATCACCTCGGTCCGGAAGAAGATTTCCATCTCCCCGGACCAGTACCAGACCATGCTGGATGCCATTCTCCCCCTGCTCCACAGCTGAGCAGGCTGTATTCTGTTCTCGCGGCGCCGGCGGTTCTCCGTCCGCGCCGGCGGTTCTGCCCGCGCCGGCGAACTTTCTATCCGCGGCGCCGGCTCTCTATCTGTACCGGAAGCCGGCGCCGTTCTCCGTCCGGCTGTCCGGCCCGATGTAGACGGTGAAGGCTCCCGGCTCCGCCAGGAATCTTCCCTCCCGATCCCAGATCTTCAGCATTTCTTCCGTGACGGCGAAGACGGCCTCACGGCTCTCCCCCGGCTTTAAGCGCAGGGCTTTCATCCCCTTCAGCTCTCTCCTCGGCCGCACGGTGGTGGCCTTCTCATCCCGCAGGTAGAGCTGCACCTTCTCCGTGGCCTCCATGGCCCCCGTGTTGGTCACCGTGACGGACGCCGTCAGAGTCTCCCCCGCTCCCATCTCATCCCCGGACAGGCGCACCGGCGAGTAGGTGAAGCTGCCGTAGGTCAGGCCGAAGCCGAAGGGGTAGAGGGGTTCGTTGGGAATATCCAGGTAGCGGCTGACGAACTTCTGCTCCGCCCCCGCCGGGTCGTAGGGCCGGCCGGTGGAGTAGTCGTTGTGGTACACCGGGATCTGGCCCGTCCCCCAGGGGAAGCTCATGGACACCCGGCCGCCGGGGGAGCGCCTGCCGTACAGCACGTCGGCGATCCCCGCCCCGCCCATGGTTCCCGGGAGGAAGGGGACCAGGATGGCCGCGGAGTACCGCTCCACCTCCCGCAGATCCAAGGGGCGGCCGGCGTACACCACCGTGACCACCCGGGGATTGACGGCGGCCACCCGGCGCAGAAGCTCCATCTGGTGGGCCGGGATGACGATCTCTCCCCGGCTGGAGGCTTCCCCGGACTGAAGGGTGTGCTCGCCCAGGGCCAGCACCACCGTGTCCGCCCGGCGGGCGGCCTCCACCGCCTCGCGGAGAAGTTCCTCCCGGTTCTCCGGCTCCCCGAAGACCTCCTCCACGCCGAACCCCAGGACTCTGGTGTTCTCCAACACCTGGCAGCCCTGGAAAAATTCCGCATTTTCTCCCAGTCCGCACTCCGTCACCCCCTCCCGCAGGGTCACCGTGTCCGCCCGGTCCTGGAAGATAGCCCAGGAGCCGCAGGTGTCCCGGCTGTCCACGTAGGGTCCTATGAAGGCGGTCTTCTTCTCCGGGTTTAAGGGGAGGACGCCCTCATTTTTCAGGAGGATCAGGGAATCGGCCACCATCTCCCTGGCGGCCTCCCTATGCTCCCGGCAGAGGACAGTCCGGCGCTCCGCCTCCGGGCTGGAGCCGTGGTAGGGGTCCTCAAAGAGGCCCAGGCGGTTCTTCAAGGTCAGAATGCGCCACACGGCCTCATCCACCAGCCGCTCCTCCACCTCCCCGGACTCCACCAGGTCCTTTAAGTTTCTCGCGTAGCAGACGGACATCATGTCGATGTCCACCCCCGCCTGGATGGCCAGTTTGGCCGCCTCTCTGGCGTCCTCCGCCACGCCCTGGGCCACCAGCTCCCCCACCGCCGACCAGTCGGAGATGGTGACGCCCTCAAAGCCCAGATCGCCCCGGAGAAGATCCCTCTGGATTTTCCCGTAGGCGGTGCAGGGGATGCCGTTTAAGGACTGGAAGGCCGGCATCACGCAGGCCGTGCCCGCCTGGATGGCGGCGATCTTCGGGGGAAGGTAGTATTCCCGGATGGTGTGCTCCGACAGCTCGGAGTGGTTGTACTCCCGCCCGGCCACCGGGGCGCCGTAGCCCACAAAGTGCTTGTCGCAGGCGGCGATGCGGCCGGGGACCGCCAGGTCATTGTCCTCCCCCTGGTAGCCCCGGATGTAGGCCTCCGCCATGCGGGCGTCCAGCCAGGGGGATTCCCCGAAGGACTCCAACACCCGCCCCCAGCGGGGATCCCGCACCAGGTCCGTCATGGGGGAGAAGGTCACATGGAGGCCGGCGGAAGCCGCCTCCGCCGCCGCCATCCCCATGGCCCGCTCCACCGCCTCCGGGCGGAAGCTGGCCCCCAGGGCCAGGGGAATGGGGAATTCTGTCTTGTAGCCGTGGATCACATCCGCCATCATCAGCAGGGGAATGTGGTGGGGGTGGGCTTCCATGTACCGATCCTGGATCTCCCGCAGGCGCTTTGCCCCGGCGATCCCCAAGATGGAGCCCGCCAGGCGGCAGTCGTCCGCCGTCAGCCCGGCGTCCGCCGCCGGCCCGGTGATGACCGCATCCTCCTCCAGGAACGCCCCAGTCACCTGCACCATCTGTCCCACCTTCTCCTCCAGGCTCATGGAGCGGAGAAGCTCTCTCAAATCCTGTTCTCTCATGTGATCACAACCTCCTTCACGCCCTTTCTCAGGGCAATCTCCCGCAGTTCCTCCATCAGGGCGTCCTTCGGCTCCGGGGTGGAGGCAAAGGACTCCCGCACCCCGTATTTTCGGAACTTGATCAGCTTGTAGCGCACTTCCGGGAAGGCCGCGATGAGGTCCGCCCCCAGCTCCACCGTCCGCCGGTTGTCCACCAGGTCCGGCACCACCACCGTGCGGATCTCGTAGAGCTTGCCCAGCTCCGCCGTCAGGCAAATGTTGTCCGTCACCGGGCCCAGGCCGCGGCCGGTGAGCCTCTCGTGGTCCTCATCCGATCCCGCCTTCAGGTCAATCATGGTCTTGTCCGTCACCGCCAGGAATTCCTCCCGGCCAGCCAGGGGAATCTGGCCGTTGGTGTCCATGTAGGTGGTCTTGCCCGCCGCCTTCACCAGCCGGTAAAATTCCGTCAGGAAATCCAGGTACAGACCGCACTCCCCGCCGGAGGTGGTGACGCCGTCGATGAAGGGGAAAAATGGCTGCACCTGCCGGAAGAGCTCCTCCGGCGTCAGCTTCCGGATCTTTGGGGAAGCCCCGTGGGTGCAGACCCGTATGCAGGTATCGCAGTTTACGCAGCTGCCATAGTCGTAAAATACCCGGCCTCCCTTCTCCTCCTGGCGCAAAGCGCCTGCGGGACAGGTGTCCACGCAGGCGCCGCAGCCGATGCAGAGATGAATGGTTTCCGGGTTATGGCAGTAGAGGCAGTCCTGGTTGCAGCCCTGAAGAAAGATGGCTGTCCGGTTGCCGAAGCCGTCCACCGCCGAAAATGGAATGATTTTATTCACAGGGGCCGTGCGCCCCTCTCCCGTCTGCATCATGGCCGTTCTCATTGTTCTCCGCGCACCTTCCGATCCAGCAGGTGGAGATTCTTGTTGACCACAGAACCGTTGACGGTGGCCTCGTTCAAGGTCATCTCCTCCCGCTCAAATTTCTCCAGGTCGGATTTCTTCACCAGGTAGCCGGTGACCCGCACCAGGTCGGAATTTCCGGAGTAGAAGGAGAGATATCTGGCCCCAGAGGCGAAGGCTCCCTTCAAGATGTCCAGGAGATATCTGGGGTTCTTCTTCACCGTGTCATCAAAGGGGAAGAGCTCCCCGCAGCCCGCGTCGCAGTGGCGGTGCATCCGGGTGAAATTCATGATCTGGTAGGGCAGATCCGGCTCCTCCCCGATGGGGATCCGTCCGCCGGGGGTGGAGTCCGTGTCCTCCATCACTCCCACCTGGGCGTGGAGACCGTATTTTCCGTATTTCGCCGGGCGCTTGTCCAGTTCCTCTTTCAAGCGGTTCATGATGGCCTCGCCGAAGGCGTCCGCCTTCTCGCTGTGGCCGAAGCGGTCCTTCTCCTCTGTCAGGTTCAGGGCGCGGTTGACGCACTCCGCCAGGCCTACGAAGCCGAACATGCCCACCATGTGCTCTCTGTCCTTCTTGATCAGTCCCTCCCGGTAGAGGAAAGTATTTTCATAAAAATGGCACTCGTCGATGATAAACTCGCAGCGGCTGTCGATGGCGTCGCACACCGCCGTCACCGCCTCCGGGATCACCCGGTCCAAGAGATCCTCCGGGCTCTTGGCCAGCTTCGGCAGCTCATTCATGTTCAGGCGCACCAGGGTCAGGCCGCAGCCGCCGATGGGCAGGGTGTTGTAGCAGCTGACCACGGCGTAATCGCCCATATCCCGGCGGTACAGCTTGTCGTTGGCAAAGCTGGGCTTGGCCGCCTCCATGGCCGTGTCCAGGGCCGCCATCATGTAGTCGTCCGGGGTGTCCTCCCGCCACATGAGAGTCATGTTGGGGCAAGGGCGGGCCATCTCCTTGGTGAGCTTCAGGATGATTCTCCCCGCCTTCGTGTCACGGCCGCTCAAGTCCGCGTGGCAGAAGGCGTTGGAGATGGTGCGGTCCACATGGACCAGCAGGAAGCGGATGGCCTTCTCCGCCTCCGCCTCATCCCTCACAAAGGGCTCCAGCAGGGTGTCCAGGCAGCCGATGTACACCGGCAGCCCGCCGTCGTCGGGGATGTTGTGGTAGAGACAGAGCAGATTGCCCACCGCGTCCCAGATGTCCTCGGGCGGGTTCAGCATGAGGAACTCGCTCCCCTGCTTTAAGAACAGCTCGTAGTCCGGGAGACAGTAGCGGGTACGGTAGGGGGATTTTCCCTCGAACATATCCATCATCGCCCCGCACTCAAAATATTTCTTGGATAAATCGGTGTACTTCACCAGCTCCACAGAATTTTCCGCAATCTTCGCCATGTCCTTCAGCCTCTGGTTGAAGGTGACTTTGGGATTTTTAATGGTGTAGAGGATATCCTGTGTCATATCGCAGGTTGCCATTGTCGTATAACCTCCTTGATGTCGGGTTTATGAGTTTTTCATACGCCGGTAGGTCCGAATGGAGAACACCGCCAGGCCTGCCAGGGTGGCGCAGTAGGGGATGGTCTTCACCAGATCCGACGGCCAGCCCAGGGTGGCCACGGCGTTGGAGAGGGCGTCCGCCACGCCGAAGAGCAGGGATGTGGCCGCAGTCCCCAGGGGGTGCTGCAGGCCCATGGCCTCCGCCGCCAGGGCGATCCATCCACGGCCGCTGACCATGTCTCTGGAGAACCAGGACACGTAGCCCATGGACATGAACGCGCCGCCGAAGCCGCACATGAGGCCGCTGAGGATGAGGGCGATGGCCTGAGTTTTCTCCACGCTGATTCCCACGGAGTCAGCCGCCTCCCGCTTCTCTCCCACCGCCCGGATGTGCCAGCCCAGGGAAGTCCTTTTTAATAAGAAGAAAGTGAATATCACCGCCGCCACTGCCAGGTAGGTGAGGACGTTGTGGCCGGAGATGGCCGGTCCGATCACCGGGATATCCTGGATCAGGGGGATGTTCACGTTGGGCAGCACCTTGCTGGGCAGGGACACGCTGGTGCCTTTGTCGTGGGCCGCCAGATAGAGGAAGAAGATGGTTCCCCCGCTGGCCAGGCTGTTGATGGCGATGCCGCCCAGGATGATGTTGGTCTTGTAGTACAGGGTGAAGAACGCCAGGACGCCCGCGCACAGCACTGCAAACAGCAGGGCGAACAGAAGGCCCATGAGGGCGCTCTCAAAAAAGTAGCTGAAGAACATGCCGGCGAAAGCGGCGATCAGCATCATTCCTTCCAGGGCGATGTTGGGAACTCCAGCCACATCGGATATCACCGCGCCCATGGACGCGAAGAGAAGGGGCGTGGTCACCCGGAAAATGGAATAGAAAAAGTCCGTGGTAAAGATCAAATCCATAAACGCCTTCATGATTTCGCCTCCTTCTCGATCCAGTTCTGTCTGTATTTATGGAGGAACCGCTCCGCGGAGATCAGAAGAATGATGATACTCTGCAGAATGGAAATCATCTCCGTAGGGATGTCGGAGGTCCGGTTCACCAGATCCGCGCCGATGCGCAGATAGCTGACGAAGAAGGCCGCTCCGATGACGCCGATGGGGTGATTGCCCGCCAGCATGGCGATCATGGCCCCGTCAAACCCGTATCCGGGAAGGGCCGTCCACTCAAACCGCTTGTGCATGCCCAGGCACTCGATGATGCCGCCCATGCCGGCGATGGCTCCCGCCGCCAGGTGGACGATGATGATCACCTTGGTCACGTTGATGCCGGAGTAGCTGGCAAATTTGCCGTTGTTTCCCACCATGCGGATCTCATAACCCCATTTGCTCTTGAACATGAACACATAGACTGCGAAGGCGCAGACCAGGGCGATGAGGAAGCCGGCGTGCACTCTGGTGCCGGGGATGATGGTGCCCAGCATGGCGTTGGTCCTGTACTTGTAGGAGACCAGGGAGGCCACAGAGGGGTCGCGCATCATGTTGTTCAGCAGATACATGCCCACGCCCAGGAGAATGTTGTTCATCATCAGGGATGTAACCATCTCGCTGGCGCCGTATTTCGCCTTCAGGACGCCGGGAACCAGCATCACGATCATGCCGGTGACGGCCCCCGCCATAATGCAGACGATGGGGAAGGCGATGGGAGGCAGCTGGGGCCAGATGGCCGCGATGGAGCCGGTGATGCCGGCGATGAAGAAGATTCCCTCTCCTCCCAAGTTGAACAGGCTGGCCTTGAACATCAGGGCCATGGCCAGGCCGGAGAAGATCAGGGGAACTGCCGTCTCCACGATGTTGCCCAGATAGCGCTTGGTGGAGAAGGGGCGCAGCAGGAAGATCTTGATGGATTCCACCGGCTGGTCGCTCACCAGCAGGATGATGACAAAGGCCACCAGGATTGCCACCAGCATGGCAACCGCAGTCCTTATGATGGTAAATGAACGCTCTCTGCTCATCCTCTCGCCCTCCTTATCTGCTCATCGCTGTGTCTCTCTAAGCCCAGCATGTAAAGTCCCAGTTTTTCCTCGTTCAGTCCCTCGGTGTTGTCAAAATAGGCCACGATCTCTCCCTCGTACATGACCGCGATCACGTCGGAGAGCTTTAAGGCCTCGCTCAGATCGGCGGAGACCAAGAGGACAGCGCAGCCCTCATTTCTCAGCTCCATGATCTTCTTGTGGATGATGTGGGCGGCGCCCACGTCCACGCCTCGGGTGGGCTGCTCGGCGATGAGCACCTCCGGGTCGTGGCTGCACTCTCTGGCCACCACCACCTTCTGCATGTTTCCTCCGGAGAGCATGCCCACGTTCTGCTTGTTGCCGGAACAGCGGATCTCGTACTCCTTGATGTTCTCGTCGGCAAAATCGCCGATCTTTTTATAGTCCAGCAGGCCGCCGCGGCAGAATTCCTGGGTGGCGTAGCGGTTGGATACCATGTTCTCGGCGATGGACTCCTGGCCGGCGATTCCCTGCTCCATGCGGTCCTCCGGAACGTAGCCGAACTGCATCTTCCGGATGTCCTGGATGGAAAGCTTCTTCACAGATTTTCCGTTCAGGAGAATGTCTCCCTGGCGGATGGCCCGCTTTCTGGTCATCAGGTCCACCAGCTCCACCTGGCCGTTGCCCTGGACGCCGGCGATGCCGAAGATCATGCCGCCGTGGACGCCAAAGCTCAGGTTTTTCAGCACCTGCACGCCGTTCTTGTCCGTGTAGGAGAGGTCCTCCACCTGGATCTGCAGATCCCCCGGCTTGGGCTCCGTCTTCTCGATGGAGGTGTCCATCTCGCAGCCCATGATCAGGTTGGAGATCTCCTTCTCCGTCACATCCGCCGTCTGGTAGCAGCCCACAGACTGGCTGGCGCGCATGACGGTGATCCGGTCGGAGATCCGCTTGATCTCCGGGATCTTGTGGGAGATAAACACGATGGTGTGGCCCTGCTCCTTCAGGTGAATCAGCTCCTCGAAGAGCTGGTCCGTCTCCTGGGGCGCCAGCACCGCCGTGGGCTCGTCCAGGATCAGGATCTCCGCGCCTCTGGCCAGGGCCTTCAGAATCTCAATCTTCTGCTTCACTCCCACGGGGAGGGTTCTGGTCACCGCCTCCGCGTCCACTTCCAGGTTGTACTTTTTGCTCAGTTCCTTTGTAAATTGAACTGCCTCCGCCTCGTTGACGAACATGCCCTTCTTGGGCTCCATCCCCAGGACGATGTTCTGGGCAGCCGTGAAGGACTCCACCAGCATGAAGTGCTGGTGCACCATGCCGATGCCGTGGGCGATGGCCTCTTTAGAAGAGGAGAACCGAACCGGTTCTCCTCTCAGCAGAATATCCCCGGAAGAGGGCGGCTCCATGCCAAACAGGATCTTCATCAGCGTGGATTTGCCTGCGCCATTCTCTCCCACCAGCGCATGGATCTCTCCTTTTTTCAGGTTGAAGTTCACATCCCGGTTGGCAGCGATTCCGTTGCCGTAGATCTTCGAGATGTTCTTCATTTCCAAAATATATTCTTCCATCCGGGTTACCTCCGATGTTGATTACGGGCGTACAGCGTCGCGGATCTCGTTAATCTTCTCCGTGGTGATTCCGGCGGTGGGGGTCATCTCCACCTCACCGGCGATTACCTGCTGCTTTAACTCTTCCACCTTCGCGCGGTCCTCCTCGCTCAGGAGCTTCTCATAGAACTCGTTCTCGGCGATGCCCACAGCGCCCTCGGCGATTCCGAACACCTCTCTGGTTCCGTAGGGGATCTCGTCCTTCATGGCGCGGTCCACAGCCTTCACGGCGTTGTCGGAAATGTTCTTGATGGCGGAGGTGATGATCACATTGGCCATGTCGGGCTGGGAATCCTTCAGGGCTGCAGCCTGGTCAGAGTCCACGCCGATGACGAACTTGCCCTGCTCCACAGCGGCGTCAATCACGCCCAGTCCAGACTGGCCGGCAGCGGCGAAGATCACGGAAAGTCCGGAATTGTAGAGGAGAAGAGCGTTCTCCTTGGCCTTTGCGGTGTCGGTGAAGCTTCCCACGTAGGAGGTAGCTACCTTGATGTCCGGGTTGATGGCCTGTGCTCCCTCGATGTATCCCACCAGGAACTCGTTGATTCCGGGGATGTCCATGCCGCCCACGAAGCCGATGGTGCTCTCGCCCAGCTCAGCTGCCTTCAGGGCGCCGGCGGCTCCTGCCAGGTAACTCATCTCGTTGTTCTTGGTACCCATGATGTAAACGTTTGCCGGCGGCTCAGCCATCTCGTCGTCCAGGTTGATGAACTTCTGGTCCGGATACTCCTCAGCCACCTGCACCAGGGCGTCGTCGTTGTTGCTGGAGATGGTGAGGATCAGATCATAATCCGCCTCGCACATATCCACCAGAGCCGGATAGAACTTGGAGGTGTCGGTTCCGCACTCCACGTACTCCACCGTCACGCCCAGCTGCTCCTTGATGGGCTCGATGGAGTTGAAGGCTGCGTCGAAGAAGGACTTGTCTCCCAGGTTGCCGGGGATCATCAGTCCCACCCGATACTCCTCGGGATTTACAGCCTCGGCCTCAGCCTCAGTCTCTCCCTCAGCTGCCGTGGTCTCCTCGGCCTCAGCGGCGGTCTCCGCCGCCGTGGTCTCCTCCGGTTCCGGAGCTCCGCAGCCGGCTAAAAGTCCGGCGGTCATGCTCATTGCCAGTAATGCTGCTGTCAGTTTTTTCATGTGTGTTCTCCTCTCCACATTTTAATAATTGTTTCTATCGCCAGCCGCTTGCGCGGCGTTGGATACCGATTTATGTTGGATCTCTCTATTTATTAGAAGCGGTGTTTTTCCGAAAGCGCTGCCTGTTCAGAAGCGCTCGTCCAGGATGCGGAAAAACCGCTCCAGGTCCACCCGGTCCGCAAAACGGAAGCTCCCCCGCACCGGGGGATCGATCTCATAGTAGCCGGTGCGGTCCACCATGGTTCCCCTGGTCAGCCCGCCGCCCAGCTCCACGGTGAATTCGCCCTTTTTCAGGGATACCACCTGCTCGTCCAGCAGGTAAGCCACCAGGAGCACATCGTGGAAGGTGACGGGATAGCCGGTGGCCTTCTGAAATGCCTCCACCCCCGCCAGGAAGTAATCCATCCGCTCGTCCCCTCTCCGTCTCCAGGCGTCCAGGCGTTCCTCCCCGATCTTTAGATATTTTGTCACATCCAGGCCCATCATAACCAGGTCTTCCACCGTCTCCATGACAATTCTGGCCGCCTCCGGGTCACAGATGATGTTCCACTCCGGCTGGGAGTTTAAAAAGGCTCCCCCCATGCCGATGACTTTCGCCCGGCGCATCCGCTCCGGGTCCCGGATGCAGGCCACCGCCAGGTTGGTCATGGCCCCCATGGCCAGGATCACCAGGTCTTCATCCTCCTTCAGGGATCTGAGAATCAGATCGTCCGCCCGCAGCTCTCCCTCCGGCGAGGTCTCTCCCCGCTGTCCCGGCGCCGCCCCGGTCTCCCAGGGATGCCGGAGAATCCCGTACTGGATGGGCTCCTCCGTCTCGTCAAAGCGCCTCTCAATCAGGGCGCGGCCATAGCCGGCCGCCACGGGAACCGAGGGCTGTCCCCAGAGTTCCAGCAGATCCCGGACCATCTGGGCCCGCTTTTCTGTATCCTTGAAGACGGTGGTCACCCCCGCCAGCTCCAGCTCCGGGCTTGAAAACGCCAGCATAAAGGCCGCTGCGTCGTCCACATCGTCCCCGAGATCCGTGTCAATGAGAATTCTGGTCTTCTTCATTCTTCCTGTCCCTCTCTGTCCCATACTTTTCCGTGCATTTTCACAGGTTTTTCCCCTGTATGCTGGTATTTATAAGCAGTTTTACTTTGATTTATAAGCAAGCATTATAATTATGCTCTTTCTGACAAGTTTTATTATAGACAGGATTTCCCGGATGGTAAAGGACAGATGTCCTTTTCTCCCGGGAAATATAAAATTTTTGTAAAATTAAGTCCGGCTGCGCGGGATTCTCCCGCTTACTGCAAGGAAGTTCCCGCCTGCGGCAAAGAAATTCCCGCCTGCGGCGGGCCGCCTCCGCGGCCTTCTCCTCACTGACAGCCCGCCGGGCGGATCCTCATCTGCAGCTCGCCGGGCGGATCCTCATCCTCTCCAGGATCACATGGCTACCGTCCCGCACCAAGATGCCCGCGCAGCCGGAGCGGAAACTTCCCGCCGGGTCCTCCGCCTGAACGGCGGCCCGGCGAGCGTCCTCCCCGCTGCGGGCCTCGCTCTCCTGGCAGGCGTCCTCCCCGCTTCGGGCCTCCGCCCGCAGCCGGTTCCCCTCCGCCGTCAGTTCCAGGAGAATTCTCTCCCCCGGCTTCCAGTCAAAGGCCGTCTCCCCCAGAATCTCATAGCCGTCCCCGTCCGGCCGGCTCTTCAAAATGGCCAGCTTTCCGGGGAGAAGGGCCGCCCCGCAGGACCGAACAGCGCCCTGCACC
>DXEU01000127.1 GCA_019114845.1 Candidatus Lachnoclostridium stercoripullorum | reverse complement strand
TTCCGGCAGATACAATGGATTTATTCCCATTTTCCTGCACTTTTTTTCAAACAGCTTGACACAGTTTTCACAGTTTTCTGACGCTTTACGCGGGTTTAAATCCACCGGAAGATGGGTGCCAGGTGCCGTTCCAGGCCGGTTTGTTGGCCGGACAGAGGTAAAACATCATCTCCGCATCACAGCCCTCCTTGTACACAAAGCCGCTTCCGTACTGAATCGTCGTCAAATTCTTGTCATTTCCGAACATCTGGAACATGCTGCGCACGTTGGCTGTGTTGAAATTTCTCAGGTCCAGGGTTTTCAGACTCCTGCAGCTGTCGAACATCCAGGCCATCTGTTCCACCTGGGAGGTGTCCAGTTTGCTCAGATTGATTTCCGTCAGGCTGTCGCAGGAGCGGAACATGCCTGAGATATTCTTCAGCCCTGCGCTGCCGAACATGGTCAGGTCCAGGCTGGTCACCGCGTCTATATTCTGGAACATATTGTTGCTCCTGGGATTTAACCGCAGGTCGGAAACAGGGCTGACGATGTAGATCGTCCCCGTGCCCCCGTCAAAGTAGGCGTAGATATTCACCGGGCTTTCCGGTGCGGACACCAGGGCGGTCTCCACTCCCTCGGGAGCGGTTCGCGTCACCTGAATGCTCTTTATGGCCGTGTTGGCGGTCCCCGTGTGGCTCTTCTGCCCTGTGGACAGTTCCTTAACGGTCCCGTTGAAATCAGGCCCCTCATCCAGCACCCCGTACAGTTCTCTCCAGTTTGCCGTGTAGGAAAGATTTCCCATGGTTCCCCGCCGGATCACCACATCTGTCTGGGGCGTGCTTCCGTTGGAACCGGTCCAGCCGGTGAATTCAAATCCGTCTCTCCCTGGCTGCGGCAGCACGAAGTCAGCCGTCTCAACGGTGTAGACGGTCTTCTGTCCCGTCATGGTTCCCCCGTTCAGCTGGTAGGTGATGGTGTAGTTTAACGGCGTCCAGTTGGCATAGAAGACCTTGTCCCCCGTGCTTCCCCTGGCGATCGTCACCGTCTTCTGGGGCGTACTCCCGTTGGAGCCGGTCCAGCCGGCAAACTCATATCCTGCCCTGGCGGGCACCGGCAGCGAGAAGGAGTCCGTCTCCACCGTGTAGGAGGCCGGTCCCTGCGCCATGGTTCCCCCGTTCAGGTGATAGGCGATGGGGTAGGTCATGGGCGTCCATTTTCCGTAGAGATCCACCTGGCTTCTGTCCTCGTTGGTGTACGTCTCTCCTCCGCCGTACGGCTGTCCTTCGAAGCCCGCCGACTCATACCAGCCGCCGAAGGCGTATCCGGCGGGCGCGTCCGGGTTCAGCAGCACCGTGCTCCCGTACCGCACCTTCTGCTCCGCCGCCCCCGTATTCTTTCCATGGGGATCATGGTAGATCAGCGTGTACAGGGCTTTTTCCGCCTGGGCCATCACCTGGAAGCTGCCCTCTCTCTCCACCCCGCTCTCCTGGTAAACCACCCGGATGTGGTAGGTGTAGGGGGCTGCTCCCCCCTGGCCCTCCAAGGTTCCCGGCTCCAGCCGGTACTCTCCCGGGGACAGGTTGCGAAAGAGATCCCCGCTCTCGTCCGCCGCATCGTAGTAGGCGGTGACCGTCAGATAGCGGTTGAGGAAATCCCGGCTGGCCGCCATATCGAAGGCTCCATCCTCAAAGTACGCGGTTACGTCCTCCGGCCCTTCATACTCCACCTCCAGGTAGGTGAGGGATCTGGCCTTCTTCACCAGGTTCACCGCGTTGGACGTGTGGGTGTACTTCTGCCACTCCTTCAGATGGTTGGTAAACACCGCCTCCGCCTCCGTGTGGCTGCTCAGATCCGCCGTCACACATCCTGCGGAGAGATCCGGGCTGTGCACATGGGTGCCGGAGATGTCCATCAGCTGATAGCGGACTGCCGGCAGCTCGGTGATCTTATAGCCGTTCTCGTCGGAGGCCTCTATGTTGGCCAGGGTCACGGAACCGCTCCGCTCCCCCTCCCCCAGCACAATCTGCCGGTACCACACATGGGAGCTCCCCGTCCCGTCCCTGCCCTCGATCCGGTACAGGAACGCAGGCGCGCCAAACGGTTCGTATATGTCCTCCTCAATTTTCTTGGTGATGGTCAGGGAGGTTCTCTTCACCTCGTCCTCCCCCTCCAAAATCTGCTGGACATGGCAGTTGTCCCGGTTGATGGAAAACCGCAGCTTGGCATCTGAGACTACATACGGGTCCGGGGCTGATATCTCCTGGAGGTAGTAGGCCCCCCAGGGAATCTCTCCAAAGACAGCTTCCCCGTTCTCATCGGTCCTCTGCCTCTGCAAGAGCTTTCCCTCCGTGTCGTACAGGCCATATTCCGCCCCTTCCACCCGGACATCCTTCTCCCCCTTTTTATATTTGATCAGCTTCACCGATCCCGGCTGACGCCTGTTCACCGCCTTGACGGTGACCGGCACGCGCACATGGGCGGAGTCGATGACAAACTCCCAGGATTCCCCCGAGAGGATGTAGCCTTCCGGCGCCTCCTTCTCCTTCAGGGTGTAGGTTCCCCACTCCAGCACCGGCTCCTCCAGGCTGCCTACCTCCGCCAGACCGTACTCGTCGGTGACCAGATTCTCCATATAGAGGTTTCCGTCCCTGTAGAGGTCAAATACGGCTCCCTCCACCGGCACATCCTCCTCATCTGTCTTCTGGAGAACGAGAGCCCCCTTCCTCCTGATGTTTTCGTGGGTCAGCTCCAGAGTTTGCCCGGCGGTGGACGGCCCCAGGGTAAACTCCACCTGGCTGCCCTCCGTCAGCTCGTACCCTTCCGGGGCGGCGATCTCCTGGAGAATGTACGCTCCGAATTTCAGGTTGTCAATGAACAATTCTCCCCTGCGGTCCGTCTTGTAGCTGCCCATGTCCATATAGCCGTCCCCCTCCTTCCTCTTCAGGGCGTACACGGCTCCGGAGAGTCTCAAATCCCTGTCCTCCCCGTCATATTTCGTCAACCGCACGGAAGCGCTCTTCTCCTCATCCTCCGTCTCCAGCTCCACCGGCGTCAGGGCGTTGTCCCGGTAGATGGTGAACTCGATCCGGGCCGGATTCTTCTCATACCCAGGGGCCGCCTCCTTCTCCAGGAAATAATAAGTTCCCCACTCCAGCTCATCCGCCCGGATGACGCCGTTCTCATCGGTGGTGTATGTCCCCACCAGGCGGTCCCTGTCGTCAAACAGCTGGTAGACCGCCCCGGCCACATACGTTCCAGGCCGATCCTTATCTTTTTTCGTGAGGATCGCGCTCCCGTAGCTTCGGTTCTCCAGCTCCAGCTCCACGGAGAGATTCTCCCCGTTCAGGGTGACGTATTTTCTCCCGCCCCCGTACAGGTAATGGCCATCCGGGGCTTTCGTCTCCTCCAGATAGTAGGTCCCCCACTCCAGATCGGAGATGGTGAGAGTTCCCGTCTCGTCCGTCTCCAGGTTTTCGGCCGCGAGCGTTCCATCCTCCCTGCGAAGGGCGAAGACCGCCCCCTCCAGCTGCCTTTCCGGGTCGGAGGCATCCTTCTTTATCACCCGAATCTGTCCCGGAAGCCTGGGATCCTCCACGCGGATGCGGTTTAACCCCATCTGGATGGAGATCTCCTGGTCCGGAACCTTCCCGTAGCCAGCCGGGGCTTTGACCTCCTTTAAGAGGTACTCCCCTGTCTCCACATCCTCCGGCGTCATGCCGTCCTCGTCGATTGCGGCGGCCAGTTCCCCGTCCTTGGTCCGCAGTTCAAACACGTACCCCGTCAGCTTCTCCCCGGAGACGGCATCCACCTTCTCCACGGCCACCGTCCCCTTGGGACGGTCCAGCTTTACCTCCACCGGATTGGAATCCAGCCGGTCATCCCGGCCGCCCGCGAAAAAGGACGCCGAAAATCCGTTGACCGTCCGCTTCCCCTTCAGGCTCTCCTCCTCCGGCGGAGCCACCATATAGAGGTCAATCCACACATCCTCCGCCGTTTTCATCCGTTCCGCCAGAAATTCCACCGCCACCGCTCTGACATCCGAGAGGTCAGCCGGCTGCTCCTCTGTCCAGTCTCCGCTCTCCAGCGTCCCTGGATTCTCCTTCACAGAGTACCAGACCGCCGGCTCCAGCCCCAGCTCCTCCGCTCTGGAGACGTCTGCCCGGCGGAAAGTTCCCCGCCACTGACTGCCCTCTCCATCCGCGGAGATCCCCGTCTCCAATCGGTCGTAGATCACCACGTGCTTTGCCGGCGTGCCGGTATTTCTCAGATTGAGCCGGTACACATACTCATGGCCAAAATATGCCCAAATGTCCCGGGACTCTCCCTCCTCCGTCCGGTTGGTCCAGTATCCTCCGTAGGTTCTGGGCGTGCTCACCGTCTTCTTCAGCTCCATCTGCGTGGCCATCACCTGGGTGATGGACGCCGCTGCGCTGTTGAACACAAGCGTCTCCCCCGTATCTCCGTCCTCGTCCACATCGGCCCAGTCCGGGTCGTTGAACGCGGTTCCGTCGTCTCTTCCATTCTTGTCTGTGGCATAGGCGCTGCTTCTCTTCCCATCGCTCTTGAGAATCTGCTCCGCCCCCACCACGTAGGAGGTGCCATACTCTTCCACCCCCTCGAAGGACACCCGCACCGGCAGGCGCAGGGAGACCAGGCCGGCCAGATCCCCGCAGCTCACCGGAGCCTCCTCATAGTCAAAACGGCCTTCCACCAGCGTTCTCCCAGTCCCTCTGAAATCATCGGTGACCAGCAGGGAAAAGCCGTCCTCCAGGAAAGCGCTGCTCACGCTGTCCCCGAACTCATCTTTAAAACGGCTGATGGAGATCTGAGCCTCATCCCTCTCCAGATCTGCGGTCATCCCCAGGGGGAGCAGCGAGTACAGGCTCCAGCCCTCCAGGTTCTCCGCCCGGTAGAAGAGGGACTGAAAGCGAACTTCCCCCTCATATCCCCGCTCTGTTCCCTGGAATTCATCCATGAAGACATTGACATCGTGATAGACCGTGTCCGATTCATAGGGGTAATTGTAATACCACCGCTGCACCCGCAGGCCGTAGGTGTCCAGATCCCTCTGTCTCACCCGCTCCGCGTCGGAACCCAGGTAGGAGTCGTCAAAAACCGTGTTGTGGTGAGCACCGCCGTACTCCACGATCAGGCCGTCATTGTTGCGGATGATTCCGCTGTCCATCACCGGTTTGTCTGGATTCAAGTGGTATTCCACGTTCAGCCCGATGTCAAACTGGTTGATATAGAGGGATTCCGTCACATTCCGAATGCGAATAAAAAAGCGGTTGGTCCCCTCCGGGAATCGGTACGTGTGGGAACTTTCATCGATGGGAAAAGCTGCGGCGGCCTCCCCATGTCGGTCCGTCCCCAGCACAATCTCCGCCGTATATTTCCCGCTCTCCACGGGGAATCCGTTGGCGTTGGTGAAGGAGCCGCAGGAGGGGATGGTCAAATCCACCATCTCGTACTCCTCATCCCCCAGCTGCCGGAATGAGCCGTCCCTGTCCGTGATGTCGATAAAATCGTCGCAGAGATAGATATCCATGGCTTTTCCCCGCCCCTGGGCGGACAGCACGGCTATCTCCCCGGTGACGTCGTCCTCCTCCGGAATCAGGTACTCCCCCGACTCCGACGGGCTGGCTGTGAGTTCCGATTCCGTAGCCCTGGCCGCAGACTTCAGCTTCGCAGGCTTCGGCTTCGCAGCCCTGACTGTGCCCTCCGGCTCCTTCCGTCCGGCTGCAATCTCTGACCCCGTGGCCAGAACCGGATATTCTGACTCTGTGGCCAGCAGGACTGCACTTGCCGTCTTCCCCTTGGCCTCTTCCTCCGGGTACCTGGCGATGGCCATCAGGCTGTAGTTTAAGACTTGTCCGTCGTACAGCCGGTCCTTTCGCACCGCGTCGGCCTCCTCCATGACCGCCCCGCCTTTGCCCACCCAGTAGAGAGACCCGTTGTAGACAAAGCCGTAATCATTGGGTGTGACGGACGCCGCGGTCTCTGCCAGCTTCACCTCGTCCTCCGTGTCCAGATAAGTGCCATAGAGCGTGAAGGTCTGTTCCGCCCGCTCTCCCCCGAACTGGGACTTTGGGTATGCCACATACACATTCTGGTATGCCTTGTAGGGAAAACGGTACAGGCCGCCCCCCAGGTCGGTCGCATCTCCCTCCCCCACCCGCTTTAAAACCGCCCCTTCCGGCAGCTGCACCGTGTAGTATTTGTCCGCGGCTCCCCTGGCCTTCTCGGAGATCGTCTCCTTCACCCCGTAGCGCACCCAGTAAAAGCTGTTGGCGTTCTCCCCCAGGCCGTCCGGCCCCTCCAGGGCGTTGGCCTCCGCCTCCAGCTCGTGCACATCCGTGCTGGAGGTGAAGGAAAATCCGATCCCGTTGGTCTTCTCCGTCCGGCCCCCGGTCTCCAGCTGCGCCTGAACCGTCTGCCGGTACCCGTGCGTCACCTCCCGGGAATTAAAATTCCAGGCAATCTGAAAGGAGCCGGAGAAGCTGGTCTCCCGGTCGATCTCTTTGCGGTTAGTGAAGGTGTAGGTGTCCGCCGAGGAGTCGTACACATAATCCCAAAGGGGCTCTCCCCCGCTGTTGTCCGCCACCCCCTCCGCCTGCTGCACAGAGGTGCGGCTGGCCATTCCGATGCCGGGGACCTGAATTCGCACCGATCCGGCTGCAAAGCCCTGGGACTGGCCCCCCTGGTTGCTGCGGTAATTCACCTGCAGCGTCACCGTCTTCTCCTCCTCCCGGACGGAGTTCCAGTTCAATTCCTCCGCCGAGGATCCGCTGGCCCATTGGATCCACACCTGAAATCCATCGATCTCTGCAAACTGGGCAGCCTCCGCCTCCGGAACCGGCGCCGCCGTCAGGGCTATGGCCAGAAGCCCGGCTAAAAGGCGGCGTCCGCCGCGGATGATCCGTCTCTCAAGACGTCTTGCCGTCTCTCCCATCTCCACTCTCCTTCCTCTTCTCTTTCCTGACTGCACATGCGCACAGAAGGAGAACGATTCCGCAGCCGAGGGACACCAGCCAGAAGCCCGGCCTGCTCACATCTCCCAGCTTCGGCAGCACGCCTTCCACCATCTGGCGCACAGGTTCCGGGATGTAGGCTGGCACCTGGATCTCACCCGGCTCCCGTTCCAGCTGCGTCTCATGGGAGTCTCCGGGATCACCGGATCCGCCTCCGGAGGATCCCGACGGGAGATCGTACTCCGCCCGGAAGATCCACCGCACCCCGGCCTCCCGCAGGGCCCAGGCATTATTCAATTCTCTGGGCATCCGCAGCTCGTAGGAGAGATCCACGGTCTCCCCCTTCGCCAGGTTCTCCGCCAGACAGACTCCATCCCGCAGACCTTCCGCCCCCAGAGCTCCCCGGTAGATCTCCTTTCCTCCGTTCCGAATGGTCAATTCGACCTTCTCCAGCAGCTCCATGGCCTTCTCCTCCTGGTCGGGAATCTCCGTTCGGAAATATATGCCGATGTTCCTGCCGTATCGATTTCCGATCTCCACAGAGTCCGTCACCTCATCCCCCGGCATCAGCTGGGAAAAATTCCCGAAGAAATCCTCCCCTGTGCGCACAAAACCCTCGGAGCCATTCTCGAAGACGATGGCAAACTCCTGGTTCCCAGGCTCTCCACTGCCCTCCGACTCCCCATGGCCGCACGCTTCAATGGGGACGCCAAACCAGGGATCCTCCCCCTGAAAGTCCGGCTGAAAATTGTCCGCCTGGATCGCCTGGGCGGTCACCGTCAGGGAAAAACTCTGTTCTGAGCGGCTCTCGTCCCATTCCGACGGGATGCGGATGTTTCGGAAGAGGCAGATCTCCTCCCCCCGCTGCACCGGCTGCATCCAGTAGAAATAGGCTCCCCGCCGCACCCAGCCGGGCTCCAGCTCCAAATGATCGTCCGTCATCCCCTCCGCGTCCGCATACTCCACCCCGGCCCGGATCCACGCCGTCTCCGCCCGGTTGACGATTTTTACAATCTTGCTGATCCTCTGGCCGGGAACCACCCTCTTTCCGTCCTGGTAGGGAATCTCCCTGCCCAGGGCATCCAGCTCATACTCCTCCAGGGTGATCCGCACATCTCCGGTCCCAATCCGGTTCTCCACCTCCGTGGAGTACACCCGCGCAGCTCCGTAGGAGACCGCGGGAAGGGAGATGCTCAAAATCACGGCCAGCAGTCCGCCAAGCAGTCTTCTTATCATGCTTCCCCTCCTCCCCGGATATTCTCATGCAGGATCTGGTCCCAGGCTTCCCGGTAATCCTCCGCCACCACAGCCGTCTGCTGCCCATCCGGGCCCCTCTGGTTGATCAGCGTCTGCACGGATTCCCCGTATACCAGAATCTCAAATTCCCGGATGCGTTCTTCCTCCCCCTCGGGCACGGAGATCTCCACCTTCTCCAGGAGCAGGGACGTTCTCTCCCCCGGCTCAAGGGCGTCCCGGTAATAGTAATAGCCGTCCTCCCCGAAGACCCATCTGCCCCCGGAGAACTCTCCGATCCGGTCTCCCCACTGGTCGGCCGGCGCCCGGTGTTCCCCCAGGACATTGGTGCAGAACTCCTTCATCCCCGAATCGGAATACTCCAGCCGCACCCGCACATAGCAGGGGACCGTCCCCGTGTTCTCCACCTGCACCCGCTTGGCAAAAGCCGTATCCTCCCCCGGAACGATCTCATCCGGGGGATCGTACTCCTCCGTGATGGTAATCTCATTGTGCCCCACGGTGAACCGGTTCCTCACCTCTCTGACGTAGGTAAAATAGGCGCAGGTCGTCCCAAATCCCAGGACAGAGGCCAGCCCCAGGATCCCTGCGGCCATGGCCCGCTTTAAGGTTCTCTCCATAGGCGCTCCCCCTCATCAGGCGATCTCTCCTCCGGACAGATCCTTCTCCCCGCTGGTGTCGGCGTCCTTCAGGCCTCCCTCCACTGCGGTGAGATCTTCAAACCCGCTGTTCTGTCCTGCAAACACCTGGTAGACCGCCTTCATCTCCTCCTCCGTCAGGAGCGCCGGATTCTCGATCTTTACTCCGTCGATGGTGGTCACTCCGTCGGCGCTGGTGTCCGCCTGGATGGCATAGCCCTTCACCGGGATATCCAAATCCGCCGAATCCAGCTGTCCCTCCACCAGATTGATGAACTTCACCTGGTCAAAGACGCCGGGCGTGCTCTCCCCCTTTGCCAGGGGCTTCTCGTAGCCGAAGATGTAGGTGCTGTACCCCCCGCTCTCCTCCGCCTTCTCCGTGATCAGCAGGCTCCACCCCTCGTTCAGGCCGCCCGCCGTGTACACTTCCCCGCTGCCGTCGTCCCGCACCGTCCCGTAGGTGAACAGATCCTGCAGGGCGGAGGAATTCTTCTGCCCATCCGCCGCTGCCGTCACCACATCCGCCGCCGGGATCTTCACCTCCGCGAACACGTAGGCCAGATTGGTGCCGGAATTCTCGATCTTGGGGTCCTTGTCGATCTCCTCGTTGGGCACAATCTCCTCCCCGTCTCCCGGATCCCACCCCGGTTCCTCCAGCTCAATCTGCACCTTACCCACGGTGAAGGTGTTCACGCTGGCCTCGTTGTCCGTCAGGTACGCCATGGTTCCCCCAAACGCCATGGCGCCGATCACGGCGCAGGCCGCCGCCGTCGTCAATACCCTCTTCTCACTCTTTTTCATTTCCTCTTTCGCGGAACTTACGCAGCTTTCGTCCCGCTCTCCTTTCCTTCTCATTTTTATTCCATGCTCCTCTCAGAGCTTGCTGCCTCCATGGCGGCGGCCATCCCGTTGAGCAGCCCGATCCAGAGCGCTGCCGCCAGAAATGCCCGCCGGTCCCACCTCCCGGCCAGATAGCCCGCAAACGGGATCTGAAACCGGTACTTCCCCACGATCTGGTCCTGGCGCACCGGGGACAGATCGGATACCTGGTTGGCATCCCCCTTGGTGATATACACTCCCCCCGATACCGCCTCGACCCGGTGGGTCACAAACACATCCCCGTCCTTCCCGGAGAGCCGGTAGGTCACAATCTCCCCGGGCTCACAGTCCCGATCCCTGGTGTCGATAAATGCCACCGCCCCTGTATGAATCGCCGGCTCCATGGAGCCGGACAGCACAATATACGGGCGGATGCCAAACAGCCCGGGGATCATAAACACTGCAGCCGTCAAAAAAGCCAGCAACGTCAACGCCTGGACGGTCCTTCCAAACAACTTCGTCAGTCTATGCACTTTTCCCATATCTACCAAACTACTCGTGTCGCTGAAATCTGATCGAGATCACGATCAAAACAGATGTACAGAATAAATCAGAAAAATAAAGAATATCAGAAAACTATCTGCCCCGCAGATCCTCCACCAGCTGCCGGATATGCTCGATCTCCCTCCGGCTCAGGCCGGTGACGTCCACCAGGACAAGCCCTTCGGCCACATCCTCCTCCCGCCCCAGGAGATAGTCGGTGGTCACCTCAAAAAAACTGGCCATCCGCTCCAGCATCTCCACCGAGGGCATAATATTGTCATTCTCCCAGTTGCTGATGCTCTGCTTCCCAACCCCCAGTCCCCTGGCCAGCTGTACCTGGCTCAGTTCCCTGGAACGGCGCAGACACCTCAATCGCTCCGCAATCATAAGGAACACCTCTTTTCTTTGACCTGATTATAGTACAAACACAAAAAAAGTAAAAATACCAGTATTGCTATCTTGGACTTTCGCCGGAACCCGGCTGAAATGAAATGAAAATGATCGAACTCCCCCGCGAGACCGCGAGAGAAAGAAAAAATGCTGCCGCATCCGCAAGGAATCGCGACAGCAATATTCGTGACCTATCCGGGAATCGAACCCGGGTTTCCGCCGTGAGAGGGCGGCGTCTTGACCGCTTGACCAATAGGCCGTAGGCTGTTGTCTCAGCACTTCGGTAGTATAATATATATAACTCCAAATGTCAACAGCTTTTTGAAATTTTTTTCAAACTCTTCATTTGAAAAACTAAATTCCACCTCAGAAAGGGGGCAGGCCGGTTCCCTCCAAAGTTTCCTTCAGGAGGAGGAGCCGGTTCCTGCCCCGCAGACTCCCTGCGCAGGATTTTCGGTTACGCCTCGTCGATGGCCTTTCCAATGTCATGGCGCATGTATTTATTCTCAAAGGAAATCCACTCCGTGGCCTCATAGGCCTTCCTCCTGGCCTCCTTTAAGTCTCTTCCCGTGGCCGTCACCCCCAGCACCCGGCCGCCGTTTGTGAGAATCCGGCCGTCCGCCGTCCGCTTGGAACCGGCGTGGAACACGAAATAGTCCGTCTTCCCCGCAAACTTCTCCAGGCCGGAGATGGGAAATCCCTTCTCGTACTTCTCCGGATATCCGTCGGAGGCCAGCACCACGCAGACCGCCGCGTTGTCCGCAAACTCCAGCTCCACCTGGTCCAGGGTTCCGTCGATGCAGGCTTCAAACACGTCCACCAGATCATTCTTCATCCGGGGCAGCACCACCTGGGTCTCAGGATCGCCGAAGCGGGCGTTGTACTCCAGCACCCTGGGGCCGTCCGCCGTCAGCATCAGACCAAAGAAGATGATCCCCTTGAACTCCCGCCCCTCAGCCCGCATGGCGTCCACCGTCTTCTGGTAGATGTGCTCTCTGCAGAAGGCGTCCACCTCCGGGGTGTAGAAGGGGCTGGGGGAGAACGTGCCCATTCCGCCGGTGTTCAGCCCCTGATCCCCGTCCTTGGCCCGCTTGTGGTCCTGGGCGGAGGTCATGATGCGGATGGTCTTCCCGTCCACGAATGACAGCACCGACACCTCGCGGCCTGTGAGAAACTCCTCCACCACGATCTCATCCCCGGCGGAGCCGAACTGCTTGTCCAGCATCAGGGTCTTCACCCCGTCCTTCGCCTCCTGGCGGGTTTTGCAGATCAGCACCCCCTTCCCCAGGGCCAGGCCGTCCGCCTTCAGCACGATGGGGTATTTCGCCGTCTCCAGATAGGCCTCCGCCTCCGTCGGGTCGGTAAACACCTGGTAATCCGCCGTGGGGATGCCGTACTTCTTCATCAGATCCTTGGAGAACGCCTTGGAGCCCTCCAGAATGGCCGCGTTCTTCCTGGGGCCGAACACACGCAGCCCCTCCCGCTCGAACACGTCCACAATGCCGCCGCACAGGGGATCGTCCATGCCGATGACCGTGAGGTCGATCTCCTTCTCCTTTGCGAAGGCCGCCAATTTTTCAAATTCCATGGCGCCGATGTCCACGCACTCGGCGTACTCCGCGATGCCGCCGTTGCCGGGGGCACAGTATATCTTCTCTGCTTTCGGGCTCTGGGCCAGCTTCCACACCAGGGCGTGTTCTCTGCCGCCGCTGCCCACTACCAGTATTTTCATGAATGCTCCTTCCACTGCCGCTTATCTGCAAGTTTCATTGGCGATCCGGTTGATGGCCTCCGGGAGAATCTTCCACTCCGCCTCCTCCATCACCCGGCGCTGCAGGATTTCCGGGGTATCCCCCTCCTTCACCTCCACCGCCTTCTGCAGGATGATGGGGCCGGAATCCACGCCCTCGTCCACATAGTGGACGGTGGCGCCTGTGACCTTCACGCCCCTCTTTAACGCCGCCTCATGGACCTTCAGCCCGTAATATCCCACCCCGCAGAAGGAGGGGATCAGGGACGGGTGAATGTTGATGATCTTTCCCGGATACTCCCGGATCATCTCCGGCGGGATGGTCACCAGGAAGCCGGCCAGCACCACCAAATCCGGCTGGTACTCCTTCACCTTCTCCAGGAGGGCGCGGTTGAAGGCAGCCCGGTCCTCATAGTCCTTGGGGGACACACACACCGCCGGGATGCCGTGCTTCTTGGCCCGCTCCAGGGCGTAAGCGCCCCGGTTGTTGCTGATCACAGCCTCCACGGAGGCCCCTGTGATCTTTCCGCCGTCTATGGCGTCCAGAATGGCCTGGAGATTGGTTCCGCCTCCGGACACCATCACCACCACTCTCAGCATACAGTCACTCCCTTTTCTCCTGCCTCCAGGCTGCCGATGACGTAGGGAGTCTCCCCTGCCTCCTTCATGGCCGTCATGGTTTTCTCCACATCCTCCGGGGCCACGGCCACGATCATGCCGATGCCCATGTTGAAGGTGTTGTACATGATTTTCTCATCGATCTCGCCCTTTTTCGCCATCATGGGGAAGATGGGGGGAACGGGATAGCTGTCCTTGCGGATCACCGCCCGCACTCCCTCCTTCAGCATTCTGGGCACGTTCTCGTAAAATCCGCCGCCGGTGATGTGGCTGCAGGCCTTCACGTTCACTCCCGCCGCCTTCACCGCCTTCAAGGCCTTCACATAGATTTTGGTGGGGGCTAACAGCGTGTCGCCCAGGGTTCCCCCCAGCTCCTCGTAATATGTATGCAGGCCCTCCGCCGTCATCTCCTTCTCAAATACCTTTCTTACCAGGGAGAATCCGTTGCTGTGGACGCCGGAGGAGGCCATTCCCACCAGCACATCCCCGGCTGCCAGTCCGCTCCCGTCGATGAGATCCTTTCTGTCCACGGCTCCCACGGCGAAGCCGGCCAGGTCGTACTCGTCCTCCGGGTAGAAGCCGGGCATCTCCGCCGTCTCGCCTCCCACCAGGGCAGCTCCCGCCTGGCGGCAGCCCTCCGCCACGCCGGACACAATCTGGGCGATCTTCTCCGGCACCTGTTTTCCGCAGGCGATGTAGTCCAGGAAGAACAGGGGCTCGCCGCCGGCGCAGGCCACGTCGTTGACGCACATGGCCACACAGTCGATTCCCACCGTGTCGTGGCGGTCCATGAGGAACGCCAGCTTTAACTTGGTTCCCACTCCGTCCGTGCCGGACAGCAGCACCGGCTCGTCCATCTCCTTGAATGCCTTGGCAGAAAATGCCCCGGAGAAGCCTCCGATGCCCCCCAGCACCTCGGGGCGGGCTGTGCTCTGCACATGCTTCTTCATCAGTTCCACGGCCTTGTAGCCGGCCTCGATATCCACTCCCGCGTTCTTGTAATCCATGACTGCTCCTCCCTTACTTCTTCATTCCTTCCAGGTACGCCTTGTATCCGATCTCATCCAGCTTCTCCGCCTTCTTCACCACGTCTCTCTTTAAATCCTCCGAGTACTTTTTCAGCCTCTCCAGGAGTGCCTCGTCGGAAGCAGCCAGGATCTTCGCCGCCAGAATTCCCGCGTTGGTTCCCCCGTTGATGGCCACCGTGGCCACCGGAATGCCGGACGGCATCTGCACGATGGAGTAGAGGGAATCCACGCCGCCCAGATCGGACGTCTTCATGGGAATTCCGATCACCGGCATGGGGAATAGGGCTGCACACATTCCCGGAAGATGGGCCGCCTTCCCCGCGCCCGCGATAATCACCTTGTAGCCTCTCTCCTCCGCCGATTTGGCGTACTGGAAAAATACGTCCGGCTCCCGGTGGGCGGAGATGATCGTCATCTCAAAATCCACCCCCAGCTTCTCTAAGACCGCTGCCGCCTGGGCCATCACCGGCATATCTGAATCGCTGCCCATTACAATGCCTACTCTTGCCATCGCACATATCTCCTTTTCATTCATCATCAAACGTCTGTTTATTCATTAGTTTCACTAATAAGTATGATTAATTAAACAATCTCTGCTTATTAGAAATCATACTGGATTTTTCCGGAGAAGTCAATAGGCGTTTTCCAGGGGCTCGTTCAAAAGCTCCGCTCCGGCCACGGCAAATCTTCCATCCCGGATGATCTCCCTCCTGGACCCGTCCGGCAGAATCGCTGTGATCTGGCCCAGCTCCTTGTAGGGGATGGTGATGTCCGTGTGGCACTGGAAATAGGCCCGGGAGAGGTCCTCCTTTCTCAGAAGGGAGATCTCGTTGTCCCTGGCGATGATCTCCTTCCCGTCCGGATTGTACACCGGGCTGTTCTCCGCCCAGCTGTAGCAGGTGTCCCCCACGGCAAAATGGGGCCCCAGCTTCTCGGCGATGAGGATGGGCAGCTTCTCCGTGATCCGGTAGCGCTCCGCCGCCTGGTAGGCGGTGGTGTTGGTGCCGATGGCAAATTCCCCCATGGGCAGGCTGTCGTGGTTCTTCAAAATCACCTGCCGCACCAGCTTTCTGCCCTCCTCCGGGTCCTCGAAATTGGCGCAGGAATATTCCCTCACCATGCCGTCCTGGAAGTGGAGCTTCAGATCCCGGAACTGGAACTCGCCGATGTAGACATTTCCCACGTGGAGCAGGCCGGTGGTTCCCGCAAGCAGCGGGGACGTGAACACCTCCCCCACGGGGATATTCACATCCGCCACGCAGTTTTCAAAATTCGTCTGCCGCTCCGGCTCCTCCAGGGGATGGAGGGAGATGGTGAGAGCCGTCTCATTTCCAGGGCCTCCCTTCACCTCCACCCGGCACGCCTGATCCAGCACGTCGATGATGGACTGCTGCGCCCTCTTGTAGGTCTCGTAATCCAGGGTGTTGATGCGGATGATCTCCCGGAAAATCTCCTCGTAGGGCTCCCCGATCTCAGGCACGGGAAATGCGATGATGGTGAAGCTGGTCTCATCCCCCGGCACGTACTTCTGGGCGATCTGGGCCCCCTCCGCCGCCAGTTCCCTGGCCAGCTTCTCCTGCTTCTCCGTCAGGGACAGGCACTCCGGCCGGTTCACCGGCTGAAACTCCGCCTGCCCGAAGGTCTCCACCACCGCCGGGCCGGCGTAGGCCGCCGCCTCCCTGCGATACTTGGAGTAGGCCGCCCGCAGCATGGCCGCCCGCCTCTCCCGGAAGGCCTTGTCCAAGTACAGCGCCTCGTCGTAGCGGTGGTCGTAGTCGTACTGCCGGTTGGGGCTGGAGCTGTGATACCCCACCTTCCGGCCACCGTTCCGGTTGACGCTGTGGACTGCCGCCCGGCAGAACACCGGCTCCAAACCCATGGCCCGGAAATTCTCCGCCGCCATGCGGATCATCCGCTCAAAGCCCAGCTCATAGCGGATGGACACCGTGCTCTTTCTCGACAGATCCCGGCGCATCACCTCAAACCCCCGGCGATACCCCTCCGTGTAAGTGTCCGCCATCAGCTGCACCGTCTCCTGGGGGAGCCGGTTCATAAATTCCGCAATTTTCAGCTCCGTGTCCGAGACATGCTCCCCGAACCGGTACAGATACCGCAGATCCCCCAGGTCCGACTCCATGATGATCCGCTTTGCAAAGTCCAGGGACGGATCCAGGCTCTCCCGCACCCGGTACTCTGTCATCTGATCGCAGTAGTCGCTGACGTACCAGTAGAGAACCTCCCGCACCTGCTCCGCCAGAGGCAGGTAGGCGGTCTCCGCCCCGTCCTCCCCGGTCTCCCCCGGCAGGCTCTCCCCGTCGGCTTTGGCCATGGAGAAGAGGCTGTACACCTCCACAAAGGTCTCCTGGAGAATGGTCATGTCCTCCAACCGGTCCTCAAAGGCGAAGACGATCATTCCCCGCAGCTCACTGTAGAGGAAGGAGAGCATCTGCCCGTACTCCTCCCCCAGCCGGCTCACGGCATAGGCCGGGTTTCCATAGCTCTCCCCGTAGTGCTCCGGCAGGATATCCCCGTAAAGCCTCCGGTTTCTCTCCCTGCACTCCTCCATGGACAGCTCCCTGCCCGATTTTATCTCCTCATAGACCCGGTGAACCTCCAGCAGAAAGCCGGCCGTTCTCTGGAAATAGTCCACAAAAGCAGGCGCTGCCGCCTGCTCCCGCTCAATCTCCCGAATCCGGCCCAGGGAGAGCTCATACCGCTCCTTCAAGATCTGATCCGTTTTCTCTGTCATATTCTCTTCCTCCTTCTCACGCTCCAAGGCCGACGATCATCATGCACACCCAGAACACGGCCCAGAGGCCGCTGATCCCCAGGCTGATTCTGGCCATCAGATAGTTGCGGTTCCTCTCCAGGAATGCCAGCCAGCCGTACCAGAGACTCACCAGGGCAAACAGCAGGCTGGAAAATCCCAGGGCCGCCACGGAGAGGCCGGCGTTCCCGTTTCCCTGCACTCCAAAGTACACCCCCAGCGCTCCCAGGAGGGTGGCGATGGCCGCCAGGAGCAGCGACATCTTCCCCCTCCTCGCCAAGGGTTTCCGGATGTAGGAAATCTTATTCTGATTTTGCCCTTTTTCCATCCATCTTCCTCCTTCTGTATCTCTGCACCTTCCGGTAGACGATAAATCCCAGGGCTGCACCGATGGTGTTGAGCAGAATATCGTCCACATCGAAGCTCCCCACCTTCCACACCAGCTGCGTGATCTCAATGGCCAGGCTGAAGCTGAAGCCGAACAGCACCGTATTGTACCATCTCCGGCTCCTCCGGCTGACGATGGGGAGAAAAAAACCAAAGGGCATAAAGCCCACCGCATTTCCAACTATATTCAAAAAGACTGCCTTCATCCCCAGCTGATCCCGGTAGATGATAAATCTCTTAATTTCCCTAAATAATATCAGATTGTAGTGATATTCCTGCCTCACGTCCGGCCGGTCAAAAGATTCTGCGAAAAACATGAAGTACACCACCGCCGCCATGTAGACAATAAAAAGCACCCATCCCATCTTCTGCTTTTTTGTCGTATTCCGAATCATAGACTATCTTTCACTCCAACATCGCAACATCGCTTATCGCGCAAAAAGGGGTGCGGACACCTGCTTCTGCACCCGCCCCCTTTTGCCGAAGGTATTTCCCTTAAAATGTAATCTCAGACTTTCTCTTTAAGAGAATGGCCCCGCTCACAATGGCCATCACTCCCACCGCCACGCCGGCGGCGAGGATGACGGAGCCGATCACAATGTTCAGGATACCTGTATTTCTCATGGTCTTATAAACTCTCTCCATGCTCCTCACTCCTATTTTGCGCCGTACTGCTCATAGTATGCGTCGATGGCCGCCTTCAGCTGATCGTCGATGACCACACGGCCCTTGTACTCTCTGTTGTAGAGATGCTCCACCACGTCCGCCATGGTCACGATGGCGGTGGTCTTGAAGCCGAACTGCTCCTCGATCTCCTTCAGTGCGGACTTCTCGCCCTGGCCCCGCTCCATGCGGTCCACGCTCACCACCAGGCCCAGCACGTTCACGTCTCCCTGCGCCTTGATGATGGGAAGGGTCTCATGGATGGAGGTGCCAGCCGTGGTCACGTCCTCGATGATCACCACCCGGTCGCCGTCGCCGATGGGGCCGCCCAAAAGAATGCCCTTGTCGCCGTGGTCCTTCACCTCTTTCCGGTTGGAGCAGTAGCGGATGTCCGCGCCGTAGTGCTCGCTCAGAGCCATGCTGGCCGCCACGGAGAGGGGAATCCCCTTGTAGGCCGGCCCGAACAGCACGTCAAAATCCGTGCCGAAGGTGCTCTGAATCGCCTTTGCGTAGTACTCGCCCAGCTTTCTCAGCTGTGCGCCCGTGCGGTAAAATCCGGTGTTGACGAAGAACGGGGTCTTTCTTCCGCTCTTGGTTACAAAATCTCCGAAGCGAAGCACTTCGCAATCGATCATAAACTCGATAAATTCCTTCTTATACTGTTCCATATCTGCTAAAACCTCCTGTGTTTGTTCAATTTTACCATATCTTTCCTCCATTTGCAATTGAGGAATCTCATTCCCGCCCGGGAAACACGGGGATAAACTCCTGTCTGCCTCCGTCCACCAGGCCGCAGTCTGTCACCACGATCTCCGGCAGGGCCGTCAGGGACATGATGGCGCAGGAGAGAAGGGGGGTCTCCGGCCGGCAGACCCGGTAAAATGCCCTGCGGTAGGTCTCAAATTCCCCGGCCGCCTCCTGGCAGCTGCCCGCGGACATCAGCCCCGCCGCCGGGAGGGCCACCTTTCCCGTCACCTGGCCGTCCTCCACCACGCACAGGCCGCCGCCCATGCGCTCCAGCTCCCGCAGAAGCCGGCAGCCGTCCTCTTCCTTCTTATATACAATCACCACATTGTGGCTGTCATGGGACACGGTGGTGCCCACGGCCCCCTTTTTCAGGCCAAAGTTCTGGAACACCGCCACCGTCTTATTCCTCCTGCCGTGGCGGTTGATGACGCACACAAAGGCCAGGTCCTCCCGGCTGTCCAGGCAGACGCGGCCGTCCCTCACCGGCAGTTTCTGAACCTCCGCCCTGCGGAAGATATTTCCCCCGTCCACCGGGACGATGACGTTCACAGCCGCCTCCCGCTCCGGGCCGTCCACAGTCAGGGCCAGATCCTCCGCCCCGGCGATCCAGGAGGTCTTCACCGTGTTGGGGAAATCGATGGGCTGCCCCTCGTCCTCCCCCACATACTGCCCTTTCACCGCCACCGTCTTTCCGGCAATCCACACCCGCTCCGGCTGCGAGCCGTCCAGGGCTCTCACCAGCTGCATATCCGCCGCATAGCCGGGAGCCACCGCCCCCAGCTCTTTAAATCCGTACTCCCTGGCCCCGTTCAAGGTGGCCATGCGGATCACATCCACTGGCTCCAGGCCGTTCTCGATGGCGCAGCGCACCACCCGGTTGATGTGGCCGGAGGACAGCAGATCTCCGGCGTGGACGTCGTCGGTGCAGATGGAGATAAAATCGTGGTAGGGAATCCGGCGGACGCCGGCTGCCAGCTGATCCATGTGGTTGGCCAGGGAGCTGGCCCGCAGATTGATGTGCATCCCCCGCCGCAGCTTCTCCTGGATCTCCTCGGCGGTCTCCGACTCGTGGTCGCTCTCCGCTCCCGCCGCCCGGTAGGCGCTCAGCTCCCTGCCTCCCAGAAGCGGCCCGTGGCCCTGGAGATAGGCCCCCTTTTCCAGCCCCTTCTCCATGATGCGGTACATGCGCTCCGAGCCGCGGCACACGCCCACATAGTCCATCAGCTCCGCCACACCCACCACATGGTCCATGTCCAAGATCTCCCCGATCTCCTCCTCGCCGAACTCTGCCCCGGAACATTCAAGCCCCGGCACCGCCGGCACGCAGGAGGGGGCCAGCACATACTGGCGCAGGGCGGATCTGGAGGCGTTCTCCAGCATGAATTTCACGCCGTCAATTCCCAGCACATTGGCGATCTCGTGGGGATCCGTGCAGACTGCGGTGGTTCCCCAGGGGATCACCGCACGGCTGAAATTTTCCGGGATCAGCATGGAACTCTCCACGTGGACATGGGTGTCCACAAAGCCGGGAATCAGGTAATTTCCCTCCCCGTCCACGATCTCTGCGGCGGGCTGCTCCGCCTCCTCCCCGGCCTCCCGCACTCTGGCCACGTACCCGTCGATCACGTCCACCTGGGCCGGGTAGATCTCCCCGGTAAACACGTTGACGTACTGAATGTTGCGGATTGTCAGGTCACAGGGAATCTCCCCCATGGCCGCCTGGATCAGCCGCTTTCGATTCTTTCCCATAACATTCCTCCTCACAGCCGGGGCCGGAACCGCCCGACGGCGTTCCCGGCCCCCATTTGGGACCTGCTCCCCGCCTGGGCGCTCCTACCGCACTGCGCCGATCAGCTGGTTCACATCGTCCACTCCATACCGCTTCATATAGTCCTCAATGCCCTGGACAATCTCCACCGTGGCATAGGGGTTGAAGAAATTTGCCGTTCCCACGGAGACCGCCGTGGCCCCCGCCAGCAGAAACTCGATGGCGTCCTCCGCCGTGGAGATGCCGCCCATGCCGATGATGGGAATCTTCACCGCGTTGGCCGTCTGGTAAACCATCCGCACCGCCACCGGCTTCACCGCCGGGCCGGAGAGTCCTCCGGTCTTGTTGGCAAGGGCGAAGGTTCTCCGGTGGATGTCGATCTTCATGCCCGTCAGGGTGTTGATCAGGGACAGGGCGTCCGCCCCGCCCGCCTCCGCGGCCTTCGCCATGACGGTGATGTCCGTCACATTGGGGCTCAGCTTCATGATCACCGGCTGCTTCGCGCGGCGCTTCACCTCCCTGGTGATGGCCTCCACCGCTTTGGGATCCTGGCCGAAGGCGATTCCGCCCTCCTTCACGTTGGGGCAGGAGATATTGATCTCCAGGAGATCCACCTCCGTGTCCCCCAGGCGCTCCACCACCTCCACGTAATCCTCCGTGGTTCTGCCGCAGACGTTCACCACGATCTTCGTGTCGTACTGTTTTAAAAACGGAATGTCCCGCTCCACAAACACGTCAATTCCCGGATTCTGCAGGCCGATGGCGTTCAGCATCCCGCCGTACACCTCCGCGATCCGGGGCGTGGGGTTGCCGGGCCAGGGCACATTGGCCACACCCTTGGTCACCACCGCGCCCAGGCGGTTCAAATCCACCATCTCGCCGTACTCCGCGCCGGACCCGAAGGTGCCGGAGGCGGTCATCACCGGATTTTTCAGCTCCACGCCGGCAATATTTACCTTCGTATTCATCAGATCTCCACCTCCTCTGCCGCAAACACAGGTCCGTCCTTGCAGATCCGCTTATTGTGCACATGGGAGTGGCTGTCCACGTCCTTCGACTGGCAGACGCAGGCCAGGCAGGCGCCGATGCCGCAGGCCATGCGCTCCTCCAGGGAAATGTAGCACTCGATTCCCTTCTCCTGGGCGTATGCCTTCACCGCCCGCAGCATGGGGGTAGGACCGCAGGCGTAGATGATCTCGCCCTGGACGCCCTGCTCCCGGATGGCATCCAGCACATTTCCCTTCGTGCCGGCGCTGCCGTCCTCCGTGGCCACGCACACCGGCCCGCAGGCCTCAAATTCATCCTTCAAAAACAGCTGCTGATCCCGGTATCCCAGGACAGCCGTCCTCTCACAGGACAACTCCTTCATCAGCTCCAGCATGGGGGGAACCCCGATGCCGCCGCCGATGAGGATGGCCTTCTTGTCCTTCAGGGTAAATCCATTTCCCAGGGGGCCCATGATCTCCACGGAATCCCCCGCTCTGTAAGCGGAGAACTCAGCTGTCCCGGCCCCGGCCACTCTGTATACAATGCGCAGAATCCCCCGCTCCCGGTCAATCCCGCAGAGGCTGATGGGCCTGGGGAGCAGCTTGGACTTGTCCTTCGTGTAGACGGAGATAAACTGCCCCGCCCTGGCGGCGGAGGCGATCTCCGGGGCCAGAAGCTCCATGCTGTAAACTCCGTCTGCCAGCTGCACCTGGCTCTCCACTCTTGCTTTTATCTTTACCTGTGCCATAAAAAGCGCCTCCTGATTATAATACCCGGTTGATATCGGCCACCATGTCCATCACAGCCTGTCTGGACGCCTCGCCGAAGTGCTCCGGGCCGAACTTGTCGTAGGGGGCCTTCTTGTAGGCGGCGATGATGCCTCTGGAGGAGTTGACGATGGCTCCCCGTCCATCCTCCGTGAAGCAAGGTCTCAGATCCTCAGCCGTAGCGCCCTGCGCGCCGTAGCCCGGCACCAGGAAGAAGGTCTTCGGCATCAGCTTCCGAAGGATCCGGCTCATCTCCGGGTAGGTGGCTCCCACCACGGCTCCCACGTTGCTGAAATCTCCGTCCATGGTGTCCTGTCCCCACTCCATCACCTTGTCGGCCACCAGCTCATACAAGGGCCGGCCGTCGATCAGCTGATCCTGGAACTCTCCGCTGGAGGGGTTGGACGTCTTCACCAGCACGAAAATGCCCTTGTCCTCCTTCTTGCACACGTCCACGAAGGGCTTCACCCCGTCCGTTCCCAGGTAGGGGTTCACAGTCACCATATCCGTGTGGAAACCGGACAGAGTTTTGCTGCCCACCTGCACCGTGCCGATGTGGGCCGTGGCATAGGCGGCGGAGGTGGATCCGATGTCTCCCCTCTTGGCGTCGCCGATGACGATGAGGCCCTTCTCCTGGCAGTAGTCCACGGTTCTCTGGTACACCTTCAGTCCCTCGATGCCGAACTGCTCATACATGGCGATCTGGGGCTTCACCGCCGGAATCAGATCCCAGGTGTGGTCCACGATCTCCTTATTGAACTGCCAGAGAGCCTCCGCGGCCCCCTCGAGGGTCTCCCCGTACTCCTCAAATGCCTTCTTTAATACATGCTCCGGAATATAGCTCAGCATGGGATCCAGTCCCACGCAGATCGGTGCTTTTGTCTCCTGAATCTTTTTTACCAGACGGTTAATCATGGCGTCCTCCTTTTTCGCTTCGTTGGTTTTTTCTTTGTTATTCTACCATATAGTTGGATGGCTGTGAACTACCTGCACGAGAAAAATGTGGGGTTGGATGATTCCCCCCGCCCGTACTCCCTCGCCATCTCCATGAAAATTTTCATGTTCTCCGTCAGATATTTGCTCTTGTGGTAGATCACATTCAGTTTCCTGCGGATAGGGCTGGCCAGGGGGATCCTGGCCACCGTCCCCCGCTCCAGGTCCTCCCGCACCAGCAGGTAGGGGAGAATGGTCACCCCCAGGCCGGCTGCCGCCGCCCGCACAATGGCCTGGCTGCTGACGCTCTCCCAGGCAGGCCGCACCTGGAGCTGCAGAAGCGCCAGGCAGGCGTCCACCGCGTCCCGCACGGAGCTTCCCTTCTCCCGCATGAGAAAGGGATATTCCGCCAGCTCCGTCAGCCGCACTTCCCCCTTCTGGGTCAGCGGATGACCCGGGGCGGCCACGGCGCAGAGCATGTCGTCCATGAACGGCTCCGCCAGAATGTCCGGCTGCTCCGGCGTGGTCTCCACCAGGCCGATGTCCACCTCGTTGTGCAGCAGCCGCTCCTCCACGATGGCGGAGTTGGCCACCACCGCTTCCACCTTCAGGCCAGGATAGCGCTTCTGGAACTGCTTTAGCAGCTCCGGGAGAATGTGGGTGCCGATGGTGATGCTGGAGCCCACCCGGAGAACGCCGATGGCGTCCCAGTTGCGGATCTTCTTCTCCATCTCGTCGAAGAGGCCCACCACATGGACCGCATAGCCGTAGAACTCCCGCCCCCCCTCCGTGGGGGCGATGGTTCTCCCGATCCGGTCAAACAGGCAGATCCCATAGTACTCCTCCAGTTCCCGGATGGCCAGGCTCACGGACGGCTGGGCCAGGTGCAGTTCCTTGGAGGCCTTCGTCACGCTCCCGTTCTGAAAAACGGAGACAAATATTTTCAAATGGCGCAGTGTCATGGCTGTCCCTCGCAATCTATAATATTTTTATTATATATTTAATATAATAATACTATTTTACCTATAAATCAATCCCGGCTATAATAGGCTGCGGGAGGTAAGAAAACATATGGAAAGCAAAAAAAATGTATTGATCAAATTGTTTCTCTCGACTCTGTATCTGAGCGCCTTCACCTTCGGCGGCGGATACGTGATCGTAACACTGATGCAGAGGAAATTCGTGGATCAGTATCACTGGATCGACAAGGATGAGATGCTGGATCTGGTGGCCATCGCCCAGTCCGCACCGGGAGCCATCGCCGTCAACGGGGCCATCGTGGTGGGATACAAATTGGCCGGCTTCATCGGAGCCGTGGTCGCCATCATCGCCACCATCCTGCCGCCCTTCATCGTGATCTCCATGATTTCCTTTATTTATGCCATTATCCGGGACAATGTCATTGTCAGCCAGATGTTGGAGGGCATGCAGGCCGGCGTGGGAGCCGTCATCATGGCCGTGGTCTTTGAGATGGCCAGGGGCATCCACTACGGGAAGAATCCCATGTCCGCCATCATCCTCATCGGCGCCTTCATCGTCTGCGTCAGCGGCGTCAGCGTCATCTACGTGGTCATCGGCTGCATCATCATCGGCCTGATCCGCACCTGCATTTTCGGAAGAAAGGAGATTAAAAAATGATTTATTTACAGCTTTTTCTCAGCTTTCTCCAGATCGGACTCTTCAGCTTCGGCGGCGGATACGCGGCCATGCCCCTGATCCAGGAGCAGGTGACGGAGATTCATCCCTGGCTGTCCATGTCTGAGTTTACGGATTTGATCACCATCTCTCAGATGACCCCCGGCCCCATCGCCGTCAACGGAGCCACCTTCATCGGCATCAAGATGGCCGGCATCCCGGGCGCCCTGGTGGCCACCTTCGGCTGCATCCTGCCGTCCTGCGTCATCGTCATGGTGATTGCCAAACTATACTTGAAATATAGAAATATGTCCACCCTTCAGGGCGTGTTAAATACCCTGCGGCCCGCCGTGGTTGCCATGATCGCCTCCGCCGGCGTGTCCATCCTCATCACCGCCTTCTGGGGCAGCGATGCCGTCATCTCCCTCTCCGGTACCCAGTGGAGCATGATCGCCATCTTCATCGGCGCTCTGGTTCTCCTGCAGAAGACCAACTTAAACCCCATTCTGGTCATGGCCCTGGCGGGCGTGGCCAAGACCGTTCTCCATCTGGCCTTCGGCCTGTAGGTGCAGGGCGGTTTGCGAAAGCAGAGCAGCTAGAAAACCGGGCGTATTGCCCAAAATGCCGCAGAATCCAAAATGCCGCAGAATCCGCGAGTTTCATCGCCGGTTCTGCGGCATTTTTTTATTTTCCCTCTCAGTCGGAGACGGCCTCAAATCCTCCTGCCAGGAGGTTTACCGTCCCCTCCACTCCCAGCACGCTGCTGTCCACAATCAGGTCGTATCCGTCGATCTCCCCCCACTTCTTGCCCGAAAAGTGCTCGTAGTACTCTCTTCTCTGGCTGTCCACCTTCTCCACGGCAGCCTGGGCATCCTCCAGGGACATGCGGTTGCGCTCCATGATTCTCTGTACCCGGCTGGCCATGGGGGCCGTCACAAACACCGAGAAGACGTCCTCCCGGTCCTGGAGCACATAATCTCCGCACCGGCCGATGATCACGCAGGAACCCCTGTCCGCCAGCTCCTGTATGATCTGGGACTGGGTCTGAAACAGCAGATCTCCCAGGGGCCGGTTCCCCGTGCCGCTCTTGGTCTTTAACAGGGAGGAGTTCCCTTTTCGCTCATTGTAAATGGCCAGAATCCCCTCGTCGATCCCGCTCTTCTCCGCCGCCAGCTCCACAAGCTCCCGGTCATAGAAGGGGATCCCGAGCCTCTCGGCCAGCTTCTGACCGATCTCGTGGCCTCCGCTCCCATAGCGCCGCCCTACAGTGATGACAATCTGCCTCATAACATCGCCCCTTTTCTTTTGAATTCACTGATAATCAAATCATAATCAAGACTGTCAACAATGGGAACACCTCCAAACAGCCCTTTCAAATACATAATCCTTGGATTGTTGCTCCCCTGTATTCTCGGATATTCATCCAGACACTTTACTGTTTTATTTCCCATGTAGTCCACAGTGATAACATAGACAGATTTAACGTTGACGCTTTCCAATAAGTACGTATTATGAGTTGTGATGATAAGCTGACCGGTAATGTCATCAAGCATGGATGACAAAACATTTTTTAAAAGCAAATCATGAATCCCAT
>DXEU01000126.1 GCA_019114845.1 Candidatus Lachnoclostridium stercoripullorum | reverse complement strand
GAGAAGGCCACCGTCCGCCGCACGGTGGTGGGCTGCTCAATCTCCGTCATCGCCACCTGAAATCCGCTTCTGTGCAGGCGGCAGGCGATTCCGGTGGCCAGGTCGCCCGCGCCTTTGATCAGTACTCTCATTCTGTCTCATTTCCCTCCGTCAAAATACCCACACGGGGCGTCCGAAGCACACGGCCGCCCCGTGTATGTCCTCCGCCGCCAGTCTTCGGCCGATCTGCCGCGCCGAGTCCAGCTCTCGTTCCGTGTCGCACTGGTTTAAAATCACCCGGTACAGCCTCCGGCCCACGCCCTTTCTCGTCCCCGCCTCGGAGGCGAGGATCTCCGCCGCCAGCTCCTCCGTCACCGGTGTCCCCTGGGAAATCCCCCACTGTTCCCGGCGAAAGAGCACTTCCCCGGCCGGGCGTCCCAGGGCGGAGAGGCCCATGCAGCCGATCACCGCCTCGGCCTGTTCGGAGATCACCGGCTCGTGGGCTGCCGGGAGCTTGGCGGGAAGCCGCTTGGCCCCGTCCGCCTCTATGAGCACTAAGTCTGCCCGGGCACACTCCCGCCGAAAAATCGCCTCCGGCAGGGCCGTCAATTTGCGGACCCCCGCCTTCTCCTCCAGGCTTCCCCCGGTGAGAATCAAATCCCAGGGGACGTCAGCCTCCTCCGGCCCCCGCTTTGCCGCGCCGTCGGCCGCCTCCCCCGGTTCCCAGATCTCCAGCCGCTCTGTTTTCGGCCTCCACACCAGGATTCTCCCCGTCTCCGGCAGACCGATGTGGGTGGAGGTGGTGACCAGAACCCGGCGGCCCCAGCCGGCGGCCTCTCTGGCCAGAACCTCCATGGAGGTGGTCTTTCCGCCGCCTCCCGCCAGGGCGATCACAAGGGGATCCGGGGCCCTCCGCCGCCGAACCTCCTCCGCAAGTCCCAGGGCAGACAGCAGTCCGCCATCCATCCCACAGTTTCTGTCACAGTTCATAGACACCTTCCCGCTCATAGCTCAGTCCATTTTCCCTCATGTAATTTAGGAGCAGTTCCCGCTTCTCCTCCGGGGCCTTCCAGCCGAAGCCGCAGCCCGCCGACACAAAGGACGGGATGGGAATCAGGCGCCCCGGCAGCCCGTCCCGCCCGCAGGCCGCCTCCATGGCCATGGCCTCCGTGGTCGTGTGAAATAAGATCAGCACCGACGCCTCTCTCCCCCGCATTCTATCCCTCCTCCGAGAGGACGGACACGGCCCGCACCGCCTCCGCCGCCTCTTCCTCTGTATTGAAACAGGAAAAGCTGAACCGCACCGCCCCCTGTCTCTCTGTCCCCAGGGCCCTGTGGTACAGGGGAGCGCAGTGTCCCCCCGCCCGGGTCTGAATTCCGAACCGCCCGTACAGCTCCTCCGCCACCAGGGCGGAGTCGTAGCCGTACAGATTCATCGCCACGATGGGCGCTCTCTGCCTCCGCCGGAAATTCCCGTACACCGTCACTCCCGGCAGTTCCCGGATTCCCCGGTAAAATTGCTCCGCCAGGGAAATCTCCCTCTCCGCAGCAGTTTTCCCTTCCTTCTCCCGCCACTCCAGGGCCGCCAAGAGTCCTGCCAGGCCATGGCCGTTTAGGGTGCCCGCCTCCAGGGCCGTGGGCATGACCAGGGGCTGCCTGGGATCGTAGGTGCGGATTCCCGTTCCCCCCTCCAGAAGGGGACGGATCTCCACTCCCTTTCTCACGCACAGGCCGCCGGTTCCCTGGGGCCCCATGAGGCTCTTGTGGCCTGTAAAACAGACCACATCGATGTTCATTCTCTCCATGTCAATGTCCAGCACCCCAGCCGTCTGGGATGCGTCCAGCACAAAGAGAATGCCGCGGCGGCGGCAGATTTTCCCCACCGCCTCTATGTCCACCGGATCCCCGGTCAGATTGGCTGCGTGGGTGCAGACGATCATCCTCGTGTCCGCACAGACGGCGGCCTCAAACGCCTCCGCCGGAATCTGCCAATCCACGCCCGGGTGGACGGGCAGCACCGTCAGCCGAACCCCCTGCTCCTCCATGCGGCGGAGCGGGCGGAGGACGGAGTTGTGCTCCATCACCGTGGTGATCACATGATCTCCCGGCCTCAAAAGTCCCTGGATGGCCATATTCAGACTCTCCGTGGAGTTGGCGGTGAAGGCCGTCTGCTCCGTCTGCGGACATCCAAAGAGGCGGGCGATTTTCTGCCTGGCCTTAAAGATCGTCCTGGACGCCTCCAGGGAAGCTCCCAGGCCGCCCCGGTCCGCATTTCCCGCCCCGCCGACGATGGCCTCCGCCACCGCGCGGGCCACCTCCGGCGGCTTTGCAGCCGTGGTGGCCGCATTGTCCAGGTAAATCAGTCGGTCAGTATGACGCTCCATGGCCCCTCCTTCTCCTTAACTTCCCCAATGATTGTGAAGGGATATTGGAACCCCCGTTTTCTGCTGTCCTCCTCCAGCCTCCTGGCTGCCTCCGGGCCTGCGCTCACCAGCAGTCCGCCGGAGGTCTGAGGGTCAAAGAGCAGATCCGCCCCGAAGGGCCGCCGGGCGTCCACCCGCACCCGGTCCTTCAAAAATTCCCGGTTGCGGTAGCTCCCCTCAGGCACCAGCCCCATGGCCGCGTACTCCGCCGCCTCCGGCTGGATGGGCAGCTTTCCCAGGGAGATCTCCAGGGTGACTCCGCTGCCCTCCCCCATCTCCGCCCCGTGGCCGCCCAGGCCGAAACCGGTGACGTCGGTGCAGGCGTGGATCTCACACTCTCGCAGAAGTTCCGCCGCCTGCCGGTTCAAGTGAGTCATCACCTCCAAAACCTCCCGCTCCGCCTCCGGGGAGGCCATCTCCGCCTTCACCGCCGTGTTTACCAGGCCTGTTCCCAGGGGCTTGGTGAGGAGGAGCCGATCCCCCGGCCTCGCCCCGCAGTTGGTGTACATTTGATCCGGGTGGACAAACCCGGTGACGGAGAGGCCGTATTTGGGCACGTCGTCCTGGATGGAGTGGCCTCCCGCCAGCACCGCCCCGGCCTCCTTCACCTTCTCGGCTCCTCCCGCCAGGATTTTCCCCAGAATGGCCGGGTTTACGCAGTTGGGCCAGGCCACGATATTTAACGCCACCTTCGGCACTCCGCCCATGGCGTAAATGTCGCTCAGGGCGTTGGCCGCGGCGATCTGCCCAAAGAGGAAGGGGTCGTCCACCATGGGCGGAAAGAAATCCAGCGTCTGGATCAGGGCCAGCTCCGGGGAAATCCTGTACACCGCCCCGTCATCGCTGGTCTCGATCCCCACCAGCAGGTTTTCATCAGAAAACCGGGGCAGCTGCTCCAGGATCCCCTGCAGCGTCCCCGGCCCGATCTTGGCCGCACAGCCCCCGCCGGGGGCCATGTGGCTGAGGCGAACTTCATTGTCCGGTATCATTGTTGTCCTCCCTTCAAAAATCTTCCTCCTGCATTCATCGCCTGAAAAATCTTCTCATTCATATCATCATAGGATT
>DXEU01000125.1 GCA_019114845.1 Candidatus Lachnoclostridium stercoripullorum | reverse complement strand
TCGCGCCGGAGCGCGGTTGCTTCAGCAACCAATTTCCTTAAGCGCGGAGTGCGCATCCACAGCGGAGCGTTTTTATTTAATAGGGAACGAAGTTTCCTATTAAATGAAAAAGCCGCCGGGGAAAATCCCCGGCGGCCATCAGCCGCACAGACGTGCGTCTTTTTTAATTGAATTATTCCTCTTCGGGAGCGTACAGGGACGTCAGTCTGGTGAGATGTCTGTATCTCTCCTTGGCGTTCTCCGCAGCCTTCTCGAACAGCATGTCTGCTCTTGCCGGATTCTTCAGAGCCAGAGAGGTGTAACGAACCTCGCCCTTTAAGAACTCCTTGTAGTCTCCAGTGGGAGCCTTGGAATCCAGGGAGAAGGGATTCTTGCCCTCTGCCTTCAGAGCCGGGTTGAAGCGGAACAGATGCCAGTAGCCGCTCTCCACAGCCTTCTTCTCCTCGGTCTGAGCCTTGCCCATGCCTGCGCGGATACCGTGGTTGATACACGGAGCGTATGCGATGATTAAGGACGGACCCGGATAAGCCTCTGCCTCTGCGATGGCCTTGACAGTCTGATTGTAGTCAGCGCCCATAGCGATCATGGCAACATATACGTAGCCGTAGCTCATAGCGATGCCGGCCAGGTCTTTCTTCTTGATCTCCTTACCGCCTGCTGCGAACTGAGCAACCGCACCGATGGGGGTGGACTTAGCAGACTGTCCGCCGGTGTTGGAGTAAACCTCGGTATCGAATACCATTACGTTGATATCCTTGCCGCTGGCAAGTACGTGGTCAACGCCGCCGAAGCCGATATCATATGCCCAGCCGTCGCCGCCGAAGATCCACTGGGACTTCTTAGCCAGGAAATCCTTGTTCTCAACGATCTCCTTGCAGATCGGGCAGTCAACTCCCTCGAGAGCTGCAACCAGCTTGTCCGTAGCCGTTCCGTTGGTAGCGCCGCAGGAGAAGGTATCCAGCCACTCCTTGCAGGCAGCCTTCACCTCGTCGGAGGACTTCTCGCTCTCGCATACAGCCGTCACTTTATCCTTTAACCAGTCTCTCAGAGCGTTCTGGGCAAGCAGCATGCCGTAACCGAACTCTGCGTTGTCCTCGAACAGGGAGTTATCCCATGCGGGACCCTGGCCCTTCTTGTTGGCCGTGTAAGGAGTGGACGGTGAGGAGTTGCCCCAGATGGAGGAACATCCAGTCGCGTTGGCGATGTACATTCTGTCGCCGAACAGCTGAGTGATCAGCTTCGCATAAGGAGTCTCGCCGCAGCCTGCGCATGCGCCGGAGTACTCGAGTAAGGGCTGCTTGAACTGGCTTCCCTTAACGGTGTTCTCCTTGAACTTGGCAAGAACTTCCGGCTTCTCGGACAGCTTCTGGCCAAACTCGAAGATCGGCTGCTCGCCAAGGTTCTTCTCCAGTCCATCCATGGACAGAGCCTTCTCGCCCTTCTTTCCGGGACATACGTTCACGCAGGAACCGCATCCGGTACAGTCGAGAGCGGAAACCGTCATGGAGAAGTAGTATCCGGGCATACCGGTCATCGGGATCTTCTTCATCTCAGCCGGAGCTGCAGCAGCCTCCTCCTCGTTCATGACAACGGGACGGATTACTGCGTGCGGGCAGACATAAGAGCAGAAGTTACACTGGATACAGTTGTCGGAATTCCAAACCGGAACATTCACAGCGATGCCGCGCTTCTCGTAAGCAGCGGAACCGGAGGGGGTGGAGCCATCCACGTAGTCCTTGAATGCGGATACCGGCAGGGAGTAGCCCTCCTGAGCGTTTACCTTGGACTGGATGTTGTTTACGAAGTCCACAACGTCCTGTCTGCCCTCGGTCGCGTGAGCCATCTCAAGGCCCTCGTCCTCACAGTTCTTCCAGGACTCCGGAACCTCAACCTTCACAACCTGCTTAGCGCCCTCTTCGATGGCGGCCCAGTTCTTCTTAACCACGTCCTCGCCCTTGCGGCCGTAGGTCTTCTTGGCAGCTTCCTTCATCAGCTCGATGGCATGCTCCTCCGGGATGATGTTGGCCAGCTTGAAGAATGCGGACTGAAGGATGGTGTTGATACGGGTGGAGCCCATGCCGGTCTCGATACCGATCTTCACACCGTCGATCACGTAGAAGTTGATGTTGTGGTCTGCGATGTACTTCTTCACCTGTCCGGGAAGGTGCTTCTCAAGGCCCTCCATATCCCACGGGCAGTTTAACAGGAAGGTACCGCCGTCCACCAGCTCCTGAACCATGTTGTATTTGCGGATGTATGCCGGGTTGTGGCATGCAACGAAGTTGGCTCTCTTGATCAGGTAGGTGGATTTGATCTTCTCATGTCCGAAACGCAGGTGAGACATGGTCACACCGCCGGACTTCTTGGAATCATAATCAAAGTATGCCTGTGCATACATATCGGTGTTGTCGCCGATGATCTTGATGGAGTTCTTGTTGGCTCCAACGGTTCCGTCTGCGCCCAGGCCCCAGAACTTGCAGTTGATGGTGCCTTCGGGAGTGGTAACCAGGGGAGCGCCCTCCGGCAGGGACAGATTGGTCACATCGTCCACGATGCCGATGGTGAATCTCTTCTTCTCCGTGTTCTCGTAGACAGCAACGATCTGTGCCGGAGTGGTGTCCTTGGAACCTAAGCCGTAGCGGCCGGTGTAAACCGGAACGTCGTTGAACTTCGTTCCCTTCAGAGCTGCCACTACATCCAGGTACAGCGGCTCGCCTAAGGATCCGGGCTCTTTCGTTCTGTCAAGAACGGTGATCTGCTTTACAGTCTCCGGGATAGCGGCAACCAGAGCATCCGCCACGAACGGTCTGTACAGACGAACCTTTACAAGGCCGACCTTCTTGCCCTGCTTAGCCAGGTAGTCGATGGTCTCCTCGATGGTCTCGTTCACGGAACCCATAGCGATGATCACATGCTCTGCGTCCTCAGCTCCGTAGTAGTTGAACAGCTTGTAGTCGGTGCCGATCTTGGCATTTACCTTGTCCATGTACTCCTGTACGATGGCCGGAAGGGCATCATAGTACGGGTTGCAGGCCTCTCTCGCCTGGAAGAAGATATCCGGGTTCTGAGCGGAACCTCTCTGGCAGGGATGATTGGGGTTCAGGGCGTGCTTGCGGAACTCAGCCAGGGCATCCCAGTCCATCATCTCCTTTAAGTCGTCATAGTCCCAGGTCTCGATCTTCTGGATCTCGTGGGATGTACGGAATCCGTCGAAGAAGTTGATGAAGGGAACTTTTCCGGTCAGAGCTGCCAGATGAGCAACCGGGGTCAGGTCCATAACTTCCTGTACGCTGGACTCACACAGCATCGCGCAGCCGGTCTGACGGCAGGCATACACGTCGGAGTGATCGCCGAAGATGGACAGCGCGTGGCTGGCCAGAGCGCGGGCAGATACGTTGAACACGCCGGGAAGCTGCTCGCCGGCAATCTTGTAAAGGTTGGGGATCATCAGCAGAAGACCCTGGGAAGCCGTGTAGGTGGTGGTCAGCGCACCTGCGGCAAGGGATCCGTGCACAGCTCCTGCTGCGCCTGCCTCGGACTGCATTTCAGTGATCTGCACCGGGCGTCCAAAGATGTTCAGTCTTCCATCCGTTGCCCACTCATCCGTATGCTCCGGCATAACAGAGGAGGGAGTAATCGGATACATAGCAGCGACTTCTGTAAACGCATATGACGCATGAGCAGCCGCTTCATTGCCATCCATGGTTTTCATGTTTCTTGCCATTTGATTTGTCCTCCTAAATGAAATTTGGTGAATATTGTATAGCCCCATTTCAGAACAAAAGCCTTTATAAAAAGGCATAGTTCTGACGGGGAATGACCTGACTTTATTATATCAAATGTTTTTTGAAATGCAAAGAGATTGTTCGAAAAAATAAGTATTATTTTACGAACAATCTCTCAATTTTATACCTGTTTTATGTAGTTTTTCCTGTATTTTCGGCCTAAACTCCAGGGCCGTTCTCCACCGTGGCAGCGGTCTGCTGGGGATGGGGAGCGATCACGGAATTCCCCGGCTCCGCAGAGCCCTGGGGTCCCGGGACCTCCGTGGATGCCGTCTCTGCGGCGGGCGCCGAGGGCGCCTGGGTGGAGACATGGCTCTCCGCCGTCTGGGCGTTGCTGGCCTCCAGTCCGCCGTCGTCCTCCGGCAGGCCGTCCGTCTCCATGGGAGTGATCTCCCCCTCCACCGAGGATGCGGTGGCCGAGGACTCGGTCTCCCCCTCGCTGGTCTCCAGCACCTGCTCATCCGTCTCGTTGCGGTGGATCACAGCGGCGTGCCCCCTATAGGAGCTGTTGTGGAGCAGCTCGTCGCTGATCACTTCCCCGTCCTTCTTGATCACCAGGTTGGTGGTCCAGCGGCTTCCGGGTCTGGCGGCGGTGACCACCTTCTCCGTGTGGGGTTCCAAGGTCAGATCGTCCACGTACTCCGGCTCCGGCGGATCCAGATCCGACACCTTCTCCGAGTGCATGGAGTAGGTGACCCCGTCCTCCAGGATGGGAATTCCCACCACGGACACCGTCAGGGTCATCTTGCCGGAGAGACTTCCCTCCAGCTTGGCCCGCAGGGCCACCGCCGTGTCGGAATTGTTCACAAATTTCATATCCGGGCCGCCGTAGCTCACCGCCGCGTCCTCCCCCGGCGTCACGTAGGAGGGCTCATAGCTGTGGGCGTGGCGCTCCGTGGTCTTCAGCCCAGCGAACACCACCGCGTTGTACAGGGTGGAGGACACCTGGCAGACACCGCCTCCCGGCTCCTCCACCAGCTCGCCGTTGACGTAGGCTCCCGCCGGCTTATACCCCTTCTCCAGGCTTCTGGGCCCGGTGGTATCGTTGAAGGAGAAGGTCTCTCCCGGCTGGATGATCTTGCCCTCCAGACATTCGCTGGCCAGCTTGATGTTGGTGTTGCGGTCCTTGTTGGCCGTGGTGGTGGTGGAGTACTGTCCGATCACCCGGTACATCTCCTTGGCCTGGGCCTCCGTGATCTCCGGCTCCACCTCGTGGCCCACCGCCGTGATCCGGGCGTCAAAATCATTCCCGTCCATGGCCTGGCGGATATCCGCCGCCAGCCTCTCCTGGTCGATCACAACACCGGTCTCCTCGCCGGAGTAGATAAAGGAATTGCTCTCCTTGTCAAATCCGGAGATCTCCCCGTTTCTGGCCGGCTTATCCCATCTGGACGCCATGGCTTCCACCTGGGCCTGAATCAGCTCGTCCAGGCCCGTGGTGTCCAGGCTGTAGCTCTCCTGGGGCTTATCCGCGCTGAATATCTCATCCAGCAGCAGGTCCACCTCGCCGCCGATGAGGTTCTCCACCTCATAGATGTCTCCCTCGTAGTCCACCGTCATCCCCCAGGAGTAGCCCGCCAGGATCGCCTCCCTGGCCTCCTCCCTGGACATTCCGGTGATGGACACGCCGTCCACCGTCACCTCGCCGGAGATCTGGCTCTCCGTCTCCGCGGACGGGTCCGTCTCCTCCCCGCCGCAGCTCTTCATGGCGAAGGCCGCGATCAGGATCAGAAGGATCAGGATCACTCCGCCCACAGCGACCCCCATATAATTTTTCTGGGACCGCCTTCTTCTCCCCCGCCGGCCTCCGCTGTATCCGGAAGCGGTCCTGCGGGCGGACGTCTGCCGGGAGGCGGAGCTTCTGGCAGAAGAACTCCTCTGGGAAGAGCTCCGCTGAGAGCTTCCCTTCGCCTGTTCCCTGGAGGACTGGGCCCTGCCTCTGGAGGAGGAGCTTCTGCCCCTGGAGGATCCCGTTTTACTGTCATCGTAAAGATTCATATTATCCATTCACCCATTCATTGAAAATTTCCTGCGGATCCCGTCAGATCCACGGAATAGAGTATAACACACTTTTTCAAAAAAGAAATGCTAATTTTCCTTCTTTTCCATTAAAAATTTTGACGTTTTACTTATCTGTGAAATCGTGTTACCATACTGTTAGGAATTTATTACCAATCTGTTTCAGGCCTGGCGTCTGGGACAGACAGCGAGGAGGTTTTTTATGAGTCTGATTGATCTGCACGTGCACTCCACCGCCTCCGACGGCACCCTCTCCCCCGCCGCCGTGGTGGAGCAGGCAGCTGCCGCCGGCTTGTCCGCCATCGCCCTCACCGACCACGACACGGTGGACGGCGTGGAGGAGGCCCGCAGCGCGGCCGGCCGTTTTTCCATAGAAGTGATTCCGGGGGCGGAGCTGTCCGCCCTCTGGCATGGGAAAGAGATCCACATCCTGGGGCTGTTCCTGGACGCGGACTCACCCGCCCTCCGGCAGGAACTGGCCTGTATGCGCCGGAAGCGGGAAGCCCGCAACGATGAGATCCTTCGCAGGCTCTCCGCAGCCGGCTTCCCCATGACCAGAGAGGAACTCCAGGCGGGCCATCCGGACACCGTCATCACCCGCGCCCATTTCGCCCGGGTGATGGCGGAGAAGGGGTATGTCGCCTCCATGAAGGAGGCATTCAGCCGCTATCTGATCCCCGGCGGCCCGTACTGCCCGAAAAAAGAGCAGCTTCAGCCGGAGAAGGCTGTGGAGCTCATCCTAAGAGCGGGCGGATTTGCCGCCCTGGCCCACCCCCTGCAGTACCGCTACAGCAGCCAGGAGCTGGAGGAGCTGACCGCCTTCCTCGCCGGCCTGGGGATGGGGGGACTTGAAGTCTACCACTCCTCCAACAACAGCTGGGAGAGCCGAAAACTGAAGGAGCTGGCGGATCGCCACCAGCTCCTCCCCACAGGCGGATCGGATTTTCACGGGTCCAACAAGCCGGATATCCGCCTGGGCTGCGGCCGGGGAAACCTGCGGGTCTCCTCCCTTCTCCTGGAGGACATCCGCCGTCTCCTGGCC
>DXEU01000124.1 GCA_019114845.1 Candidatus Lachnoclostridium stercoripullorum | reverse complement strand
GAGAAAGAATTCCAACGGCATCGGCGTGGAGAAGACATGGCCGGTACACTCCCCCTTCGTTGACAACATCGAGGTTGTGAGAAAGGGTAAAGTGAGAAGAGCGAAGCTCTACTACTTAAGAGACAGAGTTGGCAAGGCAGCTAAGGTAAAAGAATTAGTAAAATAATGCGGCGGTAAGTGAAAAGGGACAATGCAAATTGTCCCTTTCTTGACATATTCCACCCTGCAGGAATCGAGGTGCGGTCAGTGGATTTTTATGAGGAGGACAAGAGCCTGCTTCGCCGCGTCACAGGCTGGGCGGCGGACATTGTGCTTGTGATCGCCGTCGCCTGGTTCATGGTGTACATGTTTGCCGCCCAGGTGCCCATCGCCGGGAACTCCATGGCGCCCGCCCTGGAGAACGGGGATGTGGTTCTGATGAACCGCCTGCCGGGGATTCTCTTTGGGCCGGGCCGGTTTGACCTGGCGGTATTTCGGCGGGAAGATGGAAAAATGAATGTAAAGCGGGTAATTGGCCTGCCGGGGGAGACAGTACAGATCACCGGCGGGTATATTTATATTGACGGAGAACTCCTGCAGGCGGAGGACGGGCTGAATCAGGTCTCTCTGGCCGGGATTGCCCAGCACCCTGTCACGCTGGGGCGGGATGAGTACTTTGTGCTGGGGGACAACCGGGAGAGCAGCGAGGACAGCCGCTTTGTCAATATCGGCAACATAAAACGGGAACAGATTACAGGGAACGCCTGGATCCGGATTCAGCCGCTGGTCCGCTTTGGACGGATCGGCTGACGGAGGGGCGTGCCGCGACAGGAGGAAGTATGAATATTCAGTGGTATCCGGGCCATATGACGAAGGCCAAGCGGGCCATGCAGGAGGACATTAAGCTGATCGATCTGATCATCGAGCTGGTGGACGCCAGAGCCCCCTACGGCAGCCGCAACCCGGACATTGATCAGCTGGGCAGAGGCAAGGCCCGGCTGATTCTTCTCAACAAATCAGATATGGCGGATGAGGCCTGCAGCGAGGCTTGGATGCGCTGGTTTGAGGGCCAGGGCTTCCACGTGGTGAAGGTGAATTCCCGCTCCGGCGCCGGCTTAAAACAGATCAGCGGGGCCGTCCAGGAGGCGTGCCGGGAGAAGATCGAGAGGGACCGGAAGCGGGGCATTTTAAACCGCCCGGTGCGGGCCATGGTGGTGGGAATCCCCAACGTGGGGAAGTCCACATTCATCAATTCCTTTGCGGGAAAGGCGTGCGCCAAGACCGGCAACAAGCCCGGGGTCACCAAGGGAAACCAGTGGATCCGCCTCAGCAAAACCCTGGAGCTTTTGGACACGCCGGGGATTCTCTGGCCCAGGTTTGAGGACCAGACCGCCGGCCTGCACCTGGCCTTCATCGGCTCCATCAACGATGAGATTCTCCAGAAGGAGGAGCTGGCGGCGGAGCTCGTCTGCTTTCTGGCTGAGCGGTATCCGGACGCCCTGGAAAAGAGATACGGGGAGGCGTTCGGGGCCTGCGCCCAGACCATCCGGGAGATGGCCGGGGACGGGGCGGAGGAGACGCACAGGAGAAGGCTTCAGGCGGCCTACGGGGTGCTGGAGGAGATCGCCAGGGCCAGGGGCTGCCTGGTGAGGGGGGGAGGCTTTGACCTGCCCAAGGCGGCGTCCCTTCTGCTGGACGACTTCCGCAGCGGAAAACTGGGGCGGATCACCCTGGAGCTGCCCCCGGACGGAGGTAGATGAGTATGGCGGGAAAATGGACGGAGGAGAAGCTGGCGGCGGAGCGGGAGCGCCTGGCCCGCATGCGGGAGTACGAGGACACCTACGCGGCCGTCAGCCTGATCTGCGGTGTGGATGAGGCGGGGCGCGGGCCTTTGGCGGGCCCTGTGGTGGCCGGCGCGGTGATCCTCCCCAGGGACTGTGAGATCCTGCGGCTAAACGACTCCAAGAAGCTCTCGGAGAAGCGCAGGGAGGAGCTCTTTCTCGAGATCCGGGACAAGGCGGTGGCCTGGAGCGTGGGCATCGCAAGCCCGGAGGAGATTGACCGGATCAACATCCTTCAGGCTACCTACCAGGCCATGCGGGAGGCCATCGCCTCCCTGAAGGAGGAGCCGGGGCTGCTGCTCAACGACGCCGTCACCATTCCCGGGGTGGAGATCCCCCAGATCCCCATCGTGAAGGGGGACGCGAAGAGCGTCTCCATCGCCGCGGCCAGCATCATGGCCAAGGTGACCAGGGACCACATGATGACGGCCTACGACCGGATTTACCCGGAGTACGGCTTTGCAAAGCACAAGGGATACGGGACGGCGGCCCACATCGCGGCCCTGAGGGAGTACGGCCCCTGCCCCATACACAGGAGAAGCTTTATCACCAAATTTGTGGAGAACGATGAATAGGAGAGCGGAGGGGAGCGCCCATGAGCGCCAGGCGGCCGCCTATCTGGAGGAGCGGGGCCTGAAGATTCTGGAGTACAATTACAGGACGGCCAGGGGGGAGATCGACCTCATCGCCAGGGACAGGGACATGCTGGTCTTTGTGGAGGTAAAATACCGCCGGGACAGCCGCATGGGCTACCCGGAGGAGGCGGTCACCCCCGCCAAGCAGAGGACGATCCGCCAGGTGGCGGCGGCCTACCTGTCAGAGCGGGGAGGCAGCGGCGGCCTGGCCTGCCGTTTTGACGTGGTGGCCGTGCTGGGGGATGAGATCACCTGGATCCCCGACGCCTTTTAGAGGGAGGAGCAGAGGATGGAAGCAATTTCCTGGAAGAGAGAAGAGATTTCCTGGAAGAGAAAGGCGGGGAGACCTCCCATGGAGATGGCGGAGAGCCGGGGCGTCCCCCTTCTCACATTTCCGGCCCTGTCGGAGACCGGCCTGGTGCGCCACGGATTTTCCACCAGGATGGGGGGAGTCAGCCGCGGGCCCTACGCCTCCATGAACCTGTCCTTTACCCGGGGGGACGACCCGGAGGCGGTGAGGGAGAACTACAGGCGGGCGGCCGCCGCCCTGGGGGTGGAGATGGAGAGCATGACGCTGGCCTGGCAGACCCACACCGCCAACGTGCGCCGCATCCGGCGGGAGGACCGGGGAAAGGGCGTGGTGCGGGAGAGGGACTACCGGGATGTGGACGGGCTGGTGACGGATGAGCCGGGGATCACCCTGGTGACCTTCTACGCAGACTGCGTGCCCCTCTATTTTCTGGATCCCGTGAGGAGGGCCATCGGCCTCTCCCACTCCGGCTGGCGGGGAACGGCGGCTCGGATGGGAAGAGCCACCTTGAGAAAGATGGAGGAGGAGTTCGGCACCGACCCCGGCGATGTGATCGCCTGCATCGGCCCCAGCATCTGCCAGGACTGCTACGAGGTGGGGGCTGAGGTGGCGGAGGCCTTCCTTCGGGAGTTCGGCCCGGGTCACAGGGAGGAGATCCTTGCCCCCGGCGCGGAACCTGGGAAATACCAGCTGGATCTCTGGAAGGCCAACGAGATCGTGCTGACGGAGGCGGGCGTGCGCCCGGACCACCTCCATGTGACGGACATCTGCACCTGCTGCAACCCGAGCTACCTGTTCTCCCACCGGAAGATGGGGGAGAGAAGGGGGAATCTGTGCGCCTTCCTGGCGCTGTGGGAGCCTGCGGGTGAGGAAGGAAATCCGCAGAGAAGTGCTGAAAAATAGAGGACGGGAGACAATAGAGAACCCCTTCGGGAGAATGCCTTGCAAAAGGCGCCCGAAGGGGTTTTGCTGTCTATGGATGGAATGACCGATTTATCGGATCGTCTGAAAATACTCATAGCCGTCGGCGTGGTACCTGGCCACCAGCTTCTGGATCTTGGCGGTGGGGGACAGGGCCGCGCTCAGGGATACGTCGTGGTTGAAGGAGTTGATGATGGCCGCCAGATACTTGCTCATATCCGCCTCCAGATACCAGGGGCGGTCAAAGAGCTCCTGGGGACGGTAGTTCAGGTTGGTGGTGATTACGTAGTCGAAATACCCCTGGGCATAGTAGTCGTCGAATTTCTCCAGGCCGTTGGTGAACAGGCCGAAGGTGCAGCAGAGGATGATCCGGGCGGCATTCCGCTTCTTCAGAGCCCGGGCGGTGTCCAGGATGCTCTCCCCGGAGGAGATCATGTCGTCCACGATGATCACGGTCTTGCCGGCCACGGAGCTGCCCAGGAATTCGTGGGCCACGATGGGATTTCTGCCGTCCACCACCTGGGAGTAATCCCGGCGCTTGTAGAACATGCCCATGTCCACGCCCAGGTTGTTGGCCAGGTACACGGCCCGGTGCATGGCGCCCTCGTCGGGGCTGATGATCATCAGGGAGTCCTTGTCCAGGCGGATGGGGATCCGGTGGTCGAACAGGGTCTTCATAAACTGGTAGGTGGCCATAAAGTTGTCAAAGCCGCACAGGGGGATGGAGTTCTGCACCCTGGGGTCGTGGGCATCAAAGGTGACGATGTTGCTCACGCCCATCTGCTGCAGCTCCTGCAGAGCCATGGCGCAGTCCAGGGATTCCCGCTTGGAGCGCTTGTGCTGCCGGCCCTCGTAGAGGAAGGGCATGATCACGTTGACCCGGTGGGCGGTGGCCACCGTGGCGGCGATGATCCGCTTTAAATCCTGAAAATGGTCGTCGGGGGACATGTGGTTGGTGATGCCGCTCAACGTGTAGGTGAGGCTGTAGTTGGTGATGTCCACCATGGCGAAAATGTCCGTACCCCGCACGGATTCATTGATCACCGCCTTCGCCTCGCCGGAGCCGAAGCGGGGGCACTCGCAGTCCAGGAGATAGGACTGAACGTCGTAGCCGCGGTAGCGCAGATCCGCCTTGCGGCGCATCAGCTCCTCCGTATCGTTTTTGCGGAACTGTACAATGTGGTCGTTGACCTTCTGCGCCAGGGGGCGGCAGTCATCCAGGGCGGCGATCTTTAAGGGCGCCACCGGGAGCGTATCGTTGAAAACGTAATCGTTTGCCATGAAATAAATCCTCCATTTCTGCTTTATTTATACCATTTTTTGAGAATAACAGTCAATAGAAGGGCGGATTTTACAGGAAAAAATACAGGGACCGGCGGGATTCCTTTACAAAGGAAGGGAATC
>DXEU01000123.1 GCA_019114845.1 Candidatus Lachnoclostridium stercoripullorum | reverse complement strand
GACAAGAATGGGGAGAGCTACGAATTGCGGGATGCGTTCGCCGCGTACATGCGTTTCGGCGGGATGCCGGGGATCGCAGATATTGGACTTGACCAGGAGAAAGCGCTGCTGCTCCTGGACGGCATTTACTCCACTGTGGTGGTGCGGGATATCCAGGAGCGGGAAAAGCGGCGCGGACAGAGACAGATTGCGGACTCGGCCCTCCTGCGCAAGATTGTCCTGTCCCTCGCAGATAATATTGGGAATATGGTATCAAGCTCCTCCATCGGAAACACTCTGGCAAATGAGGGCCTGCTGAGGGATGGAAGATGCAAAGGAAAGCCCAGCGCCCACACCGTTCAGGCATATATTCAAGCGCTGCTGGAGAGCTATTTTTTCTATGAGATCAAGCGCTTTGATATAAAAGGAAAGGAATATCTGCGGACACTGGGGAAATATTATATCGTCGACATCGGCCTGCGGAATTACCTGCTGGGGTTTCGCGAACGGGACAGCGGCCACGCCACTGAAAATGTGGTCTACCTGGAGCTGCTCAGGAGAGGATACGATGTGGCGGTGGGAAAGATCGGAAATTCGGAGGTGGATTTTATCGCGGCGAAGGCAGACGAGAAAAAATACATCCAGGTGACGGAATCCATGGTGAGTGAGGACGTGCGCAGGAGAGAGCTCGCCCCTATGCAGCAGATTCGGGACAACTACGAGAAGACGATTCTGTCCTTAGATCCAGGGCTAGTCTCCTCCTACGATGGGATTCGCTCAGTCAGCCTCATCGACTGGCTGCTGGAAAAATAAATCTAAAAATGTAACGGTAATTGTAATTCTCCTCCGGACATGCTAAAATAGTCCCAGCAAGTATCAGAGGTGGGATGACAATGCTGAAGGTGAAGACGCTGGGCTGTCTCCAGCTCATATGGGACGGCCAGCCGTTGAGCCTGGGAAAGCAGGCGGGCAACAACATCGCGAAGCTGTTTGTGATTTTGGCGCTCCAGGGGGAGCAGGGCATCCCCAGGCGGGAGCTGATCCGGCAGCTGTTCTACCAGCAGAGCGCCGAGTTTGACACGGGGGCCAACCTGCGGATCACAGTCTACCGGCTGCGGCGGGCCCTGAAAAATGCCGGGATCCCCTGCCCGGAAGGGGAGGACTACATCCTCTCAGGGCGGGGGCTCTACCGCTGGAATCCGTCCATCCCCCTGTCCGTGGACGTGGTGGAGTTTCGGGACCTGGCCGCCAAGGCCGAGGCGGAGACGGACCGGGAGGCAAGCCTGCGCCTGGGGCAGGAGGCATTTGCCCTGTGCCTGGGGGAATTTCTCCCGGAGTTTGGCTCCGAGGAGTGGGTCGGACGCTGGCAGGCGGAGTGGGAGCGGACCTTCAAGGAGCTGTTTTTGCAGCAGTACGGGCTGATGATCCAGGGGGGCGGCCATGTGCGGGCCTACAACCTGGCCAAGTGGGCGGCCTCCCTCTACCCATACGAGGAGTACCAGATCTACATGCTGGACTGCCTGATCGCCAGAAATCACTACGACGAGGCCTTTCAGCTGTACGAGGACACCACCGCCATGTATTTCAGGGAGATCGGCATGGAGCCGTCGGAGGCCATGAAGGAGCGGCTGGAGAAGATCCAGAACGCCAACTACGCCGCCCAGACGACTCTGGACCGGATCCGGGAGCAGCTGGAGAACAATGAGACCTGGGACTACGGCCCCTACGACTGCCCCCTGCCCCGCTTCATCGACAACTACCAGTTTGTAAAATACACCATCCAGCGCAGCGGCCAGCCCGCCAGCGTGCTGGTGATGACCATGGAGGATTCCAGGAAGGTGCCCCTGACGCCGGGGGAGGAGCGGACCGTGGAGATCGGCCGCATTCTCCGGGAGTGCATCCGCAAGACCGGGCGCAAGAGCGACATGATGACCCAGTACGACGGCCTGACCTTCCTGCTGCTGCTCATCGGCGTGGGGGAGTCGGAGTGTTGGATGATCGCCGACCGGATCCTGCGGCGGTTCAGGGAGAACTGCCCCTTCAAGAAGGTGCGGGTGAATTTTCAGATCATCCCCCTGAAGAAGCGGGCGCAGTGATTGGATCCCCTGCTTCCCACGGATGGAGGTGCGGAGTTAGGGACGGAACAAGATATAGTGGTTTGAGAGACTTGCTTTGAGTGAGTCTCTCTTTTTTTTGGCGGAAAAGGGCGGGGAACGCCTGTTTTGTTAAATTACATTAAGAATTACATTTTATTATTTTATTTTCTTAATAATTTATGTACTGTAACGTTTTCAGTAACGATGCCCGGACTATAATTGGATGCAAAAGTGCGAGTTTTCAGACAGCGCGAGCCGTCTGGGGACAGCCAGACCGCTATTTCCAGGAATTCCGGGAGCAGTACCGGGCCGACGGAGAAGCGACCGGAGTGAGACGGCGGCAGGCGGTCGAATGAGAGGAAAAATCCCAACAGAGGTGAGAGAATGAGCAGGGTGAAGAAATCTATGAAGCAGAAGATGGCGGCATTCCTGGCTGTGTGCATGACGGCCGGTTCGCTGCCGACGGGGATGGTCACCGCCGCAGAAACGAGGGAAAGACCAGAGGACGCCAATCTGGCGGAAATTATTGAATTTGACCCGGTGAAGCTGAAGGACGCCATGGAGAAGGCCGTGGAGAGCGACAAGATGGTGACGCCGCCCACGGTGGTGGCCAGCTCCTCAGAGATCTCCGGCTTTTACGGCGCAGTCTACGAGCTGAAGGACGCGGAGACGCTCCTGGCGGCGGACGCGGCCATGCCGGCCCAGACGGACGTGCGCATCTTCCTGTCCCCCCAGTCCGAGGGATTCGGCGAGGACGGCAAGTATGAGCTGACGGGCACCGAGGGCATGGTTTTCATGATCGAGAACCAGGGAAATGAGGATCAGGGCTACCAGCTGCTGTTCGGCAACAAGATCACGGACGTGATCGAGGTGGAGAGCAAGGAGCGGCTGCTGGAGGCATACTATAACCCGGAGGATCTGGACACAGCCACCGAGGCGGAGGCCGAGACGGTGCCTGAGACCACCGCACCGGCCGCTGACAACGCGGCGGAGAGCGGAACCGGCGAGACCGCCGGGGAGACGGAAGGCTCCGGGGAAGTTCCCGGGACAGAGACCCCGGAGACAGATCCCGTGGCCACAGAGTCTGAGACCCAGACGGTGGCAGAGGTGAGCATCCTGGACCGCCTCCTGGGAACGCTGGTGGCCTACGGGGCAGAGCCCACAGCCACGGACAGCGAGGACGAGGCATTTGACAAGACGGACGACGGCGATCAGCCCGCAGAGCCGGAGAACGGCTCCAACCTCCAGACAGGGGAGACTCCCGCCGAGAGCCAGGAGAGCACCGAGGGCGAGACGGCCGTGACAGACCCCGCCACGACTGAGACGGTGGAGGAGACGGAGGCCGCCGAGGAGGACAAGACCTCCGAGGCCGAGGAAGAAGAGGAAGGCCCCCGCTTCACAGCGGTGGACGACAGAGGCTATGTGCGTCTCACCTCCGGCCAGGTCAGTGCCAGCGTGCTGGTGGTGAAGAGCTCCTTCGACAAGATCGACGTGGAGGAGGGCATGAGCGAGCCCATGGGCGTGGAGGTGACCACCACCCGCCGGATGGCAAAGATGGCCAACGCGGCCAACGGCATCTCCCTGATGAACGCCGACGACGAGACGGAGGCGGTGGACGACAACAAGCTGGCGGCGGTCGCCTTCTACGAGACCAACGCGGCGGACCTGCTGGCGAGAGCCGGCGGCGAGGGCGAGTCCCCGTTTACGGTGAATTTGTATGATTATGATGTGCCTGGACAAGGACAAAATCCTGATCCGTCTTATATTAATAACTATTTGAATAGTAAGGGGATAAATCTTAGATTTAATAATCAAACAGGACAATATGTATATAACCATTATGAATATAACGGTAAGGTTGTAAATGTTTATCAGGGGATTCCAAGTGCTGAAGATGCGGATGGATCTACACCGGCGACAAATGATTTAA
>DXEU01000015.1 GCA_019114845.1 Candidatus Lachnoclostridium stercoripullorum | reverse complement strand
ATGAGGCCGTGGGCGCCGTGTCGCGCGCCATCCGACGCGCACGCGCGGGCCTGAAGGACCCCAAGCGCCCGATCGGCTCGTTCATCTTCCTGGGCCCGACGGGCGTGGGCAAGACGGAGCTGGCCAAGGCCTTGGCGGAGGCGCTGTTCGACGATGAGAACAATATGGTCCGCATCGACATGAGCGAGTACATGGAGAAGCACTCCGTGTCCCGGCTCATCGGAGCGCCGCCCGGATATGTGGGCTACGACGAGGGCGGCCAGCTGACGGAGGCCGTGCGGAGAAAACCCTACTCCGTGGTGCTCTTTGACGAGGTGGAGAAGGCCCACCCGGATGTGTTCAACGTCCTTCTGCAGGTGCTGGACGACGGGCGGATCACCGATTCCACCGGCAAGACCGTGGACTTTAAGAACACCATCCTGATCATGACCTCCAACATCGGCTCCCAGTATCTGCTGGAGGGCATCGACGAGAAGGGAAACATCAAGCCGGAGGCGGAGGCCATGGTGATGAATGACCTGCGGGCTCATTTCCGGCCGGAGTTCCTGAACCGCCTGGACGAGACCATCCTCTTCAAGCCGCTGACCAAGGAGAACATCACGGACATCATCGACCTGATGGTGGCGGACATCAACAAGCGGCTGGCGGACAGGGAGCTGACCATCGAGCTGACGGATACGGCCAAGACCTTCATTGTGGATCACGGCTACGACCCGGTGTACGGGGCAAGGCCGTTAAAGAGATTCCTGCAGAAGCATGTGGAGACCCTGGCGGCGAAGATGATTCTGGGGGACAAGGTTCACATGGGCGACCGGATCGTCATCGACACCTCCGAGGACAACAGCAAACTGATCGGATATACAGAGTGACAGAAAGGGCGCGGGCCCGGCAAACTTCTTTGCCGGACCCGCATTTTTGTGTTATAGTAATAAAAACACAGTCAGCGGAGAGCGGGAATGGGCAGGCTCCGGCGGGGCTGGGGCGGAAGGAGACAGAGTATGGCCACAATCAAGGATATAGCAAAGCGCGCGGGGGTGTCCCACGGCACCGTTTCCAACGTGCTGAACCGTAGAGGGAATGTGAGCGCGGAGAAGATCAAGCTGGTGGAGCAGGCGGCCAGGGAGCTGGGATACCAGATCAACTCCCAGGCCAGCAAGCTCAGGAGCGGAAGATCGGAAAATATCTGCATCATCGTGCCCAGAATGGATCTGAAGAGGTACGGGAAGCTGTTCACCTCCATCGAGGCGGTCAAGCCCTACCTGGTGAGTATCGTCTACTCCCTGGGAGCCGCTCTGCTGGCGGCGCTGGTCTCCATCGTCTGCGTCCGCTTCGTGCAGAAGTCGAAAAATAAGCTGAACAAGCTCTTTGAGTACGGCGCCCTGATCCCCTGGCTGTTGCCCAGCACCCTGATCGCCCTGGGCCTGACCATGGCCTACGGAGACAGGAATTCCCTGATCTTCAACAAGGTTCTGGTGGGAACCACGGTGATCCTGCTCATCGGCTACGTGGTCATCAAGCTGCCCTTCTCCTACCGGATGATCCGCTCCGCGTTCTTCTCTGTGGACGAGGATCTGGAGGACGCGGCGAAATGTATGGGCGCCAGCACCTTCTACACTATGCGGAAGGTGATCATCCCGGTGATCCTGCCGGCGGTGCTGTCTGTGGTGATCTTAAACTTCAACGGACTGCTGGCGGACTATGACCTGACGGCCTTCCTGTATCACCCCCTGTTCCAGCCTCTGGGCATCGTGGTGAAGGCGGCCTCCGACGAGAACGCCAGCATCGACGCCAAGTGCATGAGCTTCGTGTACACGGTGGTGCTGATGATTCTCTCCTCCGTGGCCCTGTACTTTGGCCAGGGAAACGGCATGCAGGCCATCCGCAGATGGAAGCAGCGGAGGATTGAGAAGAAGGTTTACAGAAAATAAAGACCTGTAGGCGCGGGCGCGGTATCGGGAGAGGTACCGCGCCTGCTTTGTATCCGGAGAAATCCGGCATTTGGGAGGAGAGAAACGTATGGAGTGGGCAGAATATATGCAGGATCTGGCGGAAGGGCTCAACCCGTTTTCCGTCACGCTGCGGATCGCCCTTTCGGTGCTCTGCGGGGGAGTTTTGGGGCTGGAGAGGGGCCGGGCCAATCAGTCAGCGGGGATGCGCACCTACATCCTGGTGTGCCTGGGAGCCACGGTGGTGATGCTCACCGGCCAGTATATGTTTGAAAAATTTTCCACAGGGGACCCGGCCCGGCTGGGAGCCCAGGTGATCAGCGGCATCGGCTTTTTGGGGGCCGGAAGCATCATCGTGGAGGGGAAAACCAAGGTGAGGGGGCTGACCACGGCGGCGGGCCTGTGGACCGCCGCCTGCATCGGGCTGGCCATCGGCATTGGGTTCTATGTGGGCGGAGTGCTGGCCGCCGCCGTGGTGTATGTGGTCATCTCCAAATTTAAGACCATTTCTGACCATTTCACCCACAACGACATGATTCTGCGCCTGTATGTGGAATTTGACGAGATGAGCGACCTGCAGCCGCTCTGCGTCACCATGGAGAGCTTCGGCCTGCAGGTGCTGGACATCACCCTGAACCATTCCAAGCGTTCCGGGGACTACAACGCCATCATGGCCATTAAAAATCCGGAGGACAAAACCCAGGAGGAGGTGACCGGATACCTGAAGAAGATTCAGGGAGTCCGCAAGGTAAAGATGATCTATTAAAGTACTTGCGTCCTTTTTTCTCTCATTCTTTTTTAGCGTTGGTGTACAAGGGGCAATACGCCCCAGCCCTGTAAATTCACCTGTTTTCTGCGTTATCCTCAATCGGCGTACGTCCAGTACGCCTCTATCGTCTGTCTTGAAAACAGGTGAATTTCCTAGGGCTGAGGTCGCAGAGTCAAAAATGAGCTGATTTGCGTTCCTGCAAGGCACTTGAACGACGCGTACAGGGCGTACGCGGAGTGAAAGTAACACAGCAGGGGCGCAAATTCAGCCATTTTTGACCGTATTGTCCCTTGGTACATCGACGCTAAGAAAAACGGAAGGCGGCGGGGTGCCGCCTGATGGTGTAACCAGAAAGGAGA
>DXEU01000122.1 GCA_019114845.1 Candidatus Lachnoclostridium stercoripullorum | reverse complement strand
AAGATCAGCTATGTGTTTTTTGTGGCCACCATGTTCTACCGCTCCACGGATTTTAAGACGGTGGCGGTCACCACGGCCATGGCGGCGGCCCATGTGCTGGTTCTGGTGCTCTCCAGGGATCTGGGGAACGGGCTGATCTTTTTCCTGACCTACCTGTTTATGCTGTTCGTGGCCACCTCCCGGGCGGTGTATCTGGGAGCCGGCCTGGGGGCCGGGGCGGCGGCCTCGGTGCTGGCCTGGCAGCTGTTTCCCCATGTGCAGCGCCGGGTGGAGGCCTGGCTGGATCCCTGGTCCGACGTGGCGGACACCGGGTACCAGATCGCCCAGTCCCTGTTTGCCGTGGGCACGGGGGGCTGGATGGGCATGGGCCTGGATCAGGGACTGCCGGAGAAAATCCCGGTGGTGGAGAAGGATTTTATGATCTCCGCCATCTCCGAGGAGCTGGGGGGACTGTTTGCCATCTGCCTGATCCTCATCTGCCTGGGCTGTTTTCTCCAGTTTATGATGATCGCCGTCCGGATGCAGGCCATGTTCTACAAGCTCATCGCCTTCGGACTGGGCTGCGAGTACATCATTCAGGTGCTCCTGACGGTGGGCGGGGCGGTGAAATTTATCCCTCTCACGGGGATGACGCTCCCCCTGGTGAGTTACGGGGGCAGCTCCATCGCGGGGACCTTCATTCTGTTCTCCGTGATCCAGGGGCTGTACATTTTAAAGAGGAACGAGGAGGAGGAAGATGAGGAGGAGTGGTCCGAATCCAAAGGCAAATAAAAATATTCTGCGATTGGCCTACGCGGTGGCAGGCGTGTTCGCGTGTCTGGTCCTGTACCTGGGATACTTCCTTCAGTTTGAGAGCGATTCCGTCATCAACAACGCCTACAATCCCCGGGTGGACCTGTTTGCACAGCGGGTGGTCCGGGGAGAGATTCTGAGCGCCGACGGCCAGGTGCTGGCCAGGACCGTCACGGCGGAGGATGGGACGGAGAGGCGGGAGTACCCCGGCGGTTCCCTGTACGCCCATGCGGTGGGCTACACCGGAAACGGGAGGACGGGGATCGAGTCCCTCACCAACTTCTATCTGCTCACCTCCCACGTCAATCTGGTGGAGCAGGTGTTCAACCAGTTCTCCGGGGTGAAGAACCTGGGGGACAATGTGGTGACCACCCTGGATTCCCGGCTGCAGCAGGCGGCCTGGGATCTGCTGGGGGACAGAAGGGGGGCGGTGGCGGTGATGGAGCCGGACACGGGAAAGATTCTGGCCATGGTCTCCAAGCCGGACTACGACCCCAACACCATCGGGGAGGACTGGGACCGCCTGACGGCGGATGAGGGCGGGGAGGCCAGGCTGTTAAACCGGGCCACCCAGGGCCTGTACGCCCCCGGATCCACCTTCAAGATTCTCACCCTGATGGAATATCTGCGGGAGCACCCCGACGACTGGCAGGACTTCCGCTTCGACTGCGACGGGACCTACGAGACGGGGGAGTACACCATCCGCTGCTACCACGGGGAGGCCCACGGCAGCCAGGATCTGGCCCACGCCTTCGCCAACTCCTGCAACGGGGCCTTCGCCCAGATCGGCGAGACCCTGGACAAGGATAGCCTTCGCCAGCTGGCGGAGCAGCTCCTCTACAACCGGAAGCTCCCCCTGTCCCTGCCGTACAGCCAGAGCTCCTTTGTGATGGACTCCGGGGCGGACCAGTGGGAGACGCTGCAGACGGCCATCGGCCAGGGGCGGACCCAGACCACGCCCATGCACACCCTGCTCATCACCTCGGCCATCGCCAACGGCGGCACGCTGATGCGCCCGTATCTCATCGATCACCTGGAGAATGCGGGCGGTCAGGAGATAAAGAAATTCATGCCGGACTCCTGGGGAGAGCTGATGACGGCGGAGGAGGCCGGGGAGCTGACGGAGTTTATGAAGCTGGTGGTGACGGAGGGGACTGGTTCCGCCCTGGTGACAGATCAGTACACTGCGGCGGGGAAGACCGGTTCCGCCGAATTTGAGACGGGGAGGGAGACCCACGCCTGGTTCACAGGCTTTGCCCCGGCGGAGGATCCGCAGATCGCGGTGACCGTGCTGGTGGAGGAGGGAGGCTCGGGAGGACGGGCCGCAGCCCCCATCGCCAGGGGAATCTTTGACGTGTATTTCTCCGGGCAGGAGACAGGATCATAGGAGGTTAGACATGTTCACAGCAAAAGAGTATGTGAGGGCGGAGAGCCTTGAGCAGGCGTGGAGCCTGAACCAGAAAAAGTCCAGCGCCGTGGTGGGCGGCATGATGTGGCTGAAGATGGGAGATGGAAGGAAGGGAACGATCATAGACCTGTCCGGGCTGGGCCTGGACACGGTCCAGGAGGACGACCGGGAATTCTCCATCGGGGCCATGTGCACCCTGCGCCAGCTGGAGACCCATCAGGGGTTGAACCTGGCCTTTGACGGGGTATTTCGGGAGTGCGTCCGCCACATTGTGGGGGTGCAGTTTCGCAACGGCGCCACGGTGGGGGGCAGCGTGTTCGGGCGCTACGGATTTTCCGACGTGCTCACCTGCCTCATGGCCCTGGAGACGGAGGTGGAGCTGTATAGGGGCGGCCGGGTGCCGCTGGAGAAATTTGCGGCCATGCCTTACGACAGGGATATCCTGGTTCGCCTGTGGGTGAAGAAGGATGGCCGGAGAGCGGCCTACGGCTCCCAGAGAAACACGGCCACAGATTTCCCGGTGATCGCCTGCGCCGTATCCCGCCTGGGGGACGAGTGGAAGGTGGCTGTGGGAGCCAGGCCCAAGAGGGCGGAGAGCATTCTCCTGGACGGCCGGGGAAAGACGGCCGGCCAGCTGGCCGAGGAGGCGGCAAAAGCCTTCTCCTACGGGAGCAACCTGCGGGCCGGGGCGGCCTACCGCGCCCACCTGGCCCAGGTGTACATAAGAAGATTGGCGGAGAAGCTGGGGGAGGAGAGTTGAGATGGAGATCAATCTGACGTTGAATGGCAGGAAGATTTGCGGGGAGATTGAGGCGGGAACCCTGCTCCTGGATTTTGTGAGGAGTCAGGGGTGCTACAGCGTAAAGAGGGGCTGCGAGACCTCAAACTGCGGCCTGTGCACCGTCTGGCTGGACGGAACGCCGGTGCTCTCCTGCTCCGTGCTGGCAGCCAGGGCCGACGGGCGGGAGGTGACCACTCTGGAGGGAGTGGAGAAGGAGGCGGAGGCCTTCGGGCGCTTCCTGGCCCAGGAGGGGGCGGAGCAGTGCGGCTTCTGCAGCCCCGGTTTCATCATGAATGTTCTGGCCATGGAGAGGGAGCTGGAGAATCCAGGCGAGGAGGAGATCCTGGAGTATCTCTCCGGCAATCTGTGCCGCTGCACCGGCTATGCGGGGCAGCTTCGGGCCATTGTGAAATATCTGAACCGCAAAAAAGAGGGAGAGGTTCAGGGGAGAGGAGGCGAGGAGAGTGGAGCGAAAGGCTAAAATTGTGGGAAGCCCTGTGATGAAGAAGGACGCCATGGCCCTGGTGACGGGGAAACCGGTCTACACCGACGATCTGGCCCCCAGGGACTGCCTGGTGGTGAAGGTGCTGAGAAGCCCCCACGCCCACGCGCTGATTGAGGAGATAGACACGGAGAGGGCGAAGGCGGTTCCGGGGATTGTGACGGTGCTCACCTGGAAGGATGTGCCCGGGAAGCGTTTCACCATGGCCGGCCAGACCTACCCGGAGCCCAGTCCCTACGACCGCCTGATCCTGGACCGCAGGGTTCGCTTTGTGGGGGATGCGGCGGCCATTGTGGCCGGGGAGACGGAGGATGCGGTGGACCGCGCCCTGAAGCTGATCCGGGTGAAATACCAGGTGCTGGATGCGGTGCTGGATTTCCGCACCGCCAAGGACAACCCTATCCTGGTGCACCCGGAGGAGAGCTGGAGGAGCCTCTGCCCGGTGGGGGCGGACAACCGGCGCAACCTCTGCGCCTCCGGCGAGGACGGCGAGGGGGATGTGGAGGAGGTTCTGTCCCGCTGCGAGTACGTGGTGGACGAGACGTACCACACCAAGGCAAACCAGCAGGCCATGATGGAGACCTTCCGGGCCTTCGCCGCCCTGGACCCCTACGGCCGCCTGGTGGTGACGGCCTCCACCCAGGTGCCCTTCCACGTGAGAAGGATTCTGGCCAACGCCCTGGACATCCCCAAGTCAAAAGTGCGGGTGATCAAGCCCAGGATCGGCGGCGGCTTCGGCGCCAAGCAGACGGTGGTGGCGGAGGTGTACCCGGCCATCGTCACCTGGCTCACCGGGCGCCCGTCCAAGATCGTCTACAGCCGCTACGAGTCCCAGATTGCATCCTCCCCCAGACATGAGATGGAGGTCCATGTGCGTCTGGGAGCGGACCAGGAGGGAAATATCCGGGCCATCGACCTCTACACCCTGTCCAACACAGGGGCTTACGGGGAGCACGGCCCCACCACGGTGGGGCTGTCCGGACACAAGTCCATCCCCCTCTACGGGAAGGCGGAGGCCTTCCGCTTCCGGTACGATGTGGTCTACACCAACCGCATGTCCGCGGGTGCCTACCGGGGATACGGAGCCACCCAGGGGCTGTTCGCCGTGGAGTCGGCGGTAAACGAGCTGGCGGACCGGCTGGGGATGGACCCGGTTCTCCTGCGGGAAAAGAATATGGTGCGGGAGGGCGACCGGATGCCCGCCTACTACGGGGAGACGGCGGGAAGCTGTGCCTTGGACCGCTGTATGGCCCGGGCGAAGGAGCTGATGGACTGGGAGCACAAATTCCCGTCCCGGGATATGGGGAACGGGAAAGTCCGGGGCGTGGGGGTGGCCATGTCCATGCAGGGATCTGCCATCGCCGGCGTGGACGTGGGCTCCGCCACCATCAAGCTCAACGACGACGGATTTTACAGCCTGATGCTGGGGGCCGCCGATATGGGCACTGGGTGCGACACCACCATGTCCCAGATCGCCGCCGACTGCCTCTGCTGTGACCTGGACAGTATCATTGTCCACGGGGTGGACACGGATGTCTCCCCCTACGATTCCGGCTCCTACGCCTCCAGCACCGCCTACCTCACCGGCGGCGCGGTGGTGAAGGCCTGCGACTCCATGATCCGCAGGATTCTGGAGAAGGGGGCGGAGTACCTGGGGAGAGAGATGGATCAGGTGGATTTCGACGGGAAGCGCGTCTTCTGCCTGGACGGCTCCGGGGAGATTAGCCTGAAGGACATCGGAAACCGGGTGATGAGCGGCAACGGCTTCGCCCTGGAGGTCACAGAGTCCAACACCCAGCCCACCTCCCCGCCGCCCTTCATGGTGGGCATGGCCGAGGTGGAGGTTGACCGGGAGACCGGCGAGGCAAAGCTCATAGACTATGTGGCGGTGGTGGACTGCGGCACGCCCATCAACCCCAATCTCACCAGGATCCAGACGGAGGGAGGCCTGGTGCAGGGCATCGGCATGGCCATGTACGAGGACATCACCTACTCCCCCAAGGGCCAGATGTATGAGAACTCCCTGATGCAGTACAAGATTCCCACCAGGCAGGATGTGGGGCGGCTGCGGGTGGAGTTTGAGAGCAGCTACGAGCAGACGGGACCCTTCGGGGCCAAGTCCATCGGGGAGGTGGTGATCAACACGCCGGCGCCCGCCATCGCCAGCGCGGTGGCTCACGCCGCGGGCGTGCAGATCCGGGAACTGCCGGTGACGGCGGAGAAGATATATGACGGGATCTGCCGTCAATCCCATCTTGAAACCTGCCGGTAAATGAGGTATACTAAAACCAGTTTGAATACACCCATCAGGAGGATTGCATATGATTGAAGCAACGAGCTGTGGCGGTGTGGTTATTTTTCGAGGTAAGATTCTGGTTTTGTATAAAAATTATAAGAACAAATATGAAGGCTGGGTTTTGCCGAAAGGAACTGTAGAGGAAGGGGAAGATTTCAAGGAGACGGCTCTGCGGGAAGTGAAGGAGGAGACGGGGGTCTCCGCGTCCATCATCAAATACATCGGGAAGAGCCAGTACTCCTTCGCCACTCCCCACGATATGGTGGAGAAGGACGTCCACTGGTATCTGATGATGGCGGACAGCTACTACAGCAAACCACAGCGGGAAGAGTATTTTGTGGATTCCGGATATTATA
>DXEU01000121.1 GCA_019114845.1 Candidatus Lachnoclostridium stercoripullorum | reverse complement strand
CGCTCACATCCTCGCCCCCCAGATAGTAGCTCCCGTCCGTGGGGACGTCCAGGGCGCCGATGATGTTCATCAGGGTGGATTTGCCGCTCCCCGACTTGCCCACGATGGCCACAAACTCCCCCTTGTATATGTTCAGGGTGATGCCGTCGTTGGCCCGCACCTCCTCATCCCCCATGCGGTAGATCTTGTAGATATCTTTCAGTTCAATCAGCGGTTCACTCATGGTCCTGCCTCCTCTCCGCGGAATCTTTTCGCCTACCTGGGTCCCATGCCGCCGCCGGGAGATCCTCCCATGCCGCCGGGAGATCCTCCCATGCCGCCGGGAGCCCCTCCCATTCCGCCGGACATGTCTCCCATGGGCATTCCCATTCCGAAGGAGCTGCTGTCCACGCTGGTCTCATCCACGTAGACCTCGTCCCCCTCAGAGAGGCCGCCCACGATCTCCACGTACTCATCGCTGATGAGGCCGGTCTCCACCTCCACGGAGCGGAAGCCCGCCGGAACCCCAGGCTCCTCCTCGGCGGATGCATCCTTCACATACACCCGGTTGCCCCGCATCAGGGAGTCCGCCGGGATGGCCAGCACGTCCTTCGCCTCGTCCAGGATGATGGTTCCCGTCACGTTCATGCCGGGAATCAGCTCCCCCACCTCGTCCAAAGTCACCGTCACCGGGTAGTTGGTGACGCCGTTGGAGTAGGAGCCGTTGATACTCACGTTGGTCACGGTGCCGGTGAAGGTCTGGCCCTCGAAGGCGTCCGCCGTCACCTCCACCTTCTGCCCCACCTCCACGCTCTTGATATCCATCTCGTCGATGGACATCTCGAAGGTCAGCTCCGACAGATCGTAGATCACCGCCAGGGTGGCCTCCGAGTTGGTGTCCCTGGTGATGGTCTCCCCGGCGTTGACATTCTTGGTGATCACCTGGCCGGAGATGGGGGCGGTGATGGTGTAATCCTCGTAATTGTCCTGGGTGCTCTCCATGCTGTTCTCCGCGCTCTCCACCTGCTGCTCAGCGGAGTCCAAGCTGTTCTCATAATTTCTCATCATCTTGTCCGCAGAGTTCGCCGTCATGGCAAAGAGGGGAGTTCCCTTGGCCACGTAGTCTCCCTCCGACACCAGCAGGGACTCCACCTCCACGGTGGACTCCAGATCCTCCGCCGTCATCACCGTCTCCACCGCCGGCTCGAAGGCTCCCTCCTCCACGCAGGTCAGATCCCCCACGGTCACCACGGCCATGTGAGCGGTGGTGAGGCCGCCGGGGTTTGTCACTTTCACGTGGATGTAGCGGACGATTCGTCCCCCGGTGATGGTCTCATCCATGTTGGAGACGGAGGTCACCGTCCCCGTGAGAACCTCCCCGGTGTCCGTCAGCGTGACGGTGCACTCGGTCCCCGGGGCGATGGCCGCCGCGTCCCCGGCCAGGAAGGGGACGGAGAGCTTCATGGTGGTGTCGTCGTAGATGTCCGCCACCGTGGTGCCCCCGCTCACCCGGTCCCCGGCCTCGATGTAGAGGGTCTTTATGTAGCCGGAGCGGGTGGATTTGTAGGTGTTGCCGGAAAATTTGGACGCCGCCTCATTGTAGTCCGCCTGGGCGTCCGCCAGGTTCTCCCTCGCCCGCTCCAGACTGTTCTGGGAGGAGGTGAGCTGGGACTCCATGGAGGAGGCGTCAATCTGGTAGAGCACCTGGCCCTCCGTCACCTGATCTCCCTCCTCAAAATCCGCCGTCAGCACTTCCCCCTCCACCAGGGAGGTGATGTTGTAGGTGTCCTTGGCGGAGAGACTGCCGGAGGCGGTGAGGGTGGAGGTGATATCCGTCTTCTGTACGGTGGCCGTCCGCTGTACCTGGGCGTCCGCGCTGGCCGCCTGCTGCCTTCTCTGGAGCAGAAATGCCCCCGCCACAATCACCACCGCCGCCGCTGCGGAGCCGATGATCAGCGTTTTTTTCTTCACTTTTCGTCTCTTCTTGGGGGTTCCTGTCTTCCGCCCTGGCCATTTGATCTGCAATTTCTTCATTTCTGCGCTCCTTTATCAAAATTTCACACGGTCAGTCCACATCCTCGTCCACGTAGTCGATCACCGTGTAGGTCTCGCTGTCCTCGCCGCCGGAGATGGTGTAGATGAGGGTGATCCGATCCCCCACCTCCAGGGTGCCGTACATGGAAAATGCGAACTGCATCTCCGAGCTGTCCAGCCGGTACCTGGTTCCATCGTCCAGCTCCACCTCCGTGGGGGTCATCACATCGCTGGAGTTGTAGTAGATGTGGGTGATGTAGCCGTTGATCACGTTCCGGTCGGATTCCCCGTCCGCCGCCTCGCTGTAGGCCCAGACCGTCTTGGAGCCGGGATTGTAGTAGACCACCAGATAGCCGGTGTTCAGATAGGACTTGAAGGTCTCCATCTCCACCGCCGTGCCGTTGACAAAGAAATTGGCGTCCCCCACGCCGAAGGGCATGCTGTCCTGAAAACGGCTCCAGTCCGTGAACACCTTCGGCCCCTTTAAGCTGCTGTCCGCCATGGCCAGGGGGTTGATCTCCCCGTCGGAGGTGAGCTCGCAGCCGAGGATGGAGCCGTAGATTCCGCTGCCGTTTTTCGGCTCCGCCTTCAGGAGATTGTAGAAGAGGTTGATGCAGTCCTCCTTCGTCAGGGTCTCGGAGCCGCTCTTGCCGATCTCGTCATTTAGATCCAGGTACTCGAACAGGCTCATGCGCCCGCCCATCTGATCCCCGGTGAAGTCCTCGCCGGTGTATCCCAGAAGGGCCAGCACTCCCCTGGCCGCCTCCTGCAAGGTTATGTATTGGTCCGGCCGGAATACGCCCCCCAGGTAGCCGGTCATCCACTCGTTGCTGACGGCGATGCGCACGTAGGAGGCGTACATATTGTCCTTGGGCACGTCGGCAAACACCGACACGGTGCTCCTGTCCGAGGTGATATTGCGGTACTCCGACGCGTTCACCAGCATCTGGGCGAACTGGGCTCTGGTCACCGGCTGGTACACCCCGGTGATCTCCATGATGCCGGAGATGCCGATGACCTTCTTCCTCAGCTCAAACTCCGTGGACGACGAGGAGGCCGCCAGGGCCTCCAAGGGAACCGCCGCCGCCATGATCGCTGCGGCGGTCAGGGAATACGCCATTAACTTTCCTCTCATCTGTCTTCTCCTTCCCAAAGGGCTTTGCCCTGAACTTTCTTGCTCTGACTGTCACCACTATAGAATCTCCCGCTGAAAGAAAGCTGAATTTCACAGAAAGTTCAGATTTCAGTTTGCTTTCAGGGCGCTGTGGTATGGTATACTTATTTTATTCACAGAGGGAAATTTCTTTAAAAAGCGAGGGAACGACAGATGCGCATATTGATTGTGGAGGACGAAAAACGCCTGGCTATGACGCTGAAGGATCTCCTGGATCAGTCCGGGTACTTAGCGGACATGGCCTTCGACGGGAACGACGGGCTGGAGCTGGCGAAAAGCGGAATCTATGACGGGATTATCCTGGATGTGATGCTGCCGGGGATGGACGGCTTCCATCTGCTGAAGCGCCTCCGCGCCGCCGGGAACGGCACGCCGGTGCTGGTTCTCACGGCGAAGGGGGACCTAAAAGACCGGGTGACCGGCCTGGATGCGGGGGCGGACTACTACCTGACCAAGCCCTTTGAAAATCAGGAGCTGCTGGCCTGTCTCAGGAGCATTCTGCGGCGCCAGGCCGCCTTCGTGCCGGAATGCCTTGCATTCGGGGACCTGATTCTGAGCCCCGCCGTCACCTCCCTCTCCTGCGGGGAGCGGGAGGTGACTTTGAGCGCCAGGGAGCTGGAGCTCCTCACCATCCTCTTTAAAAATACAGGGCAGTTCATCCCCAAGGAGACCCTGCTCCTGAAGATCTGGGGGTATGAGGCCAACGTCAACGCCAACAGCGTGGAGGCCTACATCTCCTTCATCCGGAAGAAGCTGGCCCTCCTGGGCTCCTCCGTCACGGTGAAGGCGGCCCGGGGCATCGGCTACCGCCTGGAGGAGACCCGCCCGGAGGTAGCCCCATGATCCGGCGGCTCCGCTGGAAATTTACGGGGGTGATGACGATCATCTGCGCCCTCTTCCTCTCCGGCATCCTGCTGTCCCTCTACTACACCAGCCGGATGAACTTCGAACAGGGCTGTCTGGGCATTCTCCAGGCCGTCCTGATGGACGACGGGGAACATCCGGATCCCCCCAGGCGCCTGGAAGATACGGGAAATGTCCGGGAAGGAAGAAATGAACGGGAGGGAAAAAATGTCCGGGAAGGTAAAAATGACCGGGAGGACGGCTTCGGCCCCCCGGAGGAGCGGATGCCCCTCCTCCTGGCGGAGACGGATGCTGACGGGGAGATCCGCATCCTCTTCAACCGGATCTACCAGCTGGACGAGGAGGCCGCCAGGTCCCTGGTGGCACAGATCCGGGAGATGGGGACTCTCCAGGGCGTTCTGGAGGATCAGAGCCTGCGCTTTTTGAGAACGGAGCCCGGCCCGGACGGGACGGCCCGCTACGCCCTGGCCGACATCTATCAGGAGCAGACCGCCCTCCACTGGCAGGCAGTCCACTCCCTGATCATCGGCCTGCTAGCCTTATCCGCCTTCTTCGTGGTGTTCATCTTCCTCTCCCGGTGGATCACCGCCCCGGCCTCCCACGCCTGGGATGCCCAGCAGCAGTTTATCTCCGACGCCTCCCACGAGCTCAAAACGCCCCTGACGGTGATTCTGGCCAACATCGACCTTCTGCGCCAGTCCCCCTTCATCCGGGACGAAAACGACCGGCTGCGGATGGAGCATATCGCCTCCGAAGCCGGCCGCATGAAACAGCTGACGGAAAATCTTCTCACCCTGGCCAGGGGCGACTGCGCCGGCTCCCCACCGGCGGAGAGCCTTGTCCCGGTGGATTTCAGCTTTCTCACCGACAGCTGCATCTCCACCTTTGAGCCCCTGGTCTTCGAGATGGGCAAATCCATCTCCGGGGACGTGCAGCCGGATGTGACCGTCCGGGGCGACGAGGCAAAGCTGCGCCGCCTCCTCTCCATCCTCTTAGACAATGGCTGCAAGTACAGCCGCCCGGACAGCTGCATTCAGGTGCAGCTGAAAAAAGAAGGGCAGGACGCCCTTCTCACCGTCACCAGCGCCGGGACTCCCCTGGCGCCGGAGGAGCTGCGCCAGCTCTTCCACCGGTTTTACCGGGCGGATCCCTCCCGGGGGACCGTGGCCGGCTTCGGCCTGGGCCTATCCATCGCCCAGTCCATCTGCGGGGAGCACAGAGGCAAAATCACCGCCTCCACCGACGGGAGGGAGAGCAACACCTTCTCGGTGCGCCTCCCCCTCTGCCGGAAGGGCGGTAATTAGAAAATCCACTCCAGGGCCGTGGCCACCACGGGGATGGTGAACAGGGACAGGATGGTGGAGGTCATGATCAGTTCCGACGCGAATTTGTAGTCGCGCCCGTATTTTTCCGCCAGCATGGCCGACGTGCTGGCGGCAGGCATGGCGGTGAGGAGAATACTCACCTTGATGCTCAGGATATCCAGGGGCAGCATCCACAGGATCAGCCCCACCAGGGCGGGGATGAGGAGCAGCCGGTAGAAGCTGTAGACCAGGGCCGTCCGGTTGAGCATCTCCTTCAGGGCCACATCGCTGAGGATGGCCCCGATGAGCATCATGCTGAGAGCTGTGACGCAGCCGCCGATCTGTCCGATGGTGTCGTCCAGAGCTGACGGAATGTAGATGCCGTTGGTGTAAAGGCACATGACCACCAGCCCCAGGGCCACGGCGATGATGCAGGGGTGGGTGATGATCTTCTTCACCACCTCCCTGCCGCTGACGGTGGTGAACATGGAGAGCCCGTAGGACCACATGAAAATTCTCTGGGGAATCAGAAACACTGACGCGTAGAGCAGCCCCAGGCTGCCATAGACCGCCGCCGCCACCGGCATGCCGATGAAGCCGGCGTTGGAGACCATGGTGGCGTATTTCAGGCAGATTCTCTGCTCCTCGTCCACATTTTTGTAAAAAATGTGGTTCCACACCCAGTAGAATCCCTGGATCCCGCAGGAGATCAGCAGAATATTCAGGGTGGTGGTCAGAATCTCCAGGGACAGCTCCATCTCAAAGGATTTCACGATGGAGCAGGGCAGCATCACCATGAGCACCACGTCCACCAGGTGATCCTTCGTCTCCATGTTCAGAATCTGTTTTTTCCCCAGCACATATCCCACCACAGCCAGCAGGAAAATCTGTATCTGCAGCTCAATCATTTCCATATTATGTATCCTCTTTCTGCGCGTTTTTTGGACTTCCGCCCCGGCGCCATTTTTCCATGTGCTATTCTAAAAAATTTGTATATAATTGTAAATCCAATTTTTATGATATATAATATCTATACATTAGATATGTATCAGGAGGAAACCTATGAACTACGAGGACGTGCTCACATTTCTCACCGTGCTGGAAACCCAGAACATCGCCCAGGCCGCAAGGACTCTGTTCGTCAGCCAGGGAACCGCCAGCACCCGCATCCGCCGCCTGGAGGAAGAGCTGGGAATCCCCCTCTTCTACCGCCAGAAGGGCTTTAAAAACGTGACCCTCACCCCCTACGGCAGCCGCCTGGTGCCCATCGCCCAGAACTGGATGGATCTGTACCGGGAAGCCCACTCCCTGGGCAGCCTGCACCTGAACCAGACGCTGACGGTGGCGGCCACGGACACCCTGAACCTGTTTCTCTTGAGCGATTTCTACAAGGCTTTCATCTCGGAGCACCCGGAAGTCTCCCTGAAAATCATGACCTACCACTCCCAGGAGATCAGCCGCATGGTGGACAGCCAGCGCTGCGACATCGGCATCTCCAACAGCCTGTTCGTCTACCCCTCCATCCAGTCCAGCATCCTCCTGGAGGAGGCCTTTGTCTTTCTCTGCCATAAAAATTCCCCCTTCGCAGGCACCAGGGACATCTCCTGCCTAAAGGGGGAAAAGGAAGTGTTAAATGATTGGTCCTCCGAATTCGGATACTGGCACCAGCACTATTTCGCATCCTTCAAGAGCCCCAAGATCGTCATCGGGACCCCCGCCATGATCACAAATTTTCTGGACGACGAGGAGAGCTGGTGCATCATCCCCGCCTCCCTGGCGGGGCGGTTTCTGGAGCGGCTGGACGGCTTCTGCGCCGTGCGGCCGGACATCCCCATCCCGCAGCGAAAATCCTATTTTCTCTGCCGCAAGGCGAGACTCCCGGAGACGGACGCCCTGATCGACTGCTTCCGGGACGCCTGCGCCCGCTATCTCGCCGGCCTCTCCTGCCTCCAGGATCAGGACTCCGGCTGCACCCAGACGCCGTTTTCGTCCACGTAGTAGCCGCCCGGCGTGTAGGCGTTCCTCACCATGAGCCCGTCGGAGCCAAGGTAATACCAGTTCTCCCCGCTCTGGGCCCAGTAATCTCTGGCCATGGCCCCGCTGCTGCGGAAATAGTACCACTGGCCGTCGGCGGCCTGCCGCCAGCCGGTGGCCATGACCCCGTCGGCGTCAAACCAGTACTCCTGGCCGTCGATGGTCAACCACTCTCCCGCGGCCCTCGTGCCGTCCCCCTTGATGAAATGCCAGGCGTCCCCGTCCTGCTCCCAGCGGTTGCCGGTGCTCGCCCCGGACGCCCCGCCCATGAGGGCGCTGTAGTTCTCAAATCCATAGTCTAGCAGCGCTTTGGTGTCCACGTAGTGGGTGGAGGCGCTCTTCATCACCACAGCGATGAGCCGCACCCCATCCTTCTCCGCCCCGGTCACCAGGGTGTTGCCCGCCTTGGAGGTGTAGCCCGTCTTGCCCCCGATGATGCCCGGATAGTACCGGGAGTCGGTGGAGTAGAACATCTTATGGCCCATGGTCACCGTCCTGCCGGAGGGATTCTTGCTGGTGGGGGCAATCTTGTAGCTCAGGGTGGAGTCGATCTTCTGCACCACCGGATTCTCAAAGGCCGCCCGGGCAATCAGGGCCATGTCGTAGGGGGTGGTCTTGTGCTCCGCGTTGTTCAAGCCGTTGGGATTCTCAAAATTGGTGTTCAGACAGCCCAGCTCCTTGGCTCTGGCGTTCATCCGGTCGGCAAACTTTTCCACGCTGCCGTCCACATGCTCCGCCAGGCCGTTGGCCACCTCGTTGGCCGACTTTAACAGCAGGGCGTACAGGCAGTCCTCCACCGTCAGCTGATCCCCAACCGTCAGGTTTAAGGTCACCGCCCCCGACTCCAGGTTGGTAGTGGCCGTCTCCGAGAAGGTGACCACCTCGTCCAGACTGCAGTTCTCCGCCACCAGCAGGGCTGTCATCAGCTTGGTGATGCTGGCGGGGTAGAACTGGGTGTTCTCATTCTTTCCATATAAAAGCTTCCCCGTGCTCCCGTCGATGAGGGCCGCCCCCTCCGACTGGATCTGGGGCGCCTGCAGGGTGGACACCGACGCGCCGGTGCCGGCTCCCCCTGTCTGGGCGCCGGCTGCGTCCTGGGACACTCCCGCCCCGGGGCCGGCATTTCCCGTCTGAGGAGCCTGGGTCTCCGGGCTGGTCTCTCCCGGCGCCGGGCCGGCGCTTCCTGACTGTCCGCTCCCCGAGCCGGGGCCGGCGCTTCCTGACTGTCCGCTCCCCGCCCCGGGGCCGGCGCTGTTCCCGGAAGCCCCCGCGCTGGGGCCTTCCATGGAAATCAGCCCCTGAAAGGCCGCCGAACCGCTGGCCAGATCACCCGCTGTCTGTCCGCCGGCCCCCGAACCGCCGGCTGTCGAGCCGCCGCCCGCGGTCTCCAGTGGAACCGGCGGGGCCGTCGGAATCTCCCCCCAGGCCGCCGGGGCGGACAGTAGGGAGGCGCAGAGCGCCAGAGCCAGCAGGGACGTGTATCTTTTTCTCTGTAAATTCTTTCTCATAAGCTTCTCCTGTATCCCTTTTCCTCTGATGCAGCCGGGGCTGCGCAGCGCAGGCTGCTCCCCTCCGGCGGCATATGTATGAATAAGTATACCACATTTTTCTCCCCC
>DXEU01000120.1 GCA_019114845.1 Candidatus Lachnoclostridium stercoripullorum | reverse complement strand
CCAATATCGATCAAATTGGATGGATGTTCTTTGTAGGCGCTGATCGCTGTCATATCTAAAATTGTTTCATCTCTAAATGACAACACATTCTTCACCATAAATTGTACCAGCATTGTTCAACCCTCCTCTCTTTATAATATAGGAATTTCAGGAAATTATGTCAATGTTTTTACTGATTTTTCACATTTTTTATTCTTAAATATTTGATTTTATGTCCTAATCTCTTCTGCCTGCTGCAGTACGGCAGGCGCATGTCGGCCTATCGACAAAAAAACCGCCCCGCCAGCATACATCATCTGTATCCTAGCAGGACGGAAATCTTTTTTCTGGCACTCCTCACTCCCCGTTTCTCCTCACGCAGGCGATTCCCATGGCCACGAACGCCCACATAAACGGGGTCACGATGGGCAGGTCGATGTTCACCATGGCCTGGGCGGAGTAGGCCAGGACTGCGCAGAACAGTGCTAACAGCGCCGGTCTCTCTCTCCAATGCTTCGCCATGGCGGCAAGGCTTCCCGCCAGGAAGACCAGGTAGCCGCCCAGGCCGATGGGGCCGATGGTGGCGAAGTAGTGGATGTAGGCGTTGTGGGCGCTGTCGTAGATCTGGCCCGTGGCGTAGTGCATCTCCATCCGGTTGAAGGTGGTGGTGATGATGCCGAAGGTGTCCGGGCCGTAGCCAAACACCCGCTGCAGGGGTGTGAATTCTTCCAAATAGTCCTTAAACGTGATCCGCCAGGCGAAGCCCCGCAGATTGCCCCACTGGTCGTCGAACACCAGGAAATTGGCCAGGGAGCCGTACCGGTCCCCGTTGCCCAGGAGGTTGGCGTCCACGAACATGCAGACCATCGCCGCGGCGATGAGGATCATGGCCCACTTCCAGATCCGCCGCGGAAGGGGACCTAAGCGGTCCGCTGCCGCCGGATCCGCCGGGGACGAGGAGTCGCCCAGAGCGGACTTCCCGCCCGCGCCCAGAGCGGAAGTTCTGCCCGAGGACGCGGCGCCGGCCAAGGCGCCGGTGCGCCCCTTCTTTCTGTCGTACAGGTACCAGCCGCCGGCGGCCAGCCACAGAAGGGCGGCCAGTGCCGGGAGACCCGGCAGGGTAGTAACCGCTCCGCCGATGCCGGCCAGGCCGATGACCGTGTCCGGCATGGTGCGGTTCACCCAGCCCACCCAGGCCGCTGCGGCGGCGAAGACCGCCAGGATCACCAGATAGCGGCGGGCGCCGGTCCTGGTTCCAAAGAGGAAGAAGGGCAGGCTGATGAAGAGGGCCGCCGCCGCCAGATACCCGTTGTCGCTCTGGGAGGTGATCAGGGCGGCGCTGGCCACCGCCAGGTGGAGGAAATACCACAGCTGCCGCCGCCAGTCCTTCTCCACGGCGAAGAGCCCCGCCGCCACCGCCAGGGACATGCCCAAGAAGGCGGTGAAGGTGTTGATGTTTCCGAAGGTGGAGGTGAAGATGTCCGCCGTCTCCAGGGGAACTCCCACCTTGTAGCCCATGATGTCCATGCGGAAGTAGTCCGTGATGCCGAACAGCCCCGCCAGGGTGGCCGCCGTAAGGAAGGCGTCCAGATACCACTGCTTAAAATGGAAGAAGCGGCTCACCAGGAAGTACATGACTGTGTACAGGGCCAGCAGGAAGAAGCCGGAGTAGCGCCCCTCATTTCCCCAGAATGACTCGTACAAATATTCCGAAGTCAGGGTGGAGATCAGGGCGATGGCGATAAACACCAGAAGGCCCTTGTCCCCGGCGGAGAGGAGCTTTTTCCAGCCCGTCTCCCGCACATGGGCGGCAAATTTTCTCGCCCCCTCCCCGCGGTTCTCCATCCGGTCCGTGAAGAACCAGAGCAGGCCCGCCAGAAGGCAGAGGCCGGCCATGACCACCGCCAGGATCCAGAAAAATTTATATTTTGCCCGCAGAATGTTGCTGTAGCTCTGGCTGCTGATGAACAGGGGAAATATGAGCATCAGCGCCAGCATGGCGATACCCGTCACGCTGCCCGCGAATTTGGCAAATTCCTCCCCCAGAGCCGCCGTCTGTTTTTTGTCTTTCCGTGCCATTGTATTACTCCTCTAAACCTTCGCCTATCTGGTCATGCTCCTGACCAGCCAAATCACCAGGGCCACCACGATGAACGGCCACAGAAGGGTCGCCAGACCCATCACCAGGTACATAAATACAAACAGGATCAGCAGGATCACAACCCAGAGAAGCAGTCTCCAGTACCATTTGTCCAGGTTGTAGATGTGGATGCCCCGGCGGCGCTGCTCCTCCCGGCTGCCAAAGCCGAAGGGGTCGAAGCCGCCTCTGCCGCTGTCCCCGCCGGGACCGTACCCGCCGGAACTATAGCCGCCAGCACTTCCGGAACCGTACCCGCCGGAGGACGACTGCCTGCCGGAACCTCCGCCCCCGTAGGCGCTCTCCTGCCAGGCATCCCCGTAGGGATCCCCGGTGCCGGCGTCCCCGCCGGCGGCGGCGACGTCGATGATGGTTTTGGCGATCACCCGGGCTCCGCCCAGCTCCTCGATCACCTCTTCCTCGGTGCGGCCCTTCCTCACCTCGTCGGCGATATAGGCGTCGTAGTATCGGATATTTTCCTCTATAATGTTCGGGGGAATCTCCCCGGACAGAGCCTCTCTCAATGTCCTAAGGAACTCGTCTCTGTTCATATACTCTCCTTTGTCTGAAATATGCCGGACGCTCATGCCCCGGCGCCGGCGTCCGAAAATCTCTGAAACTTCCGAGGCTGCAGCCCCGGCGCCGACGCTACCATAATATCACAGTTCTCCCAGGCAATCTATAAATAAATTCTGAATTTTGTGTGTACAGACTCCTAGTTCTTCTCCTTCAGAACGCCGGCCCGGTAGGCGGCCACCAGCTCCTTGAGGTCCTCGATTCTCCCCTGCATATCCCGTCCCAAGTCCGTGTCCGCCACCCGGATGCGGGTGGTCAGCTCCTCGGTGATGTGGACCCGGGGGGTGCTCTCCCTGCTGGGGTCAAATGCCTTGTGCTCCGCCAGGGCCAGGTGGTTGGAGTTGTAGATCAGGGTGTAGCCGGCGATGCCCGTGGTCTTCTGGTAGGCCTTGGAGAGGCCGCCGTCTATGATGTAGAGCTTGCCCCCCGCCTTCACCGGCTTCTCGCCGTCCTTGATCTTCACCGGCACATGGCCGTTGATGATGTGGGAGCCCTCCTTCGGCAGGCCGAATTCCTCCAGAATCCGGTCGCAGCAGGATTCCGCCAGGCTCAGCCGGTAGTAGGGGTTTAAGATCTCCTTCCCCACCGCCTTGTCCTCAATAAAATAATGCTCAAAGGTGGCCATTTTATCCTTGCCGAACACCGGGGATTTGGCGCCGCACCACAGATACCACATGAGATCTGAGGCGTCCTGCTTTTCCGGGCTTCCCTGGGGGAGAAAATAGGCCCTCTGGATCTGATTTTCCAGGTAGTCCATCAGGCTCTTCCCTGAGTAGATCCCGCCGCCGATGGCAAGCTTCGTAAAGCTCCCGTCCTCCTCCATGGGAATGCAGCCGTGGTAGAGGAGGTTGGAATTGTATTTCTTGTAAAGGCTCCCGTGGGAGTAGAGGAAGCGGATATGGCTGTGGAGCACTTCGCTGTGGAGGAAGGAAAAGGTCAGCACGTGGAGCAGTTCCTCCTCCTCCCGCGTCAGCTTCAGGGGATCCGCCGGGTCGATGGTGGGGAAATTGGTGTCCAGCATGGGGTACTCCCTGCCGCCGATGTTCACCGTCCACGTCTCATAGTTCACCTGCTCCAGCAGAAGGCGGCTTGCCATCTCGTACTCCGGGTGGCGCTTGATGATCTGGCCCTCCACCTTGAGCTGGATGACGGCGATGGCCTTGTGCATCCGGGCGGCCAGGCCCGGATCCACGGCGTCGTAGATATTCTCGTCCAGGATTTTTGGCATAAACCGTTTGCATGGATCTTTCTGATAGGTCTTCGCCGCGAACATGGAGAGGGGGCGCAGGTTGATGCCGTAGCCGTCCTCCAGCACGTCGAAGCTGTTGTAGCTGATGGCGATCCGCAGCACGTTGCAGATGCAGGCGGGATTTCCCGTGGCGGCCCCCATCCAGGAGATGTCGTGGTTGCCCCACTGGATGTCCACGTCGTGGAAATTCATCAGCTCGTTCATGATGATGTCAGCCCTGGGGCCTCGGTCGAAGATGTCACCGATGATGTGGAGGCTGTCGATGGTCAGATTCTGGATCAGCTCACAGAGGGCGATGATAAATTTGTCCGCCACCCCGATTTCGATGATGGAGTGGAGGATTTCGCTGTAGTACACATCCTTGTTGCTGTCCCGGTAATCCACGTGGAGCAGCTCGTCGATGATGTAGGCGAATTCCACCGGCATCTTTTTGCGGACCTTGGAGCGGGTGTATTTGGTGGAGACCACCCGGCAGATCTGCACCAGGCGGTAGATGGTGATCCGCTTCCAGTCGTCGGTCAGCATCCCGGCGGCCCCGCACCTCTCCAGCCCCCGCTCCGGGTAGTAGATCAGGTTGGCCAGCTCCATCTGCTCCTCCTCGGAGATGATGTGTCCGAAGGTGTCCCGGATCTTCTCCCGGATGACCCCCGACGCGCTCCGCAGCAGATGGATGAATGCCTCATACTCCCCGTGCAGGTCGCTGAAGAAATATTCCGTCCCCTTGGGCAGCCCCTGAATAGCTGTCAGGTTGATGATTTCGCTGCAGGCTGTCTTTGCGCTGGGGTATTCCCTGGACAGCAGTTTCAGATAATCCAGATCTCTCATGAGCAGTTCCTCCCTTTCTCCGCAAGCTGTTGCATTTGTCCGTTCTTTGTATTATTATCATCATAGCACGCCGGGAAAAACAAAAGCAAGTTTTCTATCGCAAACAC
>DXEU01000119.1 GCA_019114845.1 Candidatus Lachnoclostridium stercoripullorum | reverse complement strand
CCTGCGGAATTCATCTCTGTCCTTCTGAAGCATTCCCTCAAATAAATCCATCGACTGTACCTCTGCTAATCCTTTCGTATAATTTCAAAATCCCGAAACCGGAATCCATCCTTTTCCACCGTATCTCCCATTCTGAGCCTGTATCCAACCCGCTTTCTCTGGCCGTAGAGGCGAATATAAATCAGCCTGATAAATGTGTCGTCCTCCGCCAGCGGCAGCTCCGACGCCAGCATGCTAGTTCTGTCCCCCAGCTGCTCCCTCACATAGGCGGCTATCTTGTCCGGACTGAGGGTTCTCTCCAGCTTCAGCCGCATGGCCTCTCTCTTCTCCCCGCGAACCTTTTCATCCGGCAGAATCGGCTGAATCTCCTGGGGAACAAATGCCTTTTTCCCCTCCACCGGGGCATAGAGGGAATCCGTGTCCAGGTAGTCCCAGTAAAAGATTCGTATCAGCCGGTCCATCTCCTCCAGCTCGTAGACCGCGTTGTAATCCAGGTTCTGTTCCTGGATTCTCTCGTTCATAAATGTAAGTATATCCTTGATCTGACCGCGGATATCCTCGCTGCTGGACAGAAGAAACCTGGCCCGATTGATGGCCGCCCTCTGATAACGGGTGTTCTTCTTGTTGATCTCGTCCAGAATCTCGTCCATGCTGCGGAACGCATCGATCACCTCGTGGAGGAGCTCCAACACCAATTCCCTCGCCGCTTCCGGCTCCACCTCCCGCAACTCCGAAATCTCCCTGGATGCGGCATTGAGAAACCGCGCGCTTCTGCTGTTCGCCTCCAGCCGCTCTACGATCTCCGGACGGAACTTTGCCACGTTGTCCGAGGTAAGCAGTCTGTGGTAAGCTTTATCTACCACGTTGGTATAATAATCATTCAAGAGGGCGTCCATGATCTCCGCCACCGTGCTGTGGCGGGTCAGCTCATCGATATATTTTTTGATATTGGCATTGAGGCTCTTTAAGCCCGTGATCAGGGCGTCTGTATTCTCCACAATCTGCAGCAGCCCCAGCCCGGGATTGCTCCCCCCGGCCCGGGTGAGATTGTAGATCGTGTAAATATACCCCTGATACTCCGCCCGCCGGTCTTCCGACACTGCCAGAAGGGCCTTTATAATCTGTATGGCATAATCCCGGAAATTGACCCGCTGAACATAGCTGTAATCCGTATCAATGTAAATCCATCCCCAGTTCTCCAGCCTCCGAAGCATAAAATTGGCCTTGTCTCGGCTGGACATCCCACCCGTGTCCTCCAGATCCTCTTCCGGGATATCCGCAGCCATAGCAGAATCAAAATAGTACTGCAGTTCATCCACCAGCACATCCCGCTCCACGCCGAAGGAGAGCTGCCTGCTGGTCACAGAAAACAGGCGGCAGATGCACTCCCAATATACAATTTTCCCCGGTGCCGCCAGCGGACTGAAAAAATTGTCCGGAATCACATCAAACAGCATTTTCTCTTCTCCTCCCTCTCAAGCGCTTCATTTCCTCCCAAAATCATATCACAAAGCCCCCAAAATGTACACGCCTCACATCCCCGCCCGCTCCCCGCAGATGGCGAGAAACCGCCTCAGCATGGGGTGCTTCTCATCGTATCGGTAATAGATCCCGAATTCCAGGCTGGGCAGGTCACGCACCGGTATGTAGCGCAGATCCGCCTCCCTGGCGAAGGCCACATCCGGGCACAGGGTGTAGCCCAGCCCGGCACGCACCAGGGTGAGAGCCGTCTCCCTGTTCTCCGTGATGTACGTCTCCTCCGGGCTCAAGCCGGCCAGGAGGCGGTTCTGGACCGCCAGCACCCCGTTTGGGATCTGCCTGGGCGTCCCGGCCACCAGTTTTCCCCGCAGCATCTCCTCCGTCAGGCTCTCGTGCTGGGCCAGGGGATGCTCCCCGGAGCACACGCAGGCGATGGGAACGTCCGCCAGCTTCTTAAAGTAGAGCACCGACTTTCTCTGGCTGTCACTTATGTGAAAGGCGGCGTACAGCTTCCGGTTCTCCACCAGCCCCAGCAGGGAGGGGAAGGGCACCACCCGCACGGAGGGGCGCACCAGGGGAAATTCCTCCGAGAGCTTTCTAAAAACTTCCGGCAGGAGATTCAGCTCCCCGTGGCTGTGGCAGCCCACCTCAAAGTAGGTCAGATCCGCCCGCCTGCCCAGGTGCTTTCTGGCGGAAAGGGCGGTCCGCAGGATCAGATCCGCGTCCGGGAGAAAGCGAATCCCCTCGGGGGTCAGGGCAACGCTCTTGCTGGTGCGGTTGAACAGCTTCACCCCCAGCTCATCCTCCAGCGTCTGGATCTGGTGGCTGACGGAGGGCTGGGAGATTCTCAAAGCCTCCGAGGCCCGAGAAAAATTCAGGTGCTCCGCCACCGCCACGAAGCACTCCAGCTGCACTGTATTCATGAAACCTCCTATCATTCAGAGTCAACATTGTTATCTATAGAAATTGTTAATAGATTATAGCATTTTCCGATTTCCCTTTCAAGAAAAGAGGCCTTAAAATAAGAAATCAGGCCGCGGGGCAGAACGCCTGCGCGGCACACCATATGCGAGGAGGTTTCAACATGAAATCGGTTTTAGCTCAACTAAAGCAATATAAAAAGGACACCTTCCTGACCATCGGCTTCACCGCCCTGGAGGTGGTCATGGAAGTGCTCCTCCCCTTTATGACCGCGAAAATCATCGACGACGGCCTGGCCCGGTCCGATATGCCGGCCATCCTGCGCTGCGGGGCCATCATGGTGGCCATGGCCGCCGTCAGCCTGTTTGCAGGGGCCATGGCCGGCCGCTTCGCCGCCAGCGCCTCGTCGGGCTTCGCCTGCAACCTGCGGGAGAGCATGTACGCCCGCATCCAGGATTTTTCATTTTCCAACATTGACAAATTCAGCACCGCCGGGCTGGTGACCCGGCTGACCACGGACGTGACCAACGTGCAGAACGCCTTCCAGATGATCATCCGCATCGCGGTGCGGGCGCCCCTGACCCTGATCACCAGCATGGCCATGTGCTTTTTCATCAGCCGGGAGCTGAGCCTCATTTTCCTGGCCGCCCTCTGCTTCCTGGGGATCATGCTGGCCCTCATCATGCGGACGACCACCGCCCTCTTCCAGCAGGTGTTTGACCGGTACGACGACTTAAACGCCAGCGTCCAGGAGAACGTGGCCGCCATCCGGGTCGTGAAGGCCTACGTGCGGGAGGACTACGAGAACCAGAAATTCCAGAAGGCCACCGGCAATCTCTACCGGCTGTTTGTGAAGGCCGAGGGGATTCTGGCGGTCAATAACCCCCTGATGATGCTCACCGTCTACGCCTGCATCACCGCCGTCTCCTGGCTGGGAGCCCACTTTGTGGTGGCCGGGTCCATGACCACCGGCAACATCACTTCCCTCTTCAGCTACATCATGTCCGTCATGATGTCCCTGATGATGCTCTCCATGATCTTCGTCATGGTGTCCATGAGTTCCGCCAGCATCCGCCGGATCTCCGAGGTGCTCGCAGAGCAGCCGGAGCTGCACAACCCCGAGACTCCGGTTGTGGAGGTGAAGGACGGGAGCATCGACTTTGACCACGTGAATTTTTCCTACCGGAGAGGGTCCGGGAAATCGGCCCTGGCGGACATCGACCTCCACATCCGCTCCGGGGAGACCATCGGCGTCATCGGCGGAACCGGCTGCGGCAAGTCCAGCCTGGCCAACCTGATCAGCCGCCTCTACGACGCCACGGAGGGGACCGTCCGGGTGGGTGGCCGGGATGTGCGGGAGTACGACCTGGAGGTCCTCAGAAATGAGGTGTCCGTGGTGCTCCAGAAGAACATCCTCTTCTCCGGCACCATCCTGGACAATCTCCGCTGGGGAAATCCCGCCGCTTCCAGGGAGGAGTGTATCCGGGCCTGCCGGGCCGCCTGCGCCGACGAGTTCATCGAGCAGTTTCCCAAGGGCTATGACACCTGGATCGAGCGGGGAGGCGCCAACGTCTCCGGCGGCCAGAAGCAGCGCCTCTGCATCGCCAGGGCTCTGCTCAAAAAGCCGAAGATCCTCATCCTGGACGACTCCACCAGCGCGGTGGACACGGCCACGGACGCCAACATCCGCCAGGCCTTCCGAACGTTTATCCCAGGAACCACCAAGCTCATCATCGCCCAGAGAATCTCCAGCGTCCAGGACGCCGACCGGATTCTGGTCCTGGAGGACGGCAGAATAAACGGGTTTGACACCCACGAAAATCTCCTGAAGACCAACGCCATCTACCGGGACATCTACGAATCCCAGACCCAGGGCGGAGGAGATTTTGACCAGGCCTGCTGACCCCACACATTTAGCAAAATTTCAGCGGAAAGGAGCTCATCCAGATGAAAGCAAACGAAAAAGAAGGCTCTTTCTACGTCTTAAAGCGCCTTCTCACCTACATGATCAAAAATTATAAATTTTCCTTCGCCGCGGTGGTGATCTGCATCATCACCGGCGCCTTCGCCACCATGCGGGGGATGCTGTTTGTCCAGTCCCTAGTGGACGACTATATTCTCCCCCTCTTAGATTCCCCCCATCCAGACTACACTCCCCTCGCCGGGGCTCTGGCAGGGATCGTGGGATTCTACATCCTGGGCGTCGCCGCGGCCTACGCCTACAACCGGATCATGGTCAACATCAGCCAGGGAACCATGCGAAAGCTGAGAAACCAGCTGTTCTCCAACATGGAATCCCTCCCCATCCGGTATTTTGACACCCACGCCCACGGGGACATCATGTCCATCTACACCAACGACGTGGACACCCTGCGGCAGCTCTTCGGCCAGAGCATTCCCCAAATCATCAATTCCGCCGCCACCCTGGCGGCCACCTTCCTCTCCATGGTCACCTTAAACCTGCCCCTGGCCGTCATCACCGTGCTCATCTCCCTGGTGATGCTCAAAGTCACCGCCACCTTCACGGGGCTGTCGGGGCAGTATTTTCAGAAGCAGCAGAGCGACCTGGGCAATCTGAACGGATACATCGAGGAGATGATGGACGGCCAGAAGGTGATCAAGGTCTTCTGCCACGAGGAAGCCTCCATCCAGGAGTTTCGGAGGCTCAACCAGGCGCTGCGGGACAGCTCCGACAAGGCGAACCGCTACTCCAACCTTCTCATGCCCATCAACGCCAACATCGGCAATCTGAGCTATGTGATCTGCGCCGCTGCGGGCGCTCTCCTGGCCCTGTCCGGATTCAGCGGAGCCACCATCGGCACGGTCATCGCCTTTGTGGGGCTGAACAAGAATTTCAACCAGCCCATCACCCAGATCAGCCAGCAGCTGAACTTTGTGGTCATGGCCACCGCCGGGGCCAAGCGGGTCTTTGAGCTCATGGACGAGGCGCCGGAGGAGGACCGCGGGTACGTGAAGCTGGTCTGCGCCCGGGAGGAGCCCGACGGGACCGTCGCTCCCGCCGACCGCCGCACCGGCATCTGGGCCTGGCAGCACCCCCACCAGGCGGACGGCACCGTCACCTACCAGAGGATGGAGGGCGGGATCGTGTTCGACGGGGTGGATTTCGGGTACACCGACGAGAAGATGGTGCTCCACGACATCCGGATGTACGCCGAACCGGGGCAGAAGATCGCCCTGGTGGGCTCCACCGGGGCCGGAAAGACCACCATCACCAACCTGATCAACCGTTTCTATGACATCCAAGATGGAAAGATCCGCTACGACGGCATCAACATCAACAAGATCTGCAAGCCGGATCTGCGCCGGTCCCTGGGGATGGTGCTCCAGGACACCCACCTCTTCAGCGGAACCGTCATGGACAACATCCGCTACGGCAAGCTGGACGCCTCCGACGAGGAGTGCATCGCCGCCGCCAAACTGGCCAACGCCGACGGCTTTATCCGCAGACTCCCCGGCGGCTACCAGACCCTCCTCTCCGGGGACGGCGGCAGCCTGAGCCAGGGCCAGCGCCAGCTCCTCTCCATCGCCCGGGCCGCCGTGGCCGACCCGCCGGTGCTGATCCTGGACGAGGCCACCTCCTCCATCGACACCCGCACGGAGAAGCTGGTGCAGGCCGGCATGGACGCCCTGATGAAGGGGAGAACCACCTTCGTCATCGCCCACCGCCTGTCCACCATCAAAAATGCGGACTGCATCATGGTCATGGAGCAGGGGCAGATCATCGAGCGGGGAAATCACGACCAGCTGATCGCCGAGAAGGGCCGCTACTACCAGCTGTACACGGGGAAACCGGCGGAGAAATGCGCCGCCGCCCAGTAAACCGTCACATAAACCTCTCCATAAATTCCTTCGCCGGCAGCGGCCTGCTGTACAGATACCCCTGCCCCAGGCTGCAGCCCATGGACCGCACCAGGGCCTCCTGCTCCCGCGTCTCCACCCCCTCCACCACCGTGGAGATGCCGAACCGGCGGGACAAGTCGATGATCATCTGCAGGATGATCCTCTCCTTCCCCTCCGTCCCCATGTTCCGCAGAAAAGTCTGGTCGATCTTCAGCTCATCCAGCTTCAACTTGGCCAGCACATTCAGGGAGGAGTATCCGCTGCCGAAATCGTCCATGGAGATCCTGTAGCCCAGGCTCCGGGCCTCGTCCAGAATGCGGTTGGCCTCCCCCAGGTTGTCCACCGCCATGCTCTCCAGAATCTCCAGGATCATGCCGCCGTCGGGGATCCCGTAGGTCTCTTTGATCCATTTCAGATAGCTGATATAGGTCTCGTTGTAGAAGGTGATCTTCGTCTGATTGACGGAGACCGGGATGGGGGCAATCCCCCTCTCCCGCCACCCCCGTATGAGTTTTCCCACCTCCTGGAGCATGTAGCGGTCCAGGTAGAAGCTGAAGCCGGTCTTGTCAAAGATGGGGATGAAAAGCCCCGGGGACAGCAGCCGGCCGTCCCTGCGCCACCGCACCAGGGCCTCCGCGCTGGCCAGGCGGCCGGTGGACACGTCAACTTTGGGCTGGAGATAGAGCTCAAACTCCTTCGCTCGCAGGGCCGCGTGCATGTGGAGGATCACATCCTCCTCCTTCTGCTCCTCCTTGTGGAGCTCCGCGTCAAACAGCCAGGTCTTGTTCTCCGAGTATTCCCTGGCCTTGGCCAGGGCGTACATCATCCGGGTGAGCATCTGCTCTAAGGTGTAGTGGGGGATCTCCCCCTTGGGCCTGGAGACGATCACCCCGCAGTACGCCCTCATCTGAAACGCCCCCAGCACGCCGATGGAGGACCTGGTGAGGGCGTGGAGGAACCCGTCCATCTCGCCCACGATCTGTTTCCCGTCCGTGCTGTCTATATACAGGTAAAATACGTCGCTGCCCGCCCGGCCAGCCACCCGGATGCTCTTCGGCCCATCCACAATGGCACCGGCGACAAACTTCAAGAGTTCATCCCCCTTCTCCCTGCCCAGCATCTCGTTGATGTATTTAAACTGCCGGATGTTCAGCACGGCGATGGCTCCGCCCTCCCCCCGGTCCAGCTGTCCCTGGGCTGCCCTCAGAAACCCGTCGTAATTGTAAAGGCCGGTGAGGCGGTCCCGGTACATGGGATCTTCTGCCCACTCTCTGATTTCCTCCATATTCTCTCTGCTCCCCTCAATGGCCCTGCAGAGACAGAGAAAGCCGGTCATCTGTGCCGGCTTCTCTCGTCCGCAGGCCTGTGCAAATTTCAATATTTCCAGTTTAACACAGTCCAGCCCGCTTTTCTATTTTCCCTTTTGATTTTTTACAAATTCATAAACCTACAGGTTCTTCACAAACAGTGCCCGGATGGCGTTGAGCACCGCGAGGATCATCACTCCCACGTCGGCGAAGATGGCCAGCCACATGCTGGCGATGCCCACCGCCCCCAGAGCCAGGCAGATGAGTTTCACACCGATGGCAAAGGCGATGTTCTGATAGACGATTCCCAGACATTTGCGGGAAATCTTGATGGCTTTGGCGATCTGCATGGGATCGTCGTCCATCAGCACCACGTCCGCCGCCTCAATGGCCGCGTCGGAGCCCATAGCCCCCATGGCGATGCCGATATCCGCCCGCCCGAGAACGGGAGCATCGTTGATCCCGTCTCCCACAAAGGCCAGTCTGGCTTTCTCCGGCTTCTCCCGCAGCAGTGCCTCCACCTTCTCCACCTTGCCGGCGGGGAGCAGCTCGCTGTACACCTCGTCCAGCCCCAGCTCTCCCGCCACCAGATCCGCCGCCTTCTTTGCGTCCCCGGTGAGCATCACCGTCTTATGGACGCCGGCCCGCTTCAGCGCCTGAATGGCATCTTTGGAGTGGGGTTTCACCACATCGGAGATGACGATATGGCCTGCGTATGCCCCGTTGATCGCCATATGGATGATGGTTCCCGCGCTGTGACAGGGGATATAGGAAATGCCCAGGCGATCCATCAGCTTGTCATTTCCCGCAGCCACCTCCTGGCCGTCCACCCGGGCGATGACACCGTTTCCGCTGATCTCCTGAATGTCCGTCACCCGGGAGCGGTCAATCTCCCCGCCGTAAGCCCGCCTCAGGCTCCTGCTGATGGGATGGGAGGAGGCGCTCTCCGCCAGGGCCGCATACTCCACCAGCTTTTCCTCCTCCATCTGGCTGTGGTGGATGCCGCTGACCTCAAACACCCCCTGGGTCAGGGTGCCCGTCTTGTCAAAGACCACGATCTTCGTCTGGGAGAGGGTCTCCAGATAGTTGGAACCTTTGACCAGGATCCCCGCCCTGCTGGCCCCGCCGATCCCCGCAAAGAAACTTAAAGGTATGCTGATCACCAGGGCGCAGGGGCAGCTGATCACCAGGAAGGTGAGGGCCCGGTAGATCCAGGATCCCCAGTCCGGGGACAGGCCGAGCACCGCCAGGCGCACCAGGGGCGGCAGAAACGCCAGGGCCAGGGCCGCATAGCAGACTGCCGGGGTATAAATCCTGGCAAATTTGGAGATAAAGTCCTCGGATTTTGACTTTCTGGAGCTGGCGTTCTCCACCAGATCCAGGATCTTGGAGACCGTGGACTCGCCGAATTCCCTGGTGGTGCGGATCTTTAGCACGCCGGTCATATTGATGCAGCCGCTGACGATCTCATCCCCGGGCTTTACGTCCCTGGGGAGGCTCTCCCCCGTCAGGGCGCTGGTATTTAAGGAGGAAATTCCCTCTGTGATCACACCGTCGATGGGCACCTTCTCCCCCGGCTGCACCACGATCACGCTGCCCGCCTCCACCTCGTCGGGATCCACCTTTTCCAGCTTCCCATCCCTCTCCACATTGGCATAGTCCGGGCGGATATCCATCAGGTCGGAAATATTCCTGCGGCTCTTCCCCACAGCGTAGCTCTGGAACCACTCGCCGATCTGGTAGAACAGCATCACGGCGATGGCCTCCGTGTAGTCCCCGCTCTTCTCATAGAGGGCCAAGGCGATGGCCCCCACCGTGGCCACCGCCATCAGGAAGCACTCGTCAAACACCTGATGGTTTCGGATCCCTTTTAACGCCTTTAAAAGGATGTCGTACCCGATGATAAAGTAGGGCACCAGGTACAGCACAAACCGCAGAATTCCCGTCACCGGGGCGAACTGCAGGGCGATCAGCATCGCGCCGGAGAGAAGAATGCGGATCAGCATCTTTTTCTGTTTCTTATTCATGATCTCGTCACCTCTGTCAGATAAATACCTCGCAGTCGTCCTCCACCCGTTTGCAGTTTTTCCGAACCTCCTGCATCACGGCCTTGGGGTCGGCCCCGTCCTCAAACTCCACGTTCATCTTCAGGGTCATAAAATTCACCACCGCCTCCTTCACACCGGCTGTGTTCCGGGCAGCCTCCTCCATCTTGTTGGCACAGTTGGCGCAGTCCACATCGATCTTGTAAGATTTCTTCATAGCGATTTCTTCCTTTCTCAA
>DXEU01000014.1 GCA_019114845.1 Candidatus Lachnoclostridium stercoripullorum | reverse complement strand
ATTCCCTTGTAAATGTAAAAAAATCACGATTCTGATTCCGATATAAATGTAAAAATCCTTTTGGCATTAGACTCTCATAATTCCTTTACAAATGTACATTTTTCTCTGGGAATCCTTATTTTATAAGGCTTCCCAAAACCGGTAATTCCGATATAAATGTAAAAAAATCCAGCTTTCCGACTCGTATAATTCCCTTTAAATGTCTTAAATTCCCTTATAAATGTAAATTAACAAAGTTGTCTCCCTTCCTCTTCCGGCCGCCCATCCCGTGCTCCAGGCGATCTGCAGATTGAATCCTCCGGTGACCCCATCCACGTCCAGCACTTCCCCGGCAAAATACAGCCCCGGCAGACGCTTGGATTCCATGGTGGCCGGATCCACATCCTTCACGGACACGCCCCCCTGGGTGATGATGGCCTCGCTGTAGCCCCTCAGCTTGGTCAGGGTAAACCGCATATCCTTCATGGCCTCCAGCAGGCGGCGCCTCTCCTGCCTGGTGATCTCGTTCACCTTCTTTTCCGGGTCGATGCCGGAGCGGGCCACCATCACCGGGATCATCTTGGCCGGGAGCAGGTCGCCCAGGGAATTCTTAAACTGCTTGTTCTGCTGGGCTTCAAATTCCCGCACCAGGCGGGCGTCCAGCTGCTCCTCCGAGAGGGCCGGCTTCAAGTCGATGGACAAGGTCAGGGGCTCTTTGCGGATGTATTTTGCCCCGTAGCTGCTGGCGGAGAGGAGTACCGGGCCGCTCACGCCGAAATGGGTGAACAGCATCTCCCCAAACTCCCGGTAGAGGACCTTTTTCCCCCGGTACACCGTGGCCTCCACGTTCTTCAAGGCCAGGCCCTGCAGCTCCCTCGCGTCCGCCTCCGCCGTCTCGAAGGGCACCAGGGCCGGGGAGAGCTCCGTCACCCTATGGCCCGTCTCCTCTGCAAAGCGGTAGCCGTCGCCGGTGGAGCCGGTGGCGGGGTAGGACAGACCGCCGGTGGCCACGATCACCCGGTCAAACCGCTCCTGCCTTCCGCCCTTTTTCAGGCGGATGCCCGCGCAGCGTCCATCCTCCGCCAACAGGTCCTCCACCTCCTCGCCGAGATGCACCTTCACCCCCAGGCGGTCCAGGCAGCGGGAGAAGGCCCGAATCACGTCGGAGGACTTGTCCGACACCGGAAATACCCGCTGTCCCCTCTCCGTCTTTAACGGACACCCCTCCCGCTCCAGGAAGCGGATGATGTCCTCGTTGGTGAAGCCGTAGAAGCTGCTGTAGAGAAATTTCCCGTTGGTGACCATGTTCTGGAAAAAGTCCTCCGCCGGGCAGGCGTTGGTCACGTTGCAGCGCCCTTTCCCCGTGATGTAGACCTTCTTCCCCAGCTTCTCATTTTTCTCGAAAATATGCACCTCCTGGCCGCTCTCCGCCGCAGCCACGGCGGCCATCATGCCGGCGGCTCCGCCGCCGATGATTCCCACTCTGCTCATGTTCTCCTCCATTCTCCCAGGGGCCTGGGCCGTTTCCATCCAAATATCCGCCCGGCCATCACGAAAAAATGTCCGCCCGGCCGCACGAAAATCCAGCCGCCGCCACATAAAAAGGTGTGCGCCCCCGCGCACACCCGTTCCGGAGGCGAACCGGCTTCCCGGCCGCCTCCCATTTTCCCAATCTTCCGCCTAGATCTCCGTGGTCACAAACACGTCGTAGATGGCCCGGATGGCGTCCTCAAAATCTTCGTTCCGGATGCCCACGATGATGTTGGACTCGCTGGACCCCTGGTCGATCATCTTGATATTGATGCGGGCGTGGGCCAGAGCTGCGAACACTCTGGCGGCCGTTCCACGGCTTCCCCGCATTCCCCGGCCAACCACTGCCACCAAGGCCAGATCCGACTCCAGGTCGATGAGATCCGGGGCCACCGCCCGGTGAATCCCCGCGATCACCTGCTGCTCATGGGCCATAAACTCCGTCTGATGGATGAACACCGTCATGGTGTCGATGCCCGACGGCATGTGCTCGAAGGAGATGCCCTGCTCCTCAAGAACCCCCAGCACCTTTCTGCCGAAGCCCACCTCGGAGTTCATCATGGCCTTCTCTATGTACATAGAGCAGAAGCCCTTTTTCCCCGCAATTCCCGTGATCAGATGGCGGGGCTTTCTGCAGGTGTTCTCCACAATCAGAGTTCCCTTGTCCTCCGGCCGGTTGGTGTTGCGGATGTGGATGGGAATTCCCTCCTTGCGCACCGGGAAAATGGCGTCCTCGTGGAGCACGCTGGCGCCCATGTAGGACAGCTCCCGCAGCTCCTTGTAGGTGATGGTCTCAATGACCTCCGGATCGTCCACAATCCTGGGATCCGCCACCAGAAATCCCGACACGTCCGTCCAGTTCTCGTACAGGTCCGCGTGGATGGCCCTGGCCACGATGGAGCCGGTGATGTCTGAGCCTCCCCTGGAGAAGGTGCAGATCTGCCCGTCCTTCTTGGAGCCGTAAAATCCGGGGATCACCGCCCGCTCCGTGTGGGCCAGGCGCTCCTCTAGCTCCCTGTTGGTCTCCTCCGCCAGGAAATTGCCGTACTCGTCAAAGAACACCACCTCGGCGGCGTCGATGAAGGGGATGCCCAGGTAGGCAGCCATCAGGATACCGTTTAAGTACTCTCCCCGGGAGGCGGCGTAGTCCCTGCCGATTCCCGCCACAAAATTTTCCTCTATGGTCTGGAACTCATGGTCCAGATTTACATTCAGGTGCAGACCGTCGATGATCTCCTCGTAGCGCTCCCGAATCTTGTCCAGGATCTTCTTGTAGCTCTTCCCCTGGGACGCCGCGTCGTAGCACTGATAGAGCAGGTCTGTCACCTTCTCGTCCTTGTCATTTCTCTTTCCGGGAGCGGACGGCACCACATACTTTCTGCCCTTGTCGGCGCGGATGATGTCAGCCACCTTTTTAAACTGTTTCGCGCTGGCGAGGGAACTGCCGCCAAACTTTACGACTATCTTCATTTTCTGCGTACTCTCCTCAAAATTTTTGGCATTTTAGGGGAATAATACTCTATTTTCCATTCCCTGTCAAGTCCGCAGCTTCCTTATTTACAGCGGCTTCGCTGGCCTTCATGGCCTCCAGCGTCTTCTCCAGCAGTTCGTCCAGACTCCAGCCCAGCCTCTCCGCCCCGGTGCGGATCACATCCCGGGAACAGCCGGCAGCGAAGCGCTTGTCCTTGAACTTCTTTTTCAGGCTGGAAAGCTCCATGTCCGTGCAGCTCTTGGACGGGCGCATCTTGGCCGCCGCCCCGATGAGCCCCGTCAGCTCATCGCTGGCGAAGAGGAACTTCTCCATCTCATCCTCCGGCTCCACGTCGGAGCAGAGGCCGTAGCCGTGGCAGACCACCGCGTGGACCAGCTCCGGCTCCGCGCCGATCTCCGCCAGCAGCTCCGGCGCCTTCTTGCAGTGCTCCTCGGGATATTTCTCAAAATCCACATCGTGGAGCAGTCCGGCCATGGCCCAGAAATGCTCCTCGTCCCCTCTGCCGGCCTCCTCTGCGTACCACCGCATCACCGCCTCCACCGTCAGACCGTGGAGAACGTGAAACGGCTCCTTGTTGTACTTCTTAAGCAGCTCAAGGGCCTGCTGCCTCGTCACCTTCGTCTCTCTCATTTATCTTCCAACCTCTCTTTCTCTAAGTTCCTCCAGCCGGCGAAGCAATTCCTCCACCTGGCTCTCCCCGAAGACCTCTATGCCCCGTTTCCGGAAAAGTTCCGCCGTCACCCCGTCGCCGGGGATGAGCGTCCTGGAAAATGTTCCGTCGTAGACGCGCCCGCAGCCGCAGGAGGGACTCTTCTCCTTCAGCAGCGCCAGCCGGCAGCCGTATTTTTCCGCCAGAAAAAGCGCCTGGGCCGCGCCCCTCTCATACTGGGCCGTCACATCCGTCCCGGCCTCCGTCTCCACCCGGCAGCCTCTTCTCTCCGCCGGCGGGCGCGGGGTGGCCAGGCCTCCCAGCTGCTCCGGGCAGGCGGGGATCAGCGCGCAGGCCCTCTCAAGCCCCTCCAGCTGCCCGTAGGTCTTCCCCTTTCCGTCATAGCGGCAGGCCAGCCCCAGAAGGCAGGCGCTCACCAGCACCGGTATCCTTTCCATCCGCATATCACCTCGATCCTCATTGGTCTATTATAAACTTCTCCCCCTGGTTCCGCAATAGCTTTCTCTCCCCATCGGGCGGGCAAATCCGCGCCTTCATCCCCGTCTGCAGATGGCAAACGCGTCCGCCAGCAGAAGCCAATTTACCCGGAACAGTCGCAGGATCTGCCAGCAGCCCACGCCCGCCAGGTCAAAATCCCTCACCACCTCCAGCTTGGCCCGGATGCTTCTGGCGTCCTCAAACCACACCACATGCTTTATCCCGTCCTCCCTGTAGTAAAAATAGGGCGTCTGGGCGATCTCGTCGAAAAAGATCTCCGCCCCCAGCGCTGCCGCCAGCCTGGCCGCCTCCACATTTCCCACGGTTTTCGCCCGGGTCTCCCCGGGGACGAAGGGGAGGGGCCAGTCGTAACCGTAATTGGGGATTCCCAGGATCAGCTTCTCCCTGGGAATCCGGCTCACGGCGTACTCCGCCACCCGCCGCACCAGGTTCACCGGGGCCACCGCCATGGGCTGTCCCCGGCTGTACCCCCACTCGTAGGTCATGAGCAGCGCCTGGTCCGCCGCCTCCCCCAGAAGCCGGTAATCCATCCCCTCGTAGAGGATCCCCGGCTGGTTGTCGGAGGTCTTGGGCGCCAGGGCCACGGAAACCGGCCTGCCCAGGCGGTGCATTCTCTCCCTCAGCTCCCCCACAAATTCCCCCAGAGCCTCCCGATCCTCCCTCCTGGCGTACTCAAAATCCACGTCCACTCCCCGGTATCCCCCCGCGAGAACCGCCTCCTCCACCTGGCCCAGGATGCTCTCCTGGGCCTCCCGGTCATTTAAAAACCAGGACAGAAGCTCCCGGTCAAATCTCCCCTCCTCGTCCAGGGAGGACAGCACCAGCACCGGGCTGCCGCCGCACTGCCGCACCGTCTCCAGCATTCTCCCCTCCGGCGTATCCGGGCCGATGAGCCTGGCCTCCCAGTCAAACCGCCAGGAAAATACGAAGACGTCCGTGAGGTATGTCAGGGTCTCCTCCAGAACCTCCTGCTGAATAAAAGGGTAGGCGTACCCCACGGAGAGCGCCGGCCTCCGCTCCCGCTCCCTCTCCTCCCCTCGGATGAGCAGAGCCTGCCCCACCGTCAGAGCCGCCTCCTCCCCCAGCTGGTTATCCGCGATCAGACGCTCCAGGGGGACGGCAAATCTCCTGGCGATGGCCCAGGCCGTATCCCCCCTCTGCACCACGTAAATCTCCATCTCATCACTCTCCTTCCACATGTAACAGCTTATGAGGCCCCATTTCCCCTCATAACCGGCGTTTTTACAGAAATCGTAAGATGTTGAAAACTATTTGTAATTGACTGGAAATTAGTAAAATGATAGGATAAAGACAGATAAATATGAAAAAGCTGAAAAGGAGGATGTATATGAAAAAGTATTCCATGTGGAAGGGACTGTTTGCCCTCTCCCTTCTCTTTGTCTTCCTGGCCGCCCTGTCCGTCCAGGCGGCGGAGACCCGCACTCCCATCGAGCACCTCAACCTCTACGTGGACGGGGACCGCAACGACGGTTGGAACGAGGACATCACCCTAAGGCTCTCCACCCCCGACAGCGAGTACCGGGTGGGAGACTGGTATCTGAGCAACTCCAACACTGCCACCGTGCCCATCTTCAAGGTGGAACTCTACGCCGCCAACGGATATTATTTTGACCTCTCCTCCAGCGACGTGGAGCTCTCCGGCAAGGAGGCCCGCTGCACTGGGCGGAGCATCCGCGACGACAAGGAGACCCTCATCATCACCCTGAAGGTAGAGGGGCTGGCCGTGGACCTGGACAACGTGGGGGACGCGGACCTCTACGACGACGGCTACGGCACCTGGGACCCGGTGCCCGGCGCCCACCACTATGAGCTGCGCCTCTACCGCAACGACAAGACCTTTGGCTCCGGCAAGCGGACCGAGGACACGTCCTACGACTTCAGCTCCATGATCACCCGCCGGGGCGAGTACTATTTCCGGGTGCGGGCCGTGAGCGGCAACTCCGACGACAAGGGGGAGTGGGTGGAATCCAGCTCCTGCTACTTTGACGACCCCCTCAACGACTCTGTATACTACGACGACTACTCCCAGACCTACTATCCCGGTTCCTACTACTACACCTGGATCCCCTCGGGAAATGAATGGTTCCTCCAGCTGCCCGGCGGCTCCTACGCCGTCAACTGCTGGCAGTTTGTGGACGGCAACTGGTTCTATTTTGACGGCTCCGGCCGCATGGTCACCGGCTGGCTCTGGGACGGCTCCAACTGGTATTACCTGAATCCTGTCAGCGACGGCACCAGGGGCGCCATGAAGACTGGATGGATCCAGGACGGCGGCCGCTGGTACTACCTGAACACCATCAGCGACGGCACCAGGGGCGCCATGAAGACTGGATGGATCAGCGTGGGCGGAAAGGAGTACTACTTAAACACCGTCAGCGACGGCACCAGGGGCGCACTCCTGGTCAACTGCATCACCCCCGACGGACGGCGGGTGGGTCCGGACGGAGCGCGCATCCGTTAACAGATTCCCCAGACAAACGCCGCCTTTCCGGCAGGCGCCGCCGTCTTCCCAGCCCATTTATACAAAATACCCGCCCTCCCGCAGCAATCTCTGCCGCGGGAGGGCGGGTATTTGTTTGGCCATTTGCCCTCTCTATGCCCTCTCTATGTAGCGATGGGAATTATGCCTCCTCGCAGAGCACCTTGAACACTTCCAGCAGATACTCATAGATTCTGCGGAAGGATTCCAGGTTCAGGCTCTCCTCCGGCGTGTGGGCCTCCTTCGCCCAGGGAGCGATCACCATGATATCCAGATCCGGAATCTTGCTCTTGAACTCGCCGCACTCCAGCCCGCCGTGGGTGGCCTCAAACTCCATCTTCTCCCCGTACATCTTCTCGTAGATGTCTGCGCAGAGCGCGCGGAGCTTGGAGTTGGCGTCGTACTTCCAGCCTCCGAAGCAAATGCCCCGCACCACCTCGAAGCCCAGCAGGCCGGCCAAGGTCTCCATCTCGGCGGAGATGGCCGCCTTCATGCCGTCCTCAGAGCTGCGGATGCAGTCGCAGATGTCGATGGTGTCCCCGTCCATGGTCAGGATTCCCACGTTGCTGGAGCACACCACCAGGTCCTTGATCTCCTGGCTCATATACCGGATGCCGTCGGGGAGCAGCTGCAGGAAGGTGATCAGCGCCTTGGAATCCTCCGCCGTCATCACCTTCTGGGCCTCCGCCCCCGCGCAGCTGAAGGTGAAGCCGGGATCGCTGGCCGCCAGCTCGCCCTTGATCTCCTCCGCAATCTTCTTCGCCGTCTCCATGGCCTCCTCAGCCTTGCCCAGGGGAACCACGATCACCGCGTCCGCCGCGCTGACGATGGCGTTCATCTTGGCGCCGCCGGTAAAGGACGCCACGGCCACCGGCATCTTTGCCTGCACCGCCGCCAGGATTCTGGCCATGAGCTTCAAGCCGTTGCCCCTGCCCGTGTGCATCACGCCGGCGGAGTGGCCGCCCAGCAGGCCGCGGATCGCAAAGGAGACCGCCTCCCCCTCCGCCTTCTCCCAGGCGGGCGTGCGGCGGAAATTGTACACCTGGCCGCCGGCGCAGGACACCACAGACTGGTTCTCCGCCCCGGTGCCCCCGTCCATGTTGATCAGGCGGTGGGCGGACAGCTTGCCCGCATCAATCTTCATGGATCCGATCAGACCGATCTCCTCCATGCTGGTGAACACACACTCCAGCGGCGGATGCACATAGTCCTCCTTCGCCAGAAATGCCAGCATGTAGGCGCAGGCCATGCCGTCGTCGGCTCCCAGGGTCGTCCCCTTGGCCGTCAGCCAGCCGTCCTTGATCTCCAGCTCCAGGGGATCCTTGGTAAAATCGTGCTCTACCTCCGGCAGCTTCACGCACACCATGTCCGTGTGTCCCTGGAGCATCAGGGGCGGCACATTCTCGCAGCCCTTGGACGCGGGCTTCTTCACGATCACATTGTGCACCTCATCCCTGTAATACTCCAGCCCGTGGGCCTTGGCAAACTCGCAGATGTAATCCGCCACCGCCGCCTCATTCTGGGAACCTCTGGGGATCGCGGAGATCTCCTCAAAATACTTCAGAGCGTCCGCCGGCTCATATCCTTTCGTCACATAATCCATCTCTGTCATGCCTCCTTTTCCTCTGCACCTCGGCGCAGAATCACTGTATGGCAACTATTATAGCAGTTTTCTTATTTCGTCACAACCATATTTTCTGACGATTCCGCACCCGAATCCCCTCTTTTTTCCATAATAATCTCCGAAAGGCGGTAGACACTGCCCCTCACCCGGCAGTCTCCCTGTAAATGCAGGTAGCCCTCTCCCGCCTCGCCGTCCGGACAGCAATCTGCGTAGACGCGGGTGGAGAACACCATTTCACCGCCGTTGACAAAGATTTCCAGGGAGGAGACGTCGGAGAAGATCCGCAGGTCTCTCAGCTCTTCCGTCTTTCCGTGACGCACGGTCCTGCCGCAGCCCCCATCCCGGATTTCCAGGGAGAGCAGCCCGTTTTCATAGATCAGCTCCGTCCCCTGGCGCAGCTGCAGCCTCATCGCGCTGCAGGAGGAGAATTCAAGCACCGCCTCAAAAACAGGGCCCTCTCTCCTTCCCATCTTCTCCCCAGCCAGGGCGAGTTCCTCCGCCGTGGAAAATTTCCACTCCTCTCTACGAAGTTTCTTCAATTCCTCCAAGGGGGTCTGGATCAATCTGCCGTCTCTCAGATGAAGTTCTCTGGGAAGCGTCAGGGCGTGCTGCCAGCCCCTCTCCGCCGTGGGATTCTCATAGGGCGCATCGGGAATTCCCATCCATCCGATGAGAATTCTCCTCCCCGTCTCATCCTCAAAAGTCTGAGGCGCATAGAAATCAAACCCTCGGTCCACAGACGGATAGACCGCTTCTTCTGCAACCTCCAGC
>DXEU01000118.1 GCA_019114845.1 Candidatus Lachnoclostridium stercoripullorum | reverse complement strand
ATGCCTCCTTTTCCTCTGCACCTCGGCGCAGAATCACTGTATGGCAACTATTATAGCAGTTTTCTTATTTCGTCACAACCATATTTTCTGACGATTTCACGTCTGTCCATGTTCTGACCACCATTTTCCTGCCAATTCCTCCCATTCCTGGATTCCAGGGCGAAAGTGCTTGCAGGAAGCTGGCTTTAATCCTATAATCAAGACGTACCTATATTATTACTGCGCAAAAGGAGTGACTTATGCTTACAAGAGCTTACCCGCGAAAAATTCTGCGGCCAGCCTGTCTGCTGTGTCTCCTGGCTCTGCTGTTTGCGTGCCGGCCATGGATCCCCGCCTCGGCGGCCACGGTCCGCACCCCGGCAGCCACCGGCCAGGTCACCTACGGCAACAGCCTGGTAAACATCGATGCATCCAACAGCAAGGACGGGTATGTGATGGTGCGGTATACAGGCCGGAATCCGAAGATCAAGGTGCAGATTTCCAAGGGCGGCACGGAGACCTACACCTACAACCTGAACTCTTCGGGAAATTACGAGGTCTTCCCCTTCTCGGAGGGAAGCGGCAGCTATACCGTGAAGGTGTTTGAAAATATCAGTGGAAACCAGTATTCACAGGCCTTCAGCCAGACCATTTCCGTCCAGCTGGCCGACGAGCTGTCCCCCTTCCTCTTCCCCAATCAGTTCTGCAACTACTCCGCCTCCTCCGCGGTGGCGCCGCTGGCCGATGAACTGACGGCTGGAGCAGGGGACGAGCTGGCCAAGGTGGCCGCCATCTATGACTGGGTGGTGGACAATATCACCTACGACTATCAGCTGGCCGCCACGGTCACCAGCGGCTACCTGCCGGACGTGGACAACGTGCTGGCCAAGCGCTCCGGCATCTGCTTTGACTACGCGGCCCTCATGACCTCCATGCTGCGGCTGGAGGACGTGCCCACGAAGCTGGTGGTGGGGTACGCCGGAACCGCCTACCACGCCTGGATCTCCGTCTACACCAAGGAGAGCGGCTGGGTGGACAACGTCATCTACTTCGACGGCAACACCTGGAAGCTGATGGATCCCACCTTCGCCTCCAACGGCCACCGCAGCGACGCCATCATGAAGTACATAGGCGATGGCAGCAATTACAAAACCAGATTTTCTTATTAAACTATGGGAGGATAATAATCATGTCAAATAATTCAACCGTTTATCAGGGCATGGCCCTCTCCCGCTTCTGCCTGCAGATTTCCATTCTGCTCAAATCCGCCGTCCCCTTAAGCGACGGGCTGGAGGCCATGGCGGAGGACGCGGGCTCCGAGGGGGAGAGGAGGCGGCTGCTGGCCATGGCGGAACAGCTCCGGGAGGGGGAACCTCTCAGCAGCGTCCTGGCGGAGAGCGGCGCTTTCCCCGACTACGTGATTCAGACTGCCCGCCTGGGGGAGACCACCGGAAGCATGGATATCTGCATGGAGAGCCTGGCCGCCCACTATGAGCAGGAGTACTATCTGTCGGAGAACGTCCGCCGGGCCATCACCTACCCGGCGATGATGGTGGTGATGCTCCTGGTGATCCTGTTCGTCCTGTTCTCACGGGTGATGCCCGTGTTCACCGGCGTCTACGAATCCCTGGGCGCCTCCATCCCCGCTGCCGCGGCAGCCGCCATGGAATTCGGCACCATCTTCTCCGGCGCTGCCCTCGTCCTGGCGGCAGCGGCGGCGGTGGTGATGATCTTCGCCGCCCTGTCCGGCCGCATGGGGGCACAGCCCGCCTGGATCCGCTCCCTCTACCGGGCCATTGAAAACCGCTCCGCCGTGGCCAGGGCTGCGTCCCTGCGCCGGATCTGCTCCGCCGTCTCTTTAAGCATCAAGAGCGGCCTGCGGACGGAGGAGGGCATCCACATGGCCATGGACCTCATCCAGAATGAGGCCTTAAAGAAGGAGCTTGCCGCCGTGGAGGCGGAGACTGCCGCCGGATCCGACTTCTATGAGGCGGTAAAAAAGACCTCCATCTTCACCGGCTTCGACCTGCAGATGCTGCGGACCGGGAGCCGCGCCGGCCAGCTGGACAGCGTGCTGGACTCCCTGGCGGAGGACTACGCGCAGAAATCCCAGGACGCCGTGGAGCGGATGATCTCCATGGTGGAGCCGGCCGTGGTGGCTGTCCTGGCCGTGGCCGTGGGCCTGGTGCTCCTTGCCGTCATGCTTCCCCTTGCGGGCATTCTCTCAACGATCGGGGTGTAACCTATGCTGCATATTGAACCTGTAAAATCAAAGCGCTCCCTGCCGGAGCTTTTCCTCTCCGCCATTCTTTTAGCGGCTGTGCTGGCCATCTTTCTCATCTGCGTCCGCGCCGTCTCCGGCCGGACCGAGGACGAGGAGCTGTCCATCCTGGAAAATGCCATCCGCAGGGCCAGCGTTCAGTGCTACGCCATCGAGGGGCGCTATCCCCCCAGCGTGGAATATCTGGAGGAACACTATGGAATCGTGGTGGACTCTGACAAATATGCCGTCTTCTACGACGGCTTCGCATCCAACCTGATGCCGGATATCACCGTGATTCCCCTGGATACAGAGGAGGAACCATCATGAACAGACCGACCTCTACCCGGAGCCGTGTCCCTGGTTTTTCCCAGGCCAGCTCCCTGTTTTCCCTGCTCCTTTTTCTGGTGTTCGTGCTCTGCGCCCTCTTCACCATCATGATCGGCAGCCGGGTCTATGAGAATATCCAGCAGAAGAACAACGACATCTTCTCCCAGGACACATCCGTGGCCTACATAAAAAATAAAATCCGCCAGGGAGACCGGGCGGGTCAGATAAGCGTCCGCGAGATGGAGGGCCAGCCGGTGCTGTGCATCGCCGACCTCTCCCTCTCCTACGGGGACGTCTCCTATGAAACCTACATCTATGAGCGGGACGGCTGGCTGACGGAGCTCTTCACCTCCACCGACAGCGGTCTCACCCTGGCGGACGGCATCCCGGTGATGGAGTGCCCCGGCGTAGAATTTGAGATTCTCACCCCGGAGGAGAGCCGCCCGGATCTGCGCCTTCTGGAGATCCGCATGGACGGCGTCCAGCCGGCCAGAATCCGCCTCATGAGCGCCGAGGAAGGAGGACAGGCATGATGAACACGAAACCCAAACGATTATCCTTCCGCTCCCATGGCCTTCTGATGGAACTAACCATCATCTGCGGCTTCTTCATCGCAGCCGCCAGCATATTCATCCTGGTGTTTGTCCGGGCCGGAGCTCTCAGCTCCCGCTCCCGGGACTTATCTGCCGCTGTGAACGCCGCCCAGACCATCGTGGAGAGCGTCGTCCCGGCGGAGGATGCCCCCGACGGGGAGCGATCCTACACCATCTGCTACGATGAGAACTGGGGCCGTCTGGACACGGAGAGCGATCCCGCCGCGTCCCACGCCTTCGCCCAGGTGACGGAGACATGGGAGGACGGCCTGGTGCACATCCAGGTGACCGTCTCCTCCTCTTCCCAGGCGGAGGGCGAGCTCTACCGCCTGAGCGCGGACCGGGATTTCAGTTAGGAGGCATCTATGGAACAGAGACAGAAAAAACACGTGATCAACATCGGAATCACATCCGTCATATTTATCTTCATCGTGCTGTGCCTGTCGGTGTTCGCCCTTTTGAGCGTCAACTCCGCCAGACAGAGCTATGAGGCCGTCCGCCGCCAGGCGGACTCCGTCACAGAATACTACGCCGCCGACTCCGCGGCCCAGCGCTGGATTCACCAGCAGAAGGCCGCCGGGAACTCCGGCCAGGAAATCCTGAGCCAGGATTTCCCCATCAGCGACAGTCAGACCTTAAAGGTCTCCCTGGACGGCTCCACATTTGACATTCTTTCCTATCAGGTGGTAAATAACGAAGTGCTTGCCATCGACGACAGCCTGCCGGTCTGGCAGGAAGAAATGGAGGTGCTGCCATGAGCGAAGAGAGAATTGAGGAAAAGAGCAGCGAGCTGAACGCCCTGCTCACCGCGGCGGTGAACCAGGACGCGTCGGACATCTTTCTGATTCCCGGCATGCCCGCCGCCTTCAAGATCCACGGGCAGATCGAACCCATCGACGAGCGGAAAATCCTGCCCGGAGAAATGGACCACTTTATACGGGCCATCTACGCCCTCACCGGCGGGCGGGATATGGAGCGGGTGCTGAGGACGGGGGACGACGATTTCTCCTTCTCCATCCAGGGGCTGTCCCGCTTCCGGGCCAGCGTGATGAAGCAGAGGGGTTCCCTGGCGGCGGTGATCCGCCTGGTGCGTTTTGACCTGCCCTCCCCGGAAAATCTCCACATACCGGAGTCCATCATGAAGCTCTCCCAGCTTCCCAGGGGGCTGGTGCTGGTGACCGGCCCTGCCGGCAGCGGCAAATCCACCACCCTGGCCTGCATCATCGACCGCATCAACCGCACCCGCAACGCCCACGTCATCACTCTGGAGGATCCCATCGAATTCCTCCATCGGCACCAGAAATCGGTGGTGACTCAGCGGGAGATCGGTCTGGACACGGACAGCTACGTGGACGGCCTGCGGGCGGCCCTGCGCCAGGCCCCGGACGTCATTCTCCTGGGGGAAATGCGGGACTATGAGACCATACGGATCGCCATGACGGCGGCGGAGACCGGCCATCTGGTGATCTCCACCCTGCACACCACCGGGGCGGCCAACACCATCGACCGCATCATCGACATTTTTCCCGCCAACGCCCAGCAGCAGATCCGGGTGCAGCTGTCCATGGTGCTCCAGGCCGTGGTGTCCCAGCAGCTGGTCCCCACCACGGACGGACTTCTGCGCCCAGCCTTTGAACTGATGCTGCTGACCAAGGCCATCCGCAACCTGATCCGCGAATCCAAGATCCAGCAGATCGACAGCATCATCGCCAGCGGCGGCGCCCAGGGCATGATGACCATGGACGGAAGCCTCCGCCAGCTCTGGAGCGAGGGCGTCATCTCCGCCGACACCGCCATCACCTACAGCCAGGACAGCGAGCGGATGAAAAATATGGTGCGCTAGGCCATTTCCGGCCATTTAATCCTCATAAATCACATACTGATTCTTGCCCCGGCGTTTGGCCTCGTAGAGTGCCTGATCGGCCTTCTCCAGCAGCATGCGGAAATCCTGGCCGTCGTCGGGGTAATAAGATGCCCCGATGCTGGCGGACATGTAGATGGTGAGGTTGTCCCCCCGGTATGGCTCCTGAAACATGCCGCACAGCTGATTCAGACGGGTCGTGAGAATCTCACGGCTCACAGAACTCACGAAAATCACATACTCGTCCCCGCCGTATCTGGCCACCACGTCCGTCCGCCGGAACACTCCCAGAATCTTCTGGGCGATAAACCGCAGGATCTCATCCCCAGCCAGATGGCCGTACCGGTCATTGATCTCCTTGAAATTATCCACATCGATAAAAATCAGCGAGCCTCTCTCCAGGTCTGCGCTCTCCAGCTTTCTCGTCACCCAGCGCTCAAAGAACGCCCGGTTGTAGAGGCCGGTGAGCTCATCCCGGTCGGCCTTCTCTCTCCACTTATCCAGCTCTGCGCGCCACTCTCCCATGTTGCTCAGAACACCGGTGACCACGCCGTCCCCGCCGCTGGATCCCTGCTCCCGGCTGATATACAGCTCCAGCCACTCATAGCGGTCCTTATCCACAAAGACTCGGAGCGTATTCTCCATCCAGGCGGCGTTGGTTCCCTCCGCACTCAGCATGTGGAGAAACGTCTCCCGATCCTCCTGGTGGAGGAAATCCGAATTTTTAAACCATTCCTTGGCATGGTTGATGCTGTAGCTGCCCTTCTGGGCAGGAGAAAAGAGGGCAGAGAAAATCACCCGGTCTTCCTCCGGGAAATAGAGGAAGGTCATGATCTCCTTGGACGGGCTGACCGCCGTTTGCACGAAATCCACCCGCTCCTCCTCCGGGACTCTCTCCCCGGCGAGCTTCACATCCCCCAGGCGTCCCTCCTCATAGATCTTTTTCTCAAACTCATCCACCGGCATGGGCTCGTAGAATACATACCCCTGGATGGTGTCGCAAACCGACTGGCGCAGGTACTCCGCCTGGGCCGTGTTGTCAATTCCCTCCGCCACCGTGTTGATGTGGAGCTGCTCCGCCAGGCGCAGAATGGTCTCCACGATGTTTCTTCCCCTCTGATTGTCATTCTTGCCGATGAAAAAGCTGCGGTCCAGCTTGATCACATCCACGTTCAGGGCATTCAAAAGCCCCAGGGAAGAATATCCCGTGCCGAAATCGTCCAGGGAGCAGGTGAAGCCGGCGTCGTGGATCTGGTCGATGATATCCCTGGCCCGCTCCGGGTTGTCCAGGAAAATACTCTCCGTCAGCTCCAGCTCGATCCAGCGGCACTCCACCTCCTCGTAGCGGCACACGCTGGCACACGCCTGGATGAAATTGGGATCGTCAAAATTCTGCCGGGAAATATTGACGGAAATCCGGCAGAGTTCTCTGCCCTCGCGGCTCCAGCGCCTAAGAATACGGCACACCTCCGTGAACACGAAGGAATCCAGGCGGCTGATCCGCCGGTACTTCTCAAACACCGGCACGAACACCGCCGGGGACAGCATTCCCTTCTGGGGATGGTTCCAGCGGATCAGGGCCTCCGCCCCGTCCACCTGCAGCCGCTCCAGATTCACCTTGGGCTGAAGGTAGACCTCAAATTCCCGGTTGGCCAAGCCCTTCTCCAGGCCGTCCACCAGCTCCTTCTCCCGCACCACCATCTGCCCATAGCTCCAGTCGTAGAACACACACCGGTCCGTGGACTTTCCGCTCTGGCTCTTTCTGGCGATGTTGGCCTTCTCCTCCATGCCGGCCACATCCTTCTCCCCCGGCTCCGGTATATAAGCGCCGAAGCGCAGTTCCAGATAGTAGGGATCCTGCCGGTCCTTATTGAAATTGTTGATCTCAGAGCGCATGCCCTTCAGACGCCAGACCGCATCCTCCTCGTCCTGCCTCCTCAGCAGCATGTAGAACACATCGGCGTTGCCCCTGGCCAGCAGTTCCCCGCTTCTCAAGCGCCCTTTTAAGGTGCGGTAAATATAGGCCAGAGTTCTGTCCCCCTCCGCGCGCCCATATACATCGTTGATCATCTTAAAATCCTGCACATCCATGGACACCATCATATAGTTCTCCGGCATCTCCTCGATGGCCTTTCCCGCATCCAAAAGGAACCGGTTCAGGTTATTTCCCCCTGTGACCGGGTCGATAAAGGCCAGCCCCTCCAGCCTTCTCTGATAATTTTTAAATCGGATAGTCACCGCCCCGTTTAGGGTCAGCATCAGCACCATGGCGACTGGCAGGTCCGTCCTAGCCACCATCAGCACTATGGCCGCTAAGCCGCAGAATATCAGCAGCATAACCGCCCACTCCATTTTTCTGTGTTTTTCCAATGTCTGCTCCCCCGTTGTCCTGAACGCGATCTCGTTTCTCCGGCTCCGCCTGCTCCGGCATTTAACCCTCCGCAGATTCGCCCTCATCCAGCAGTTCCTCGCCGTCCGCCGGCTCTCCGCCATCCGCCAGTTCTCCGTCATCCGCCGGCTCTCCGTCCTCCACCAGGTCCTCGCCGTCCTCCGGCACCTCGTAGGCGTACATGATGGTCCTGGCGTCGTCAAACTCGTAGCTGCAGGTCACAAAGGAGAACATCCGCTCCACCTCCTGCTCCGGCTCGATATAGGCCGTGGAGCCCTTGGTCATCTCTGCCACATAGGTCTGGAATGTCTCCTCATCGTCAAACTTTGTCATCCTGCGGATGCCGTCGGAGGTGGTGTACAGGCAGGCAAAGGGGCGCATGCGGATCTCCCGGTCCGGAAGATAGATGTACGCCTCCTGGTGCTCCTCCATGAAGTCCTGCTCTCTGAATTTCATGATATCCTTGAACATGGTTCCATTCTTCATGTGATGGCCGTACAGAACATTGTGGAGGTCCGAAAAATCCCCCTCATTGTCACAGTCCAGATAGATGGAGCCGGCCGCCGTGCGGTTTCCCTCGATATCTGTGTAGAGGTATGTATCGTTGCTCTCCGGGTCGTGAAGAATGGGATAGTCGATCACCGTTCCGGGAATCGTCAGCCAGCCCACCACATCCTCGTTGATGGCCCAAAGCTCCTCAAAGTCAATGGGAGACACGTACGCCTCCTCCGTCTCCTCCTGGGGCGCCTGGGTCGTCTCCTCCACCTGGGAGGCCAACTCCTCATAAATCTGCTCCGACTTTCTCTGGTTCACATAATCCCACAGCAGCATGCTCCCCGAAACTGCAATCAGCAGCACCGCCGCCGCGAAAATCAACTTTCTTCTTCTGCTCATCCCTTCTCCTCCTCGTCCAACCAATGTCTATCTATCTCTATCTTCAGACCGCAATCCCTTACTCATACGGCCCGCAAGAGGCTGCACTTCGCCTTCATTTTCTCTATCATAATATGGATAC
>DXEU01000013.1 GCA_019114845.1 Candidatus Lachnoclostridium stercoripullorum | reverse complement strand
GAAGGGAATCTTGATATGATGAAACATGAAATCATAGAGAGAGAGAAAGAGATTCCATGGAAAAAAAGATAAAAGGACATAAAATAAGCGCCGTGGAGCCGGGATCCATCGGGGAGGAGCTGGAGCTTAGCCCCGGAGATCTCCTGCTCACCGTCAACGGCCGGGAGATTGAGGATATTTTCGACTACGAGTACCTGGTGGACAGCGAGGCCATCACGGTGGAGGTGCAGAAGGCGGACGGGGAGATCTGGGAGCTGGAGATTGAGAACGGCGGCGAGGATCTGGGCCTGACCTTTGAAAACGGCCTCATGAGCGATTACAAGACCTGCTGCAACAAGTGCATCTTCTGCTTCATCGACCAGATGCCGCCGGGGATGCGGGAGACGCTGTATTTCAAGGACGACGACTCCCGCCTCTCCTTCCTCCAGGGCAACTACATCACCCTCACCAACATGAAGGACCGGGATATAGAGCGGATCATCAAATTCCACCTGGCCCCCATCAACATCTCCGTGCAGACCACCAACCCCCAGCTGCGGTGCATGATGCTCCACAATCGGTTTGCCGGGGAGGCCTTAAAAAAGATTGACCGCCTCTTCGAGGCGGGAATCCCCATGAACGGGCAGATTGTGCTGTGCAGGGGGGTCAACGACGGGGGGGAGCTGGAGCGGACCATCCGGGATCTGTCCCGGTATCTGCCCCACATGGAGAGCGTGTCGGTGGTCCCCGTGGGGCTGTCAAAGTTCCGGGAGGGACTCTACCCCCTGGAGCCCTTCACCCGGGAGGAGGCGGGCCGGATTGTGGACCAGATTGAGGCCTGGCAGAGGAAGATCTACCCTGAGTTCGGCCTGCACTTCATCCACGCCAGCGATGAGCTCTACATGCTGGCGGGCAGGGAGCTGCCGGAGGAGGAGCGCTACGACGGCTATCTCCAGCTGGAGAACGGCGTGGGCATGATCCGCCTGATGACGGAGGAGGTAAAGGCGGCCCTGGAAGACCTGGAGGGGGACGACGGGGAGGAGGAGCTCTCCATCGCCACCGGCGTGCTGCCGGCGGGCTACTTGGAGCAGTACCTGTCCTGGATCCGGGAGAAATATCCCCGCAGGACGGTCCATCTCTACCCCATCGTCAACCGCTTCTTCGGGGAGTCCATCACCGTGGCGGGGCTGGTGACGGGGCAGGACCTCATGGAGCAGCTGGCGGGAAAACCCCTGGGGACCAGGCTCCTTCTGCCGGAGTGCATGTTCCGCAGCGGGGAGGAGGTTTTCCTGGACGACGTGACCAGGCAGGAGGTACAAAACGCTTTACAAGTACCAGTGAATATTGTAAAATCAAGCGGGCAAGATTTCGTGGACGCCGTCCTGGGCTTCGAGCGAGAGGAAGGGGACCGGGCGGACTACGAGGCCTATGAGCTGAGTGAACTGTACCGAGAAGAGGAAATAGAAGAGGAGTAATCGTATGAGCAAACCTATTGTGGCCATTGTGGGACGGCCCAATGTCGGAAAATCCACCCTGTTCAACGTGCTGGCGGGAGACACCATCTCCATCGTGAAGGACACGCCGGGCGTGACCAGGGACCGGATTTACGCGGACTGTACCTGGCTGGATATGAATTTTACACTGATCGACACCGGAGGAATCGAGCCGGACAGCAGGGATGTGATCCTGTCCCAGATGCGGGAGCAGGCGGAGATCGCCATCTCCACCGCGGACGTGATCATCTTCATCGTGGACGTGCGCCAGGGACTGGTGGACGCGGACAGCAAGGTGGCGGATATGCTCCGCCGCTCCAAGAAGCCGGTGGTGCTGGCGGTGAACAAGGTGGACAGCTTTGCCAAATTCGGCAACGATGTCTACGAGTTTTACAACCTGGGAATCGGGGAGCCCATCCCCATCTCCGCCGCCTCCCGCCTGGGGCTGGGAGAGCTTCTGGACGCCGTGTCCTCCCATTTTGACGCCAGCCAGCTGGAGGAGGAGGACGACGACCGCCCCAGGATCGCCATCGTGGGAAAGCCCAACGTGGGCAAGTCCTCCATCATCAACAAGCTGACAGGGGAGAACCGGGTGATTGTCTCCGACGTGGCGGGCACCACCAGGGACGCGGTGGACACCACCATCGTCCACGGCGGGCAGGAGTACGTCTTCATCGACACCGCCGGCCTGCGGCGCAAGAACAAGATCAAGGAGGAGCTGGAGCGCTACAGCATCATCCGCACCGTCTCCGCGGTGGAGCGGGCGGACATTGTGGTCCTGGTCATCGACGCCACGGAGGGAGTGACGGAGCAGGATGCCAAGATCGCCGGCATCGCCCACGACCGGGGCAAGGGCATGATCATCGCCGTGAACAAGTGGGACGCCCTGGAGAAAAATGACAAGACCATCTACGAGTTCACCAGGAAGATCCGGGAGACCCTGGCCTACATGCCCTATGCGGAGACAGTGTTCATCTCCGCCAAGACGGGGCAGCGCCTGAACAAGCTCTACGAGATGATCGACGCGGTGCGGGAGAACCAGAACCTGCGGGTGGCCACGGGCGTGCTCAACGAGATCATGACGGAGGCGGTGGCCCTGCAGCAGCCCCCGTCGGACAAGGGCAAGCGGCTGAAGCTCTACTATATCACCCAGGTGGCGGTGAAGCCCCCCACCTTCGTGATCTTTGTCAACGACAAGGAGCTGATGCATTTCTCCTACACGCGCTACATTGAAAATAAAATACGGGAAGCCTTCGGCTTCAGGGGAACGTCCCTGCGGTTCATCATCCGGGAACGGTCCGGAAAGGAGAATTAAACCATGGAACGGATTTTGTGTCTTGCGATGGGATACGCTTTCGGCCTGATCCAGACCGGATATTTTTACGGGAAGCTGCACTCCGTGGATCTGCACAAGTACGGCAGCGGCAACGTGGGCACCACCAACGCCCTGCGGGTGCTGGGCTGGAAGGCGGGGCTGATCGTCTTTCTGGGGGATTTCCTGAAGACGGTGATCCCCTGCATGCTGGTGCGGTTTGTGCTGTTTCAGGACAGGCCGGAGATGACCTATGTGCTGATGCTCTACACGGCCTTCGGGGTGATCCTGGGCCACAATTACCCGTTCTACATGGGATTTAAGGGCGGCAAGGGGATTGCGGCCACGGCCGGGCTGATCTTCTCCATGGACTGGCGGGTAACCCTCATCTGCCTGGTGATCTTTGTGGGCACGGTGGCCATCACCCGGTTCGTCTCCCTGGGGTCCATCCTGGTGGTGATCGCCCTCACAGCCTGCGCCGTCTACTTCGGCGGCCACGGGTATTTCGGCCTGGGGGAGGAATATCTGATGGAGTTCTACGGTGTCGCTGCGGCCATCGCCCTTTTGGCCATCTGGCGGCACCGGGCAAATATCGGCCGGCTGCTTCACGGCACGGAGAGCAAGCTGGGAGAGAAGAAAAAATAGAGAATTGAGGTGAGCGTATGGCAAATATCGGCATAATCGGAGCGGGAAGCTGGGGAATCGCCCTGTCCTACCTCCTTCACAACAACGGGCATCAGGTGACCGTGTGGTCGGCCCTGCCCCAGGAGGTGGAGGAGCTGAGGGAGAAGCGGGTGCACAGAACCCTGCCGGATCTCACGCTCCCGGAGGACATGGTCTTTACGGGGGATCTTGAGGCGGCCATGGATCAAAAGGACCTTCTGGTGACGGCGGTTCCGTCCGTCTACGTGCGGGAGACGGCGAAAAAGATGCGGCCGTTCTTGAGAGAGGGGCAGATCGTGGTGAATGTGGCCAAGGGAATCGAGGAGAGCACGCTGATGACTCTGTCCCAGATTCTGGAGGAGGAACTCCCCGGGGCCAACGTGGCGGTCCTCTCCGGGCCCAGCCACGCGGAGGAGGTGAGCCGCAGCCTGCCCACCACCTGTGTGGCCGGCGCCGCGGACAAGAAGACGGCGGAGTACATCCAGAACCTGTTCATGAGCGAGGTGTTCCGCGTCTACACCAGTCCGGATGTGCTGGGAATTGAGCTGGGAGGCGCCCTGAAAAACGTCATCGCCCTGGCGGCGGGCATCGCCGACGGCCTGGGCTACGGGGACAACACCAAGGCAGCCCTCATCACCAGGGGCATCGCCGAGATTGCCAGGCTGGGCATGGCCATGGGGGGAAAGCTGGAGACCTTCTGCGGCCTGTCGGGGATCGGCGACCTGATCGTGACCTGCGCCAGTATGCACAGCCGCAACCGCAGGGCGGGCATCCTCATCGGCAAAGGTTATTCCATGGAGGAGGCCATGAAGGAGGTCAAGATGGTGGTGGAGGGGGTATACTCCGCCAAGGCTGCCCTGGCTCTGGCCAGAAAATACTACATGACCATGCCCATCATCGAGCAGGTGAATCAGGTGCTCTTTGAGGGGAAGAAGGCCTCTGACGCTGTGCGGGAGCTGATGCTGCGGGATCCAAGGGAGGAGGACTCCGGCCTCACCTGGTAAAAGAAAGAGGACTTAGACAGTTTTGCGCGTTGAATTGATACAAAAGTATTGACATTGAAAATAGAACTCTTTATAATTGGAAAAAATCTTTTTTTGAGGAGGAAACAATTATGAAAAAAGCACTTAGCGTAGGATTAGCCGCCGCTATGGTACTTTCCATGGCTGCCTGCGGCGGTTCCGAGACCGCTGAGACCACGGCTGCGCCGGAGGAGACGACGGCTGCCGAGGCAGAGGGCGGAGAGGCTGAGGAGACCGAGGCTGCCGATGACGGCATGGAGACCTTCCTGATCGGAAGCACAGGCCCCTTGACCGGACCCAACGCCTCCTACGGCACCAGCGTAAAGCAGGGCGAGGAGATCGCAATTCAGGAGATCAACGAGGCCGGCGGCGTGAAGGTGGGAGATGTCACCTACAAGCTGGCGTTAAATTTCCAGGATGACGAGGCCAAGGAGGACAAGGCTGTCACCGCATTCAACACCCTGGTGGACGCGGGCATGAACGCCTACGTGGGCGCAGTGACCACCGGAGCATGCCTGGCTCAGACCGATTTGAGCTACGAGGCAAATATTCTTCAGATCACTCCCTCCGCATCCGCTGAGGCAGTGACCGGCAATCCCAACGTGTTCCGCATGTGCTTCACCGACCCGCTGCAGGGCCAGATGATCGCACAGTACGTGGTGGACAACGGATATGAGAGCGTTGCCGTTCTCTGGAACAATGCCGACGAGTACAGCGCAGGCATCCATGACTCCTTCGTGGAGACCCTGGACGGACTGGATGCAGGCCTTCTGGTTGCGGACGAGTCCTTTGCCACCGGCGACGTGGACTTCAACACCCAGCTGACTGTGATCAAGAACAGCGGCGCCAAGCTGCTCTTCGTACCGGCCTACTACGGCGACGTTGCCTACATCGTGCAGCAGGCCAGAGATGCCGGCATGGAGTGCGATTTCGTGGGAAGCGACGGATGGGACGGCGTCCTGGGTCAGGTGACGGATCCCGCAGTTGTGGAGGGAGCCGTGTTCTTGAGCCCGTTCCTTGCCACCGAGGAGTCCGCAGCGGATTTCGTGAGCAAGTATGAGGCTGCTTACGGCGCGACCCCGGATCAGTTCGCAGCAGACGGATACGACTGCGTATATGCCATCAAGGCTGCCATGGAGCAGGCCGGATCCATCGAGACCGACGCCCTGATCCAGGCTATGACGGAGATCACTGTGGATGGACTGACCGGACAGGTAACCTTTGACGAGAGCGGCGAGCCGAACAAGACTGCCAAGTACGTTCAGATCGTTGACGGCGAATATACGGCCATGTAATAGACCGGATTCATGTGGAAGAGAGGGGATTGCCTGATAGGGACAATCCCCGTCTTTTCTGTATGGCTGTTCGGAAGATGTAAAAGAGGTGGAACAATGTTGACAAGTATAATGGAACAATTGATGAATGGTTTGAGAACGGGAAGCATTTATGCCCTGATTGCTTTGGGATACACCATGGTCTACGGTATTGCGAAAATGATTAACTTTGCCCATGGCGATATTATCATGGTAGGCGCCTATACCCTGTACATTGGCATAGCTCTGTTACATCTTCCTGTCATCGCGGCGATGATTCTCACTGCCGCTGTCTGCTCGATTCTAGGCGTACTGATCGAGAAAGTTGCTTATAAACCCCTGAGAAAAGCCCCGCCTCTGGCAGTGCTCATCACGGCAATCGGTATGAGTTATTTCCTGCAGAGCGTCGCTCTGCTTATTTTTACCTCCACGCCCATCCCCTTCCGCTCGGTGATCGATCTGGAGGCGGTGCAGGTGGGGAGCGTGAATATCTCCGGAATCACCATCGTGACCCTGGTGGTGACCACGGTGATCATGGTCTGCCTGACCCTGTTCATCAACAAGACCAAGGCCGGGAGCGCCATGCGGGCGGTCTCTGAGGACCGGGGCGCGGCGGAGCTGATGGGAATCAATGTGAACAGGACGATCTCCATGACCTTTGCCATCGGGTCAGCCCTGGCGGCTGTGGCCGGTATTCTCTACATCTGTCAGTATCAGTCCCTGCGGCCCACCCTGGGGGCCCTCCCGGGCATCAAGGCCTTCGTGGCGGCGGTGCTGGGCGGCATCGGAAGCGTGCCGGGCGCCATGCTGGGGGGAATCGTGCTGGGGCTCATCGAGAGCATGGCCAAGGCGTACATCTCCACGGAGCTGGCGGACGCCATCGTGTTCGGCGTGCTGGTGGTGGTGCTGCTGGTGCGGCCGGCCGGACTGCTGGGCAAAAAGACTCTGGTGAAAGTGTAGGTGGAAGGAATGAAAAAGATTGCAAACAGGCAGGTGTGGTTCCGCACGGCGGTGATCGTCCTGTCCTACATATTGGTGACTGTCCTGCTGCAGAGCGAGGTGCTGAACCGTCAGTACACCTCCCTGCTGGTGCCCATCGCGGTCAACATCATGCTGGCGGTGTCCCTGAACCTGGTGACGGGCTTCCTCGGCGAGCTGACCCTGGGCCACGCGGGATTTATGTCCATCGGCGCCTACACAGGCGCCCTGATCTCCCTGAATTTCGGCAAGACGGAGATTCTCCCGGCGGCTGTGGCGTTTGCCCTGGCGCTGCTGTGCGGCGGCCTCATGGCGGCCCTGTTCGGATTTATCATCGGCGTCCCCGTGCTGCGCCTGAGGGGAGATTACCTGGCCATCGTGACCCTGGCGTTCGGAGAGATCATCAAATCCGTGATCAACTCCATGGAGATCACCAACGGGGCCAGGGGACTGACCAAGATTCCCCTCTACTCCAACTATACCAACTACACGGTGGTGTTCATCCTCATGGTGGTGACGGTGCTGGCGGTGACCAACCTGATGAACTCCAGGGATGGGCGGGCCATCACGGCCACCCGCGACAACGACATCGCCGCGGAGTCCATCGGCATTCCGGTGAGCTACTACAAGGTGAAGGCCTTCGTGTTCTCCGCCTTCTTCGCTGGCGTGGCGGGAGTGATCTACGCCCACAACATCGGCCTGCTGAAGCCGGGCACCTTCGACTACAACAAATCCATTGAGATCCTGGTGATCGTGGTGCTGGGCGGCATGGGAAGCATCCGCGGCTCCATCATCGCCGCAGTGATTCTGACGGTTCTCCCGGAGCTTCTGCGGGGGACGGACAATCTGCGCATGCTGCTGTACGCCATCGTGCTGATTGCCATGATGATTTTCAACAATTCAAAGATCAAGGAGGGGCTGATGATGAACCGCACCTTCCGGAAACTGGGAAGAAAGGAGGCGTAGGGCTATGGCATTGCTGGAAGTTAAAAATCTGGGAATTTCCTTCGGCGGCCTGAAGGCGGTGGACGCCTTCAATGTGTCCATCGAAGAGGGGCAGCTTTACGGCCTCATCGGCCCCAACGGAGCGGGGAAGACCACCGTCTTCAACCTCCTCACAGGCGTGTACAAGCCCACTCTGGGCACCATCACCCTGGACGGAAAGAGTCTGGTGGGCAAGGGGCCGGCGGAGATCTGCCGGTGCGGAGTGGCCAGAACCTTTCAGAACATCCGGCTGTTCGGGAAGATGACGGTTTTGGACAACGTGAAGGCGGCTCTCCACAACCACGTGAAATATTCAGAGCTGTCCTGCTTTTTCCACGGCCCGGTCTACAAAAGGCGGGAGCGTGAGATGGACGAGAAGGCCATGGAGATCTTAAAGGTCTTCGACCTGGACGGCTTTGCGGACACCCTGGCTACCAACCTCCCCTACGGGCAGCAGAGAAAGCTGGAGATCGCCAGAGCCCTGGCCACAAGCCCCAGGCTGCTGCTCCTGGATGAGCCGGCGGCGGGCATGAACCCCAACGAGACGGCGGAGCTGATGGAGACCATCCGTCTGATCCGGGAAAAGTATCACATCACCATTCTTCTGATCGAGCATGATATGAAGCTGGTGGCAGGCATCTGTGAGTATCTGACCGTGTTGAATTTCGGGACAGAGCTGGCCAGCGGGACGCCGGCCCAGGTGCTCAACGACCCGAAGGTGATCACCGCCTATCTGGGCGAGTAGGAGGAACGGAAAAATGGCAATGTTAAAAGTGACGGATCTGACGGTCAACTACGGGATGATCCAGGCGGTAAAGGGGATCTCCTTTGAGGTAAAAGAGGGAGAGATCGTGGCTCTCATCGGCGCCAACGGGGCCGGAAAGACCACCACGCTGCAGACGGTTACGGGCATGATCCCGTCCAGGACGGGGACCATCGAATTCGCTGGCACCGACATCACAAAGGTGCCTGCCCACAGGATCGTGTCCATGGGACTGGCCCACGTGCCTGAGGGGCGCAGGGTATTTGCCCAGCTGACGGTGCTGGAAAACCTGAAAATGGGAGCCTACACCCGAAAGGACAAGGACGGCATCGAGGAGACCCTAAAGGAGATCTATAAGCGCTTCCCCAGGCTGGAGGAGAGAAAGAGCCAGCTGGCGGGAACCCTCTCGGGAGGAGAGCAGCAGATGCTGGCCATGGGGCGGGCACTGATGTCCAGGCCGAAGATGATCGTCATGGATGAGCCGTCCATGGGATTATCCCCCCTCTATGTGGCGGAGATTTTTAAGATTATTCAGGACATCAACGCCAGCGGAACCACGGTGCTGCTGGTGGAGCAGAACGCCAAGAAGGCGCTCTCCATCGCCGACCAGGCCTATGTCCTGGAGACCGGCAACATCGTGCTCTCCGGAAAGGCCTCGGATCTGATGAACGACGACTCCGTGAAAAAAGCATATTTGAGTGAATAGCCAAAACCCCCCTGCATATACTGTAACAGTACAGCAAGGGGGTATTTTTATGGACAGTTTTAATGTATACAAGGATATCCAGGCCAGGACGGGGGGAGAGATCTACATCGGCGTCGTGGGGCCGGTGCGCACAGGGAAATCCACCTTCATCAAGCGATTCATGGAGACGCTGGTGCTCCCGGAACTTGGCGATGAACATCAGAAGGCCAGGACAAGGGATGAGCTGCCCCAGAGCGCGGCGGGGCGGACGATCATGACCACGGAACCCAAATTTATCCCCAAGGAGGCGGCCTCCATCCAGCTGGGGGACGGGATTTCGGCCAGGGTCCGCCTCATCGACTGCGTGGGATTTATGGTGGACGGGGCCAGCGGCCACATTGAGAACGATGAGGAGCGGCTGGTGAAAACCCCCTGGTTTGACTATGAGATCCCCTTCACGAAGGCGGCAGAGATCGGCACCAGGAAGGTCATCGGGGACCACTCCACCATCGGGGTGGTGGTCACGGCGGACGGATCCTTCGGGGATCTGAGGCGCGGCAGCTACATACCGGCGGAGGAGCAGACAGTGAACGAGCTGAAAAACCTGGGAAAGCCGTTCATCATGATTTTAAATTCCATGTACCCCTGCTCTGAGGAGACGGAGCGGCTGGCCGGGGAGATGGAGGAAAAATACGGGGTGACGGTGCTGCCGGTGAACTGCGAGCAGCTGAAGAAGGAGGACATCAGCCGGATTCTGGAGAAGGTTCTGAAGGAATTTCCCGTGACGGAGATGGATTTCTATATTCCCAAATGGCTGGAGATCCTGCCGGCCGGCCACTGGCTGAAGGGCCAGGTGATCCAGGCGGCCAGGGAAATATTGAAGAAGGTGACCCACATGAAGGATGTGGCCGCGGAGCTCTCCGGGGCCGGGGCGGAGGCCATCCGGGGCATGAAGATAAGGGAGATGGAGATGTCCGACGGCAGCGTGGCCGTGGATGTGGACGTGGACGACAGCTACTATTATCAGATCCTCAGCGACTATGTGGGGATCCCCATTGAGGGGGAGTACCAGCTGATGACCACGCTCTGCCAGCTGGCGAACATGCGGGCGGAGTACGAGAAGGTGCAGAATGCCTTGAGCCAGGTGCGGTTAAAGGGCTACGGGGTGGTCACGCCGGACCGGTCGGAGATCCTTCTGGATGAGCCGGAGGTGATCCGCCACGGAAACAAGTATGGAGTAAAGATGAAGGCGGAAGCACCCTCCATCAACCTGATCAAGGCACATATCGAGACGGAGATCGCCCCCATTGTGGGAAATGAGCAGCAGGCCCAGGATCTGATCGCCTACATAAAAGAAAACGCCAGGGCCAGCGAGGACGGAATCTGGAACACCAACATATTTGGGAAATCCATCGAGCAGATCGTGGAGGACGGCATCCAGGCCAAAATCTCCCAGATGACCGAGGACTGCCAGATGAAACTCCAGGACACCCTGCAGAAAATCATCAACGACAGCAACGGCGGAATGATTTGTATTATTATCTAGCAATGAGCCGGGCGATAGGAAATGTTCAGGGGTGTTTGGGGAGTTTACTCACCGAAACATCCCTGGACATTTCCTATCATGCGGCGAATGCCGCAAAGCGAGAAGGAGCGAAGCGGATTCGAGCTTAGCCCGGCGAAGGGAAAGCGAGAAGGAGCGAAGCGGATTCGAGCTTAGCCCGGCGAAGGGAAAGCGGAGAAGGAGCGAAGCGGATTCGAGCTTAGCCCGGCGAAGGGAAAGCGAGAAGGAGCGAAGCGGATTCGAGCTTAGCCCGGCGAAGGGAAAGCGAGAAGG
>DXEU01000117.1 GCA_019114845.1 Candidatus Lachnoclostridium stercoripullorum | reverse complement strand
TTCAATGAGGTTTCCGACGGCACCAGGGGCGCCATGAAGAAAAATGTCACGGTGGACGGCTACCAGGTAAATGGGGACGGCCACTGGGCGGAAAACGGAACAGCCGTGACCCGATAAAAACAGGAGAAGGTCTGTCTGGCTCTGCGGACTGGACGGAGAAAAGGGGGAGTCTCCCGGGCGTATGCCCGGGGGCTCCCCCGCCTTTGTCCGTGGCGTCCCCCGCCCTTTGCGGCGCATGTTGGACGGATGATCACCGACAGTGGGTTGGACGGCTGCCGGGCGTCAGCTGAGCGTCTGCCGGGCGTCAGCTGAACATCCCACCCAGGCAGCCGCTGGCGGCGCAGAGGACGAGGGTGCCGGCCAGCTGGCCAAGGTCCCGGGGAAGCCCCCGGCCGGCCAGGCAGGAGGCGGCAAACAGCACGGCAAAGTAGAGGCATCCCAGGAGAAGGCCCCAGAAAAAGCGGCGCTGGCGGGCGCCCTTTCCCATGAGAAAGCCCCCCAGAAAGCAGGTGAGCACGTAGATGCCGTTTACGGCCAGGCTGACGGTGCGCTCCTCCAGGTGGAATCGATAGAGGAGAAAGGCCAGGGCGGCCAGAAGGAGGGCGGCCAGGAGATAGGATACAAAGAGGGAGCGGACGGTGAGATTCAGTTTCGAACGTCCCATGCAGAAGGCTCCTTTTCGTTGGATTATGGTGAATTATATTCTCGGGGAGGACAGAATATGAACCGGTGCGAAAAACCTTGCGAAGGCCCTGGACATATGGTATAATCGCTAGGAAATTCAATAAAATCTCAGGAGGATGATGAACTATGACGCGTGTAAAGACCTTGAATTCCAATACCTTAAAAGACACCATGAAAAAGGGCGGCTGCGGCGAGTGCCAGACTTCCTGCCAGTCTGCCTGCAAGACTTCCTGCACAGTGGGAAATCAGAGCTGCGAGAACAGCAACCGCTAATCGGCCGGCTTAAGGGCCCGCTCACAGGCGGAAAGCAGAACACAGACGAATGAGGGACCCCTGCGGTTTTCGGCCGCAGGGGCAGTTTTGCGTTATGGAGAATACCTTTCTGCGTTAAAGCACGAAAATTTGTGAGAGAAGGAGAATACGAGTGATTCATCAGTACAAGAATAACGGATACGACATCGTTATGGATGTGAACAGCGGATCCGTCCATGTGGTGGACGATATGATTTACGATATGGTGGCGGTGCTGGACCGGGAGATCGGGGAGCTTGAGAAGCCGGAGAAGCTCCCGGAGACGGCAGTGCAGAGAACGATGGAGGCGCTGCGGGACCGCTACCCGGAGGCGGAGATCCGGGAGGCCCTGGGGGATATCCAGGAGCTGATCGACCGGGAGGAGCTGTTTACCAAGGACACCTACTCCCAGTATGTGACGGACTTCAAGCAGAGGAAGACGGTGGTGAAGGCCCTGTGCCTGCACATCGCCCACGACTGCAACCTGGCTTGCCGCTACTGCTTTGCCGAGGAGGGAGAGTACCACGGCCGCCGGGCCCTCATGAGCTATGAGGTGGGAAAGAAGGCCCTGGATTTCCTCATCGCCAACTCCGGAAACCGCAGGAACCTGGAGGTGGACTTCTTCGGCGGCGAGCCCTTGATGAACTGGGACGTGGTGAAGCGCCTGGTGGAGTACGGCCGCTCCCAGGAGGAGGCCCACAACAAGAAGTTCCGCTTCACCATCACCACCAACGGCGTGCTGCTCAACGACGAGATCATGGAGTTCTGCAACCGGGAGATGAGCAACGTGGTGCTGAGCCTGGACGGCAGGCCGGAGGTGAACGACTACATGCGCCCGTTCCGAAACGGAAAGGGCAGCTACAGCCTGATCGTGCCCAAGTTCCAGAAATTCGCCGAGCTGAGAGGCGACAAGGACTACTATGTCCGGGGAACATTCACCAGGAAGAATCTGGATTTCTCCAAGGATGTGCTCCACTTTGCGGACCTGGGCTTTAAGAAAATGTCCATCGAGCCGGTGGTCTCCCTGCCGGATGAGCCCTTCGCCATCCGGGAGGAGGATCTGCCCCAGATCATGGAGGAGTACGACAACCTGGCCAAGGAGTACATCCGGCGCTGGCGGGAGGGGAGAGGATTCACCTTCTTCCACTTCATGATCGATTTGAACCAGGGTCCCTGCGTGGCCAAGCGCCTGTCCGGCTGCGGCTCCGGCACGGAGTACCTGGCGGTGACGCCCTGGGGAGATCTCTATCCCTGCCACCAGTTTGTGGGCGAGGAGGGCTTCCTCCTGGGCAACGTGGACGAGGGCATCACCAACACGGCGGTGCGGGATGAGTTCAAGCTGTGCAACGTGTACGCCAAGGACAAGTGCAAAAACTGTTTCGCCCGCTTCTACTGCAGCGGCGGCTGCGCGGCCAACTCCTACAAGTTCCACGGCTCCATCACGGACGCCTACGACATCGGCTGCGAGATGCAGAAGAAGAGAATTGAGTGTGCGATCATGATCAAGGCGGCCCTGGCGGACGGGGACGGCGCCCAGGCGTAAATCGGGAAGGAGAGCCGTTTCATGGCAGAGTATAAGGTAATAGCGAAAGACGGCCGCGCCAAGCGGGCGGAGATGAAGACGGTCCACGGCACCATCCAGACGCCGGTGTTTATGAACGTGGGCACCGTGGGGGCCATCAAGGGGGCGGTGTCCACCGACGACCTGCGGGGCATCGGCACCCAGGTGGAGCTGTCCAACACCTACCATCTCCACGTGAGGACGGGGGACAAGCTGATCAAGCAGTTCGGCGGCCTGCACAAGTTTATGAACTGGGATCGGCCCATCCTCACGGACTCCGGCGGATTCCAGGTGTTCTCCCTGACGGGCCTGCGGAAGATCAAGGAGGAGGGGGTTTGGTTCAACTCCCACATCGACGGCCGCAAGATCTTCATGGGACCGGAGGAGAGCATGCAGATCCAGTCCAATCTGGGCTCCACCATCGCCATGGCCTTTGACGAGTGCATCCCGGCCCTGGCGGACCGGAAGTACGTGGAGAACTCCGTGGCCCGCACCACGAGGTGGCTGGCCCGGTGCAAGGCGGAGATGGAGCGGTTAAACAGCCTGGAGGACACGGTCAACCGCCATCAGCTGCTCTTCGGCATCAACCAGGGGGCGATTTTCCCGGACATCCGCATCGCCCACGCGGAGGAGATCGCCCAGATGGACCTGGACGGCTACGCCGTGGGGGGGCTGGCTGTGGGGGAGACCCACGAGGAGATGTACCACATCCTGGACGAGGTGGTGCCCCACCTGCCGGAGAACAAGCCCACCTACCTGATGGGGGTGGGGACGCCGGCCAACATCCTGGAGGCGGTGGACCGGGGCGTGGATTTCTTCGACTGTGTGTACCCGTCCAGAAATGGCCGCCACGGCCACGTGTACACCAACCACGGCAAGCTGAATCTGTTTAACCGGAAATACGAGCTGGATCCCCGGCCCATCGAGGAGGGCTGCCAGTGCCCGGCCTGCCGTTCCTACAGCAGGGCCTACATCCGTCATCTGCTGAAGGCAAAAGAAATGCTGGGGATGCGATTATGTGTATTGCATAATTTGTACTTTTATAATAAAATGATGGAAGAGATTCGCGATGCAATCGAGAACCACCGTTATGCCGAGTACAAGAAGGAAAAACTGGAAGGTATGACGAGAGGACAGAAAGAAGACGCATAGCGGTCCGGGCAAGGCGCAGGACGCGAACAAGGAGGAGTTTTAAAAATGAGCAACATGGTATTAATTGGGTACATTCTTTTCTTCGCCGCTTTGATGTATTTTATGGTCATTCGGCCCCAGAACAAGGAGAAGAAGCAGAGAGATGCTCTGCTGGCCAGCGTGGCAGTGGGAGACAGCGTTCTCACCAGCAGCGGATTTTACGGCGTGATCATCGACATGACGGAGGACACGGTGATCGTGGAGTTCGGCAGCAACAAGAACTGCCGCATCCCCATGCAGAAGGCTGCCATCGTGGAGATTGAGAAGCCGGAGGAGTAAGAAGGACGCGAATGCTCTGAGTGGTTTCCAGACAGTGGTTCTGGAAGCCGCCCAGAGCATTTTTAGCAGGTGCTCAGGGAGGAGACAAGTATGGAACGGAGATACGGAGTGCAGATCCATCACATGATGGCACTGTGCGGAGGATTTTTCGGCGTGTACGCCGTGATAAACCGGATGGGGGTCTTTGGCTCAGCCCAGACCTCCAACCTGATTGAACTGGTGTGTGATTTCCTGGGGCGGGATCCCATGGAGATCTCCCTGCGGGTGCTGGCCCTGGTCTTCTACGGGGCGGCCATGGTGCTCTATGTGGCGCTGGAGAAGAAGACCAGCTGGAACCTGGAGTACACGGCCATCGCCATCGATCTGGCGGTGGCGGCGGTCATGGGGCTGATCCCGGCGGAGGTAAACCCCTTTGTGGCCCTCTACCCGGTATTTTTCGCCACGGCCTTCCAGTGGTGCACCTTCACGGGGGCCAAGGGCTACGTGAGCGCCACCATTTTTTCCACCAACAACCTGAAGCAGACGGTGACATCCTTTGCCGACTATCTGCTCAGCGGAAAAGAGGAGGCGGGGAGGGAAAAGAAGCTGGAGAAGGCCCTGTTCTACGGCGGCACGCTGCTGTATTTCCACGTGGGCGTGGCTGCGGGCTACGGGGCCAGCCTGCTGTGGGGGACGAGGAGTATCTGGCTGTGCGCCCTCCCGCTCCTGGGGACGGCGGCGCTGATTGAGACATCGAGGCGTGTGCCTGCGGCGGAGACGGCGGCTGCGGGCGCGGGACGATAATCGGAGGATGAGGAATTGGACGACAGAGAAAGAGAATTAATGGAAAACGGACAGCTCGGCGATGCTTCCGGGGACGGGAAGGACGACGAGTACGAGAAGGTCTGCTACGTCTGCCGCCGGCCGGAGAGCAAGGCGGGGAAGATGATCTCCATGCCGGGGAACATGTACCTCTGCCACGACTGCATGCAGAAGGCATTTGACTCGGTGACCAACGGCAGCCTGGACTGGTCGAAGATCCAGAATATGCCCTACATGAATATGAATTTCAGCGACCTGAAAAATATGGATATCCCCGGCATGGGGATCCCCCAGAAGCAGAAGGTGAAGAAGCGCAGGGAGGAGAAAAAGGCGGATTTTGAGCTGAAGGACATCCCGGCTCCCCACGAGATCAAGCACCGGCTGGACGAGTACGTGATCGGCCAGGAGAGGGCCAAGAAGGTGATCGCCGTGGCGGTGTACAACCACTACAAGCGGGTGTACATGGCGGCCAAGGGGGAGGACGCGGGGGATGTGCGGATTGAGAAATCCAACATCCTGATGATCGGCCCCACCGGCAGCGGCAAGACCTACCTGGTCAAGACCCTGGCCAGGCTGTTGAACGTGCCCCTGGCCATCGCCGACGCCACCTCCCTGACGGAGGCGGGCTACATCGGCGACGACATCGAGAGCGTGATCTCCAAGCTCCTGGCCGCCGCCGGAAACGACGTGGACCGGGCGGAGCGGGGGATCGTCTTCATCGACGAGATCGACAAGATTGCCAAGAAGAAAACGGTCAACACCCGGGATGTGAGCGGGGAGTCGGTGCAGCAGGAGCTTCTGAAGCTGCTGGAGGGGGCCAAGGTGGAGGTGCCGGTGGGCTCCAACCAGAAGAACGCCCTGACGCCCATGGAGACGGTGAACACGGACAACATCCTGTTTATCTGCGGCGGCGCATTCCCGGACCTGGAGGATATCATCAAGGAGAGGCTGACCAAGAAGTCCACCATCGGCTTCGACTCCGCCCTGAAGGATCAGTACGACAGCGACCCGGACATCCTCTCCAAGGTGACCAACGAGGATCTGCGGGCCTTCGGCATGATCCCGGAGTTCCTCGGCCGCCTGCCGGTGACGGTGACCCTGCAGAAGCTCACCAAGGATCTCCTGGTGAAGATCTTGAAGGAGCCGAAGAACGCCATTTTAAAGCAGTACGTGAAGCTGCTGGAGCTGGATGAGGTCCGGCTGGTGTTTGAGGACGGCGCCTTAGAGTGGATCGCCGAGGAGGCTTTAAAGAAGGAGACGGGAGCCAGGGCGCTGCGGGCCATCCTGGAGGATTTCATGCTGGACATCATGTATGAGATTCCCAAGGACCCGGGGATCGGCTCCGTCACCATTACCCGGGCTTACCTGGAGAAGCGGGGCGGCCCGCTCATCGAGATGCGGGGCTGAGGCGAAGGCGCGGCCTGGCGGAGGCGGGAAGCAGCCCCTCTCCGCCGGGGCGGCTTTTCCCCGCCGGGACCTACTCCCGCATGCGCAGAAATGTCTGATAGAGATCCAGCTCTCCATACCCCCACTCTCTGGAGGGGTAGGAGTAGGCTGGATTTCTCTTTGCCCCCCGCACCAGGTAGGATTTCACGGGGGCAGCGGCGGCCATCTCCGGATGGCCGTTTTTCAGTCCCCAGGAGACCAGGCAGGCCACGGCCCCGGCGGTGATGGCCGCCGCTGCGCTGGTGCCGGTGCGGAGTGTCTGCTCCAGGCCGCAGGGGATGGGGCTGCGGCCTGGGCCGGAGATATCCACCCCGGGGGCGGCGAGCTCGGGCTTGACCTTGCCGTTTCGGGAAAATCCCCGGCCGGAGCCCAGGTAGATGCTGTCATCCCGGTGGTTGCAGGCGCCCACGGTGATGGGGAGGGGGGCGTTGGCGGGGTCGGTGACGGTGGTGTCCGGGCTGGAACGGAGAAACTGGGTGCCGTCGGAGATGAAGCTTCCAGGGGGGAGCCAGATGTGAAATTCCCCGGTGATGAGCAGGCTGCTGTAGACCCGGATCTGCCAGATGCCGGCGGTGGGGGCCTCAAAGCGCATGAAAATCAGCTGGCTGCCGGAGCCGGCCTCGGCGTTGACGTAGGTGACGGTGATGACCGTCTGTTCCAGGAGAAAGCGGATGGGGGTGTCCGCGGTGAAGCTTAGAGGGATGCGGGCGATCCGCTCCCCTGTGGGGGAGAGGAAGCCGACGGTGTAGAGCTCCGGGTCCCTGGCCCAGAGTTCCATGACAAACCCCCGCTCCTCCTCGTCCACCCGCAGCTCCACGTCCTCGTACTCTGCGCCCTGGCCCAGAGTCCCCAGAAAGTGGCGCCCCTTGGCCGCCTCATTTCCGGCGGCCAGGACGGGGATGACGCCGGAGAGTTCCGCCAGCTGCCCCAGCATTTTGCCCAGGGGGGATGTGCCCTCGTGGCTGCCCTGGGAGGTGCCCAGGCCCAGCACGAGAACCAGGGGCAGACGGCGGGACGCCGCCAGCAGCAGGAGGTATTTGATCCCCATCATAATGTCATTCTCCTGGTAGGCCTGGGCGCCGTCGGCCAGGAGATAGAAATCCCGGAGGTACCGTTTGGCCGGGCGGCATTTCACAACGCCCAGGCGGCAGGCGGGGGCGGCCCCGAAAAAGGAGCTCCCCTCCGTCTGGCCGGCGGCGGCCACCCCGGCCAGGAAGGTGCCGTGGCCGTTCTCGTCCCTGGTGGGGACCAGGGAGAGGGGATCCTCGGCGGCCAGGGCGGCGTTGAGTTCCTCCTCGGTGAAGGCGCGGCCGTAGGAGAAGGAGGAGTCGGCGAAGCCGGAGAAGGGGGAGGGTTCTCCGAAGAACTGCCGCTCCCCCTCCGCCGGCAGAGTCTGATCCCAGATGCCCAGGATGCGGGTGCGCCCGCCGGGGGAGACAAACAGCGGGCTGCAGTAGTCGATGCCGGTGTCCACGAAGCCGATCATCACCCCCTCGCCGCCGGTGCTCAGGGAGGGCTGGGAGAGGACGGCCAGGATGCCGGCCGCCTCCAGGGCGGAGGTGTCCAGGAGGGTGTATAATTTGGGGATGGATGCGTAAGAATAGGCGGAGAGGGAGAGGGGGAGAGCCTGGCTTAGGGGGAGGGAGACCACGGCGTACTGGCGGTTGATCAGATCCACGCAGGGGGAGCCGGTGATCTCCCTCAGAAACTCGATGGAATAGTTGTTGTGGGGCGCGATAAAATCGGCAAATTCTTCCGGGGAAGAGGCGGAGGGACAGATTTCCATAAAAATACCGTTTTTTTCAGACTATGCGGGGAGAATGGGGAAAATTCTTCGTCAAAAGATGGTTTTTGCTGGACGGAGAGACGCTGGGATAGTACAATGGAGAAAAGAGAGACAGGAGGCGGGGCTATGACATTTTTGGGGCTGACAGGTTTTCTGACGCTGACGGACCTGGCGCTGAAGGCGGAGATTGAGAGCAGAGACGAGGGGGAGTTCCCCTGGAAATTGGATAAAAAGGGATGGATCGAGGTTCACAAGAGCCACAATGAGGGCCTGCCCTTTGGCTTTTTAAAGGGATATCCGGAGGCGGTGCGGATGATTCCCCTGATGATGGCCTCGGCGGTGGGGGGCGTTCTGTTCTGGCTCCTCCAGAAAAAGGGCCATCGGATGGAGAAGCTGGGCTTCGCCCTGACCCTGGCCGGCGCCCTCAGCAACATCTACGACCGGATTTTCCGCCGCTACGTGGTGGACTATTTTTCCATCAACCTGGGACGGCTGAAAAAGGTGATCTTCAACCTGGGGGACGTGTTTATCCTCCTGGGAGGGGGAGTGCTCCTGCTCCACGAGGCGCTGGAGAGCGCGGCGGAGTGGAGAAAGAGCCGGAAAAAGAAATAGGACGGACAGGCAAATGCCCTGGAGGCGCCTCGCAAAATGCGCAGGCCCGCTTCCAGGGCTTTTTTGCGGCTGCAGCCCACACGTTTTAATCTCTGGTCCCGGGGACCCTGGGGGGAGCGCAGCTCTCCCTCTGGCAGAGGTAGAAGGGGAGAAATATTTTCATGGGCAGGGTGTGCCCGCCGGTGATCCGGTCGATGAGGATCTTGGCGGTCATCTGGCCCATCTCTTCTATGGGCACATGGATGGTGGTGAGCATGGGGGATAAGTACTGGGCGGTGTCGATGTCGTCAATGCTGATCACAGAGATGTCTTTGGGGATGCGCAGGCCCTTGTCCCGGATGGCGCGCATGGCGCCGATGGCGGTCACGTCGTTGCTGCAGAAAAATGCGGTGAGAAGGGGCTGCTGTTCCAGAAGCTTCAGGGCGCCCTTTAAGCCGCCGCTGGAGGTCTGGGGGACGGAGGCCACGTAGGAGGGGCTGCAGGGGAGATGATGGCTCTCCAGGGCGTCCTGATAGCCCTGGTAGCGGGTCTCGTTGTCGGTCTCCCCGATGTAGCCGATGTGGCGGTGCCCCAGGCTGATGAGGTGCTCCACGGCGGTGACGGCGGCCTGGTAGCCGTCGCAGAGGATCTGGTCGTACTTGGCGTTGATCTCGTTTAGGCCGGTGTAGGCCACAAAGCGGCAGTGCTGCTTTAAAAATTTCAGGCCGGCCTTGTCGATCCGGCCGAGGACTGCCACCCCGTTGATGGACGGATCCATGAACATGCGGATGTTGGAGGAGGTTTCCGTCAGGTCAAAGGCCGTGAAGGAGGACTTGACCAGGTAATTCTGCTGGTAGGCGGCAGTCTCCACGCTGCGGGCCAGGGAGGAGAAGAAGGGGTCGTTGGGGGAGTCGGGGGTCCGGGCAAAGAGGCAGGCCAGAGAGCGGGTGTTGATGGGAGTTTGCTCTCCTTTTTGCAGACTTTTTGCGGAGATGTTGGGGGTGTAGCCGGTCTCCCGGACAATCTGCCAGATGCGGTCCTGCACCTCTTTGCTGGCCGCCTTGGAGTTCTGATTGTTGATTACCCGGGAGACGGTGGAGATGGATACACCGGCTTTTTGTGCAATTTCTTTCAGTGTCATGGGGCCTCCTTTCGTTCGTTTATTAATTAACGATAAAAATAGGGTTTTCAATAATTGAATTATAGCACAAACATCACAATATAGCAAACGTTTGCGTAAAAAACATTTGATTTTTGTTTATATATTTTTTATAATGAGCTTACGATATGGACAGCGGTGTAACATAAATTTGACTAAAAGCGGCGAACGCAAAACAATGTATCATTATTATTTTTCAAGGAGGAGGATGTTTTATGAAGTTGAAGGCATTGGCAGCGATGGGGTTGACAGTGGCGATGTGTACGGGGGCTCTCGCGGGCTGCGGCGGCGGAGAGACGAGCGGAGGCGGAGACGCCCAGTATGAGCTGACGGTATCCGGAATCGGCGGCAGCTTGAACTGGCTGCCCATCTATGTGGCTCAGCAGGAGGGTTACTTTGACGAGGCGGGCCTGAGCATCAGCGAGCAGCTGTTCACCAACGGCCCGGTGCAGATGGAGTCCCTTTCCGCTGACGGCTGGGACATCGGCTGTACAGGAATCGGCGGCGTGTTCGCCGGAGTTCTGGGATACGACGCGGTGGTTCTGGGAGCCAGCAACACCGACGACGGCACCCAGGTGGTGTTCACCAGAAATGATTCCGACATCGTGGCGGCCGGCACCGGCAACAACACCTACAGCGACGAGATCTACGGCACAGCCGACACCTGGAAGGGCAAATCCGTGCTGTGCAACACCGGAAGCGTAACGCAGTACGTATTTGTAAAAACCCTGGAGGGATTTGGCCTGACCCAGTCTGACGTGGAGTTCATCGCCATGGATCCCGCTACCGCCTACAGCGCGTTCATCGCCGGCGAGGGCGACGCCTGCGTGCTGACGGGAGCCGGCGGAACCTTCCGCATGATGGTGGAGCCGGACAAGTACACGCCTGTGTCCAGCGGTCCCCTGGTAGATTCCGGTCTGATGTGCCATTTCGTGGCCAACAAGAACAGCTACGCGGATCCGGAGAAGTATGAGGCGATGAAGGTGTTCATCAAGGAATACTACAGAGCCATGGATTGGATCAGAGAGAACCCGGAGGGCGCCGTGGAGTACTGCATGGCTATGAACGACGAGAACGGAAGCTCCATGGACGAGGAGACCACCAAGATGTACGTGGAGGCCGACACCTACTTCACCCTGGACGAGTCTGTTGCCATGATGGAGGCCGGAGATGGCGGCGTTTCCGAGATGGAGCAGAAGATGAGCGATGTTCTGGATTTCTTCATCCAGTGCGGCAACTACGAGGAGGGAGACCTGGAGAAGTTTGCAGGTCACGTGGACTCCAAGCTGCTGAACGAAGTGCTGGCTGAGTCTGGAACCACAGCTGAATAAATGTAGAAGTCATCTGCGGAAAAAGCGTCCGCGGGCAGATATCCGGCCGCCGCTCCCGGAACCTGGTTTCCCTACGGCGGGAGACCAGGCGGGGCGGCGGCCCTGATATTTAGAAATGAAAAAGGAGAATGTGTATGGCAGCAGATAAAAAGAATCTGGAAGCCAAATGGTCAGAGTATCTGGAGCAGCAGAAGCGCGACAATGTGAAGTACATGCTGCTCAGCGCAGCCGGCATTCTGACGGTGCTGATCATCTGGCAGGGAGTGGTAATGCTTGGGCTGGTGGACTCTCGCCTGCTTCCCCCGCCCACGACGGTGCTGGCCACCCTGGTTGACAAATTTTCAAATACGGTGCCGGACGGCAACGTGCTGGGAACCAACATCCTGGCCAGCCTTCAGGTGGCTCTGTCCGGTTTCTGTGTGGCGATCATCATCGGGGTTCCCCTGGGACTCCTCATGGGCTGGTGGACCTACGCGGAGCGTTTCATCCGTCCCATCTTTGAGCTGGTTCGCCCCGTTCCCCCCATCGCCTGGATTCCCCTGGTAGTGGTGTGGATGGGCGTTGGCCTGAAGGCAAAGGCCCTGATCATCTTTTTCACGGCTTTCGTTCCCTGTGTGATCAACTCCTACACGGGAATCAAGCTCACCAGCCAGGTGCTCATCGATGTGTCCAGAACCTTCGGAGCTCCCAACTGGCTGATTTTCTGGAAAATTGGAATTCCGTCCTCTCTTCCCATGGTATTTGCGGGCATCCGCGTGGCGCTGGGCAACTCCTGGTCCACTCTGGTAGCCGCTGAGATGCTGGCGGCCAGCGCCGGACTGGGCTACATGATCCAGATCGGACGTACCGTGGCCAGACCGGATATCGTAATCGTGGGTATGGTGGTGATCGGCGCCATCGGAGCAATCCTTTCGGCAATCCTGTCCCGCTGTGAGAGCTACTTCCTTCGCTGGAAGGTAAATCGTTAGGAGGGCGCATATGGATAGAATGAGCAGCAAACAGAAAATGATCCGGAACGTGCTGTACTGGGGCCTTCCCGTGCTGGCAATTCTCGTGATCGTCGTCGGCTGGATCGCATTCTCAGCCAGCCATCCGGACCTGATGCCGGCTCCCTGGGACGTGTGGGAGCGTTTCATCCGGACCTTTACAAGACCCATCGCCAAGACCACGCTGATCGGCCACGCCTGGGCCAGCCTTCGCCGGGTGCTGATCGCCCTGCTGATCTCCTGGGCCTTCGGTATCGCCTTCGGTATCCTCATCGGCTGGAGCCGCTGGGCCAGAGCCTTCTTCGGCAGCATTTTTGAAGTCATCCGCCCCATCCCGCCCATCGCGTGGATCCCCATCGTGATCATGTGGTTCGGACTGGGCGAGTTCCCCAAGGTACTCCTGGTGTTCATCGGAACCTTCGTTCCCCTGGTGATCAACACCTCCGCCGGAATCGAGATGGTGGACCGGATCAACATCCATGTGGGACGTATCTTCGGCGGAAATAACAAGCAGATTCTGAAAGAAATCGTGATCCCCACGGCTCTGCCGTCCATCTTCGCCGGCATCCGTACCTCCGTCAGCTCCGGCTGGACCACTGTGCTGGCCGCAGAGATGATGGGCGCTCAGCAGGGTCTGGGCTCCCTGGTGACCAGAGGCTGGCAGGGAAGCGACCTGTCCCTGGTGCTGGTGTCCGTAATCACCATCGCTGTGATCGGAGCAATCCTGGCAGTGATCTTACAAAAACTGGAAAAGGTGGTGTGTCCATGGAACAACAAGTAAAAAGAATGGAAATCCGCAATCTGTCCAAGACCTTTTTCTCCAAGAAGGGGTATTTTACAGCCATCGACAATGTGAGCTTTGACGTATATGACGGAGAATTCCTGGTCATCCTGGGTCCCGGGCGCTGCGGCAAGACGGTTATGTTAAATATCATCGCCGGGGTGGAGGACGCCACAGAGGGACAGATCATCTACAACGGAAAAGAGTGGAAGGGACTGAACCCGGAGATCGGCATGGTATTCCAGAAGCTGGCTCTGATGTCCTTCAAGACGGTTATCGAGAACGTGGAGCTGGCCTTAAAGTTCCGGGGAATGAAGAAGGAAGAGCGCCGGGAGATCGCCAGACACTACATAAAGCTGGTGGGCCTGGAGGGCTTTGAGGACTATTATCCCAGACAGCTGTCCGGCGGCATGCAGCAGCGCGTGGGTATCGCCAGAGCCTACGCGGCGGATCCCAAGCTTCTGATCATGGATGAGCCCTTCGGCAAGCTGGACGCCCAGACCCGCTATAAGATGCAGGAGGACCTGTTGAAGATGTGGGAGCAGGAGAAGCGCACGGTTATCTTCGTGACCAACAACATCGAGGAGGCCTGCTATCTGGGCGACCGGATCATCCTGCTCAGCGACTGCCCGGCCAGGGTGAAAGAGGTGTATCCCATCGATATTCCGCGTCCGAGAGATATGGTAAGCAGAGAATTCCTTGAGCTGCGGACGGTGATCTCCGACAATACGGATCTGTCTATTTAATCCCAGGAGGAGGAGCGTATGCCTGAAAAAGATAACAGACCAGTAAAAGTAGAAGTGAAGAACCTGACAAAGAAGTTCGGAGATCTGCTGGTGCTGGACGATATGTCATTTAATATTCGAAAAGGAGAATTTGTGTGCGTGGTAGGCCCCACCGGATGCGGAAAATCCACATTCTTAAACTGCCTCACCAGAATTCACATGCCCACAGCCGGCGACATCTACATCGACGGCGTGCCGGCGGATCCCAGAAAGCACAACATCTCCTTCGTGTTCCAGGAGCCCAGCGCCCTGCCGTGGCAGACGGTTGAGCAGAACATCGCCTACGGGCTGAAGATCAAGAAGGTGCCGAAGGACGAGATCGACCGCCGGGTGAACCAGATCCTGGATCTCATGGGACTGCAGGAGAGCCGGAAATCTTACCCCGGCGAGCTGTCCGTGTCCGCGGAGCAGAGAATCATCATCGGAAGATCCTTTGCCATGCAGCCAGACCTGCTGCTCATGGACGAGCCCTACGGCCAGATGGACGTAAAGATGCGGTTCTACCTGGAGGACGAGGTGGTGCGCCTGTGGAAGGAGCTGGGAAGTACGGTTATCTTCATCACCCACAACATCGAGGAGGCCGTGTACCTGGCGGAGAAGGTGCTGATTTTGACCAACAAGCCGGCCAAGATCAAGGAGGAAGTCTACATCGACCTGCCCAGACCCAGGGACATCACATCCCCCAAATTCATTGAGTACAGAAACTATATCACAGATAAGATCAAATGGTGGTAAAAGGAGGACTGAATTTTATGAAAGTACTTTGCATTGAAAAACCTGGACAGCTGGAACTGAAGGAATTTTCGAAGCCGGAGCTGCAGCCCGGTCAGGCAATTATCAAGATGGAAATGTGCGGAATCTGCGGTTCTGACGTGACCGCTTACCGGGGCGTCAACCCCACCATGAAATACCCCATCAACGGCCTGGGCCATGAGGGCGTGGGCGTAGTTGTGGAGGTGGGAGAGAACCCTGAGGGCTTAAAGGTGGGTGACCGCGTTGCCCTGGAGCCCTACGTGCCCTGCTTAAAGTGCCATATGTGCGCCGAGGAGCGGTGGAACAACTGCGCAGACCTGCACGTGTGCGGCGTTCACAAGGACGGTATGATGGCGGAGTACTTCCTCCATCCCACCAGACAGTGCTTTAAGATCCCGGACGACATGAGCTTCCTCCACGCAGCCCTGGTGGAGCCCTTCACCATCGGCCTGCACGGAGCTACCAGAGCCAGAGTGAAAGCGGGCGAGCATGTGGTGGTGTTCGGCGCCGGCGTCATCGGACTGATGGCATCCTTCGCCTGCATCAACTACGGCGCAACCCCCATCCTGGTGGACATCATCCAGGAGAGACTGGACGAGGCCAAGGAGATGGGCGTTCCCTACGTGTTCAACTCCAAGGAGGGGAACGTGGAGGACTATCTGAAGGAAGTGACGAACGGCAAGCTGCCGGAGGCCATGATCGACTGTACGGGAGCCCCCGCCATCTTGGGAAAGATGCACGACTACGTGTGCCATGGCGGAAGAATCGCCCTCATCGGCTGGCCCCATGACCCGGTGCTGATCAACACCGTGCGCCTGATGCAGAAGGAGATCGACGTGGTTCCCAGCAGAAACTCCAACAAGAAGTTCCCGGAAGCGATTCAGCTGATCCACGACGGCAAGCTGCCGGTGGACGCCCTCACCACCAGAACCTGCAAGCTGGACGAGGTGGAGACGGTGATTCAGGACATGATCAAGAATCCCGCCAATTATCTGAAAGTTGTAGTGGAGATCTGATGACTTTAAGGAGGTAGAACTGTGCTTACCACAAGTTTTGACATGCTGAAAAAAGCTTACGAGGGGCACTACGCGGTGCCCGCAATCAACACCCAGGGCGGAACCTACGACATCATCCGGGCCATCTGTATGGCGGCGGAGGAGCTGAAATCCCCCATCATCCTGGCCCACTATGTGAGCACGGGGGAGTATTCCGGCCACGACTGGTTCTTTGAGACGGCAAAATGGATGGCAGATAAGGTGTCCGTTCCCGTGGCGGTCCACTTAGACCACGGGGACAGCTTTGAGCGGTGCATGGAAATGCTGAAGATCGGATTTACCTCTATTATGTACGACGGCTCCGCCTATCCCGTGGAGGAGAACGCCAGGAGAACGGAGGAGGTGGCGAAGGTCTGCCGGGCCTTCGGCGTTCCCCTGGAGGCGGAGATCGGTGAGCTGGCCAGACTGGACGACCAGGGGCGGGCCATGGGCTGCTCCAACATCGCCGACCCGGAGGTGGTGAAGCAGTACCTGTCCCTGTGCCGCCCGGACTCCCTGGCCATCGGCATCGGCAACGCCCACGGCTTCTACAAGGGGCCGGTGGACATCCGGGTGGAGGTGCTGGAGGAGTGCCGGAAATTCACGGACATCCCCTTCGTCCTCCACGGCTGTACCGGCATGGACGAGGCACTCGTCCGCCGGGCCATCGACGCCGGGGTGGCCAAGATCAATTTTGGAACCCAGATCCGCTGCCAGTTTGTGGAGTATCTGAAGGAAGGACTGGCGGAGGGAAAGGACGAGGGACATGCCTGGAAACTGTCCCGGTACGCGGAGGAACGTCTCCGCGGGGACATTAAGGACATTATCCGTCTGGCTGGTTCCCAGGGAAAAGCATAGGAAAGGCTGGTGAAACCCATGATTATCACATTGAAGAACGGCTGTCTGACGGCGGGGATCGACACCATGGGGGCGCAGCTGATTTCTCTGAAAGATAAAGATGGAACGGAGTACATCTGGCAGCGGGACCCGGAGGTGTGGAAGAACTGTTCTCCCATCCTCTTCCCCATCGTGGGCAATCTGCGAAACGACCGCACATGGATTGAGGGGAAGGAGTACTCCATCGTAAAGCACGGGCCCTGCAAGACTCTGGAGTTTGACCTGCTGGTGTCGGATGAGACGGAGGCGGTCTTCGCCCTGGACGACGGCCATTTCCCGGAAGGCTGCTACCCCTACCGCTTTCAGCTGCGGGTGCGGTACCGCCTGGGGGAGAAGGGCCTCACGGCCTCCCTGGAGGTGGAGAACCGAGATGGGAGAGACATCTTTTACTGCCTGGGATTCCACACTGGCTTTCGCTGCCCCCTGGGGGAGGGAGAGCGGTTTGAGGACTATGAGCTGACGTTCCCGGAAAAGCAGACGGCCGGCTACCGCCGCTACGATCTGGAAAAGCTGGAGTTTGACAAGTCCAGGGAATATCCCTTCCCGGGAAAGGACGGAATCCACATCCCCCTGACCAGGGCACTGTTCGCCAACGACGCCTTCTGGTTCGACCGCACGGCGGCCAGGGAGGTCTCCTTAAAGAGCAGGGTCAGCGGCCGGGGCGTAAAGGTGGAGTATCCGGATTTTGAGACAGTGGCCTTCTGGACCACGCCGGGCGAGAGGGGAACATTCCTCTGCATCGAGCCCTGGAACGGCTCGGGAGCCTGCTCCGACGAGGACGACGAATTTATCCACAAGAACCATCTGCAGAGGCTGAGCCAGGGAAAGACGGGAATCTACTCTATGACCATATCCCTGCTGTGAACGCAGCAGACTGAGAGAAAAGAGGAAACGCTATGGCATTAGTATCATTGAAACCGATTATTGACGCGGCGCTGGACTACGGCTACGGCCAGGGCGCCTTCAACGTAAACGCGGTGGCCCAGGCCAAGGCGGTGATCGAGGTTCACGAGATGTTCCGCGCCCCGGCTGTGCTGCAGGGGGCCGATCTGGCCAACGGCTTCATGGGCGGCTGCGTGGACTTTAAAAATGCCACCTTGGAGGACAAGAAGCGGGGGGCGAAGCTCATCGCCGACGCGGTGAGAAAGTACGGGGAGAACGCCTCCATCCCGGTGGTGCTCCACCTGGACCACGGCCGTGATTTCGACTCCTGCAAGGCGGCCATCGACGGCGGATATACCTCCGTCATGATCGACGGATCCTCCCTGGAATTTGACCAGAATGTGGAGCTGACCCGCGAGGTGGTAAAATACGCCCACGCCAGAGGCGTCAGCGTGGAGGGCGAGCTGGGAGTCCTGGCAGGCGTGGAGGATCACGTGTTTGCCAGCAACTCCACCTACACCAACCCCTTAAAGGCGGTGGAGTTCTTCAAAAAGACCGGTGTGGACGCCCTGGCCATCTCCTACGGCACCATGCACGGAGCCTCCAAGGGCAAGGACGTGAAGCTGAGAAAGCAGATCCCCACGGCCATCAGAGAGTGCTTAAATCACGAGGGAATCCGCGGCGGCCTTGTATCCCACGGATCCTCCACCGTTCCCAAATACATTGTGGATGAGATCAACGCCCTGGGCGGCAACATCCAGAACGCCTACGGCATCTCCCTGGCGGAGCTCAAGGAGGCCATCACCTGCGGCATCAACAAGATCAACGTGGACACGGACATTCGCCTGGCGGTGACCAGAAACATGAAGGAGCTCTTCGCCGGATGCCCCGAGCTTCGGGAGAGCCCGTCCATCGGCGGCGTGTACCAGCTGCTGGAGAACAACAAGGATCAGTTCGATCCCAGAGTCTTCCTGCCCCCGGTGATGGATACGGTGATGTACGGAAACATTCCGGACGGCGATGTGGCCAGACTGATGGAGTGCGTGGAGAAGGGTGTGAAGGAGGCCGTGGGAACTCTGATCGTTCAGTTCGGCGCCTACGGAAAAGCACCCCTGGTGAAGCGCCCCAGCCTGGAGGAAATGAAGGAATACTATAAGAACGAAGGAAAATGACGTTCTATGGAGGGAACATGACAGGAAATGTACTGGTTGTCCACGGGGGAGGCCCAACCCCCGTGATGAACGCCTCCCTGTACGGAGTGATCATGGAGAGCAGAAAGCACCCGGAGGTGGGCTGCGTGTACGGGGCCCTGGGGGGCATGGAAGGCATTTTTAAGGAGCGCTTTATCAACCTCACCGAGGTGGATGACAGCGTGATCCGCAGGCTGCTGGAGACTCCCGGGACGGCCATCGGCTCCTCCCGGTATCCGGTGACTGACGAGGATTATAAGAAGACCCCGGAGATCATGAGAAAGTACAATATCAAATACATCCTGCCCAACGGCGGCAACGGCACCATGGATACCTGCGGGAGAATCTACAAGGCCTGCGCGGCGGAGGGCTACGGCGACCTGCGGGTGGTGGGGATTCCCAAGACCATCGACAACGATCTGGCGGTGACGGACCACACCCCCGGCTACGGCAGCGCCGCCCGCTACATGGCGGCCTCCGTCCAGGAGGTGGGAGCCGACGTCCGCTCCCTCCCCATCCATGTGTGCGTCATAGAGGCTCTGGGGAGGAACGCCGGCTGGATCACAGCGGCCTCCGCCCTGGCCAGAAAGAAGAGGGACGACGCCCCGCACCTGATCTACCTGCCGGAGCGGCCCTTTGACGAGGAGCAGTTCCTGAAGGATGTGAAGGAGCTCTACGACCGCCTGGGCGGCGTGGTGGTGGTGGCCAGCGAGGGCTTAAAGAAGGCGGACGGCACCCCCATCGTGGAGCCGATCTTTAAGACGGAGCGGGCAGTGTACTACGGGGATGTGAGCGCCCACCTGGCAAACCTGGTGATTAAACGCCTGGGCATCAAGGCCAGGAGCGAGAAGCCGGGGCTCTGCGGCAGGGCTTCCATCGCCTGGCAGTCCCCCGTGGACCGGGAGGAAGCGATCCTGGCGGGGGAGAAGGCTCTCCTGGCGGCGGTGGAAGGGCACACCGGCGTGATGGTGGGCTTTAAGCGGAAGGAAGGCCGGGAGTACGGGATTGAAACCTTCCTGATCCCCATTGAGGAAGTGATGATGGTGGAGAAGACGGTGCCGGATACATTCATAAACGCCGAGGGCAACGATGTGACGGAGGCGTTTACAGAGTGGTGCCGTCCGTTAATCGGACCGGAGCTCAGGGATTTTGTGGACTTCCAGTCCGGAAATGAGGGAGATCTATGAAACATATTTTTTTAAATCTGAAACGGTTTGACATCCCCAGGGAGCAGGGCGGCGTCAACAGCATCGCCGAGCCGTCCCAGTGGGGAAGCTATATCGTGAGCAGCACCCAGGACGGGGTGAAGAAGCTCAAGGAGGCGGCGGGGGAGGACACCGAGTTTGTGATGTACTTCCCGGAAGCCCACATTCTCCCGGCGGTCCAGGCGAAGACCCAGGACAGCCCTCTGACCGTGGGCTGCCAGAGCGTATACCGGGACGACGTGGCTGCCGGCCACAATTTCGGAGCGTTCACCGCCAACCGCACGGCCAAGGCCATGAAGGCTCTGGGCTGCGGGAGCGTGCTCATCGGGCACTGTGAGGAGAGAAATGACAAGGCCGGAATCCTGGCGGAGGCCGGGGTGACGGACACGGCGGCGGTCAACCGCCTGCTGAACCAGGAGGTTCGCCGGGCCGTGGAGGCCGGCCTCACGGTGCTCTACTGCATCGGCGAGAAGGCGGAGGAGCAGGAGCGCTGGCAGGAAGTCTTAAAGGAGCAGATCGAGACGGGGCTTGAGGGTGTGGACCGCGCAAAGGTGGTCATCGCCTACGAGCCGGTGTGGGCCATCGGGCCGGGGAAGATCCCGCCGGATCAGGCCTACATCACGAAGATCGCGGACTATGTCAAGGAGGTTTCCGGGGGCATGGACGTGGTCTACGGAGGCGGCTTAAAGCAGGACAACGCGAAGATGCTGTCGGAGATTCCCTCCATCGACGGGGGACTCATCGCCCTGACCCGTTTTGCAGGGGAGATCGGCTTCTACCCGGAGGAGTATCTGGAGATTGCCGGAATCTACCTGGGTGTAAACGGCTGATTTCAGCCTGAAGGCATCGAATCCACGCCGCCCAAGCGGCGGCCAACAGAGAGGTACAGACTATGAAAAATTTACAGTTTGAATATGGAC
>DXEU01000116.1 GCA_019114845.1 Candidatus Lachnoclostridium stercoripullorum | reverse complement strand
GGATCCGGATTGTCTCCCCTCTGACCGGCACAGCCGTATCTGTGGAGAAAGTTCCCGACCCGGTGTTTTCCCAGAAGATTCTCGGGGACGGCGCGGCCATTGAGCCGGCGGACGGAAAGATCTACAGCCCGGTGGACGGGGAGGTGGCCTCCGTAGCCCCCACCCTTCACGCCTACGGGTTCCAGAGCGACGACGGGCTGGAGGTGCTGGTCCACTTTGGGCTGGAGACCGTCTCTTTGAAGGGGGAGTGCTTCATCTCCCATGTGCAGCCCGGAGATCGGGTGAAGGCCGGGGACCTGGTGGCGGAGGCAGATCTGGACGCCCTGAAGGCGAAGGGGATCAACCTCATCACCCCGGTGCTCCTCTGCGGCGGGATGGAGGAGAAGACAGTGAACCTTCACCTGGGACCGGTGGAGGGAGGAACGTCGGAGCTGATGACCGTTCTGGACGACTGCCCGGCGCCGGCGGCCGGGAAACCGGAGAGCACTGAAAAGCCGAAGGGCACCGGAAAGCCGGAGGGCACCGAAAAGCCGGCCGGGAAAAAGAGAAAATTTCCCATTGATTTTGATTTTCTGCAGAAATTGGGAAAAGTTCTGATGACGGTCATCGCCGTGATGCCTGCGGCTGGGCTCATGATCAGCTTGGGCAAGCTGGTGCAGATGAGCGGCGGCGACATGAGCCTGGTGCTCACCATCGGCAGCACCATGGAGAACATCGGATGGGCGGTGATCAACAATCTGCACATTTTGTTTGCCGTGGCCATCGGCGGTTCCTGGGCAAAGGAGCGGGCCGGCGGCGCCTTCGCGGCGGTGATCGCCTTCATCCTCATCAATATGATCACCGGCTCGGTGTTTGGCGTGACGGCGGAGATGCTGGAGACGGAGGGAGCTGTGACCCACACCCTGCTGGGACAGGAGATCGCCGTGGACGGCTATTTCACCTCCGTTCTGGGCGCCCCGGCCCTGAATATGGGCGTGTTTGTGGGCATCATCGCCGGTTTCGTGGGCGGGACGGTCTACAACAAATACTACAACTACAGAAAGCTGCCGGACGCCCTGGTGTTCTTCAACGGCAAGCGCTTTGTCCCCCTGGTGGTGATCCTGTGGTCTGTGATCATCTCCCTGGTGCTGGCGTTGGTTTGGCCGGTGGTGCAGACGGGAATCAACGCCTTCGGCGTGTGGATTGCCAATTCCTCCTCCACCTCCCCGGTGCTGGCCCCCTTCATCTACGGAACTTTGGAGAGACTGCTGCTGCCCTTTGGACTCCACCATATGCTGACCATCCCCATGAACTATACATCCTTCGGCGGTACATACACTATCCTCACCGGGGCCAACGCCGGCTCCCAGGTGTTCGGCCAGGATCCCCTGTGGCTTGCCTGGGCTACTGACTTGATCAACTTAAAGAATGCCGGCGACATGGCTGGATATCAGGAGCTTCTGACCACAGTGACTCCGGCCAGGTTCAAGGTGGGCCAGATGATCGGCGCCACCGGACTCCTTTTGGGAATTGCCCTGGCCATGTACCGGCGGGTGGATCCGGACAAGAAGAAGAACTATCGCTCCATGTTCGTCTCCATCGTCCTGGCTGTGTTCCTCACGGGCGTGACGGAGCCGCTGGAGTTCATGTTCATGTTCTGCGCCATGCCCCTGTATCTTGTGTACGCGATCCTTCAGGGCTGCGCCTTCGCCATGGCGGGCATCCTTCCGCTGCGGCTGCACTCCTTCGGAAACTTGGAACTGTTCACACGCCTGCCCATGTCCTTCCAGGCCGGGCTCGCGGGGGATGTGGTAAACTTTGTGATCTGCGTGGCGGCCTTCTTTGTCATCGGCTATTTTGTGGCCTATTTTATGATCGGAAAATTTCGCTTTGCCACTCCCGGGCGTCTGGGCAACTACAATGACGACGGTGCGGCCGAGGGCGAGGGTCAGGCGGCCCCGGCGGACGGAAATGCCGGAGGCGGAAACGGCAGCCAGGCGGAGCGGATCATCGGACTCCTGGGAGGCCGTGACAATATCACCCTGGTGGACGCCTGCATGACCAGGCTGCGGGTGACGGTAAAGGATATGGACAAGGTGGCGGACCTGCCCGCCTGGAAGGCGGAGGGGGCCATGGGCCTGATCAAGAAGGACGGAGGCGTCCAGGCGGTTTACGGTCCCAAGGCGGATGTGTTAAAATCAGATATCAACGATATTCTGTAAATGAGGCGATGTATTTTATGAAGCTTTTGACTCTGAACACCCACAGTCTGACGGAGCCGGACTGTGAGGCTAAGACAAAGATATTTCTTCAGGCGGTTCTTGAGGAGCGCCCGGACGTGATGGCGCTCCAGGAGGTGAACCAGACGGCGGGCGGGGAGGATGTGTCCACCGTTGAGCTGCTGGCCAGCGGATACATGGAGTGCCCCAACACCATGCCCCGGGTGGGCCGGGACAACCACGCCTTTCGGACGGCGGTCTGGCTGGCGGAGCACGATTTCCCCTGCTTCTGGAGTTGGGTTCCGGCCAAGCTGGGATACGACAAATACGATGAGGGGACGGCTATTTTCACCCGCCGCCCCATCCTGGAGGTGTCCCAGTTCTACCTCACCAGATCCAGGGACTATAAAAACTGGAAGACCAGGAAGACCCTGGCGGTGAGGACGGAGGCGGGCTGGTTTTTCAGCCTCCACATGGGCTGGTGGAAGGACGAGGAGGAACCCTTCCTGCGCCAGTGGGAGACCTTGTCCGAGGTGACGGCCCCCTTGAGGCAGGAAGGGGATGTGTGGCTCATGGGAGACTTCAACTCCCCCGCCGAGACCCGGGGGGAGGGCTACGACCAGATCGCCGCCAGCGGCTGGGAGGACGCCTTCCTGTCGGCCGAAGAGAAGGGCGGGGAGATCACGGTGCCCGGGGCCATCGACGGCTGGAGGAACGCCGGGGAGCTTTCAGGGATGCGCATGGATTTTATCTGGCACAGAGGCTCGGAGGGAGAGAGGACCTGGCGAGTATCCAGGGCCGGAACCGTCTTTGACGGGGAGAACCGCCCGGCGGTGTCCGATCACTTTGGAGTCATGGCGGAATATGAGAGGAGAGAATAGATGATGAAGCGCGAGAGCGGAATATTACTCCCGGTTTCCAGCCTTCCGTCCAGGTACGGAATCGGCTGCTTTTCCCGGGAAGCCTATGAGTTTGTGGACTGGTTAAAGGAGACGGGGCAGTCCTACTGGCAGATTCTTCCCCTGGGTCCCACCAGCTACGGGGATTCCCCCTATCAGTCCTTCTCCACCTTTGCCGGCAACCCATACTTCATCAGCCTGGAGGAGCTGGTGGAGGAGGGAGTTCTGGCCAAGGAGGAGTGCGAGGCGGCAGATTTCGGAAACAAGGAGGACAGCATCGACTATGCCAAGATTTACAGAGCCCGTTTTCCCCTTCTGCGGAAGGCCTATGAGAGGAGCGGTGTCAGCGAGGATCCGGAATTCCTCCGTTTCCGGGAGGAGAATGGCTGGTGGCTGGAGGACTACGCCCTCTACATGGCGGTGAAGGCCAGATTTGACCAGAAGGCCTGGACGGAGTGGGCTCAGGACATCCGACTCCGCTGGGACAACGCCATGGACTACTACCGGAGGGAACTGTACTTTGACATTGAGTTCCACCAGTATCTCCAGTTTAAATTTTTCCAGCAGTGGACTAAGCTGAAGGCCTACGCCAACTCCAAGGGCATCCGCATCATCGGGGACATCCCCATCTACGTGGCCATGGACAGCGCCGATGCCTGGGCCAACCCTCAGCTCTTCCAGCTGGACGGGGAAAATAAGCCCACAGCGGTGGCGGGCTGCCCGCCGGACGGATTCTCCGCCATCGGACAGCTCTGGGGCAATCCCCTCTACAACTGGGAGTACCACAAAAACACGGGCTACGGCTGGTGGATCAGCCGCCTGGCCCACTGCTACCGGCTCTACGATGTGGTGCGCATCGACCATTTCCGAGGATTTGACGAGTATTACTCCATCCCGGCGGATGCGGACACGGCGGTGGGCGGCCACTGGGAGAAGGGGCCGGGACTTCCCTTCTTCCAGGCGGTGACGGCGGCTCTGGGGGAGAAGGAGATCATCGCCGAGGATCTGGGATATGTGACGGATTCCGTGCGGCAGCTGGTGAGGGATACGGGATATCCCGGCATGAAGGTGCTGGAGTTTGCCTTTGACTCCCGGGATTCCGGCAGCGCCAGCGATTACCTTCCCCACAATTACCCGGAAAACTGCGTGGTCTATACGGGCACCCACGACAACGAGACCATCGCCGGCTGGTTCAAGTCCATCAAGCCGGAGGAGCGGACCCTGGCCAGGGAGTATCTGTGCGATTTTTCCACCCCTGAGAAGCGTCTCTACCTCTCCTTCATCAGCCTTGCCATGAGGAGCCAGGCCAGGATGTGCGTGATCCCCATGCAGGACTTTATGGGCCTTTCCAATAAATGCCGGATGAACACCCCTTCCACCGTGGGCAAGAACTGGAAATGGCGCCTGGTTCCCGGGCAGCTGACAGGGGAGCTGACGGAGGAGATCGCCGGGGTGACCAGGCGGTACGGGAGATGGAACTGGGATTGAGGAGTTTCAATTCTTGAAAATTTCTTTACGGATACCGGGGAGAGTGCTATGATAGCATCAGTGCCGGGGCCAGAGCGCCCCGGAGCTGGTGCTTCTATTTAATAGGAAACTTCGTTCCCTATTAAATAAAAACGCTCCGCTGTGGATGCGCACTCCGCGCTTAGGGAAATTGGTTGCTGAAGCAACCGCGCTCCGGCGCGAGTGTGCGCAGAAGCGCACACTTTTTTACTTTATAGGAAATTCCGATTTTTGGATAAGAGGGAAAGAAGCCCTGCTGATCGAACATATGTTAAATCAACAGGGGAATGGACATGACAATAAGACGATGGTTCGATTTAGAAGATATAAAAACCTTCTTCTCCAAACAAATCGTCAAAAGGGTCGTCTTCATTCAGAAAATAATCCATATCCAGAAGGTCATCCCCGCTCATATGGCGAATGTCCTCGGATGTCATTCCTTCCGGTGGATTTTTGATATATTTTTTGCGTAATTCCTCGATATCTGGTTTCATGCTAAACGTCCTCCTTTGAGAGGATTATATCACAACAGCCTATGCGGAGGAACGCTTTCCACGAGATTTGGACATGACATTCTCGTACATTTCTTCGAGAGGTACGCGCTTGTGGTTGTAATAAAGTTCCAAGAACTCCATTTTATGATTACACTCGGAACAATACAGGGGGTCATATCCGAAGGAGAGAAAAAGAGATGTTCTCCATTG
>DXEU01000115.1 GCA_019114845.1 Candidatus Lachnoclostridium stercoripullorum | reverse complement strand
AGCACAAAGCTGCCTTCCTCCCAGGTTCCCCCGCCATAATTTCCCAAAATTTTTTCAAAGCCGGAAAGCTCCAGGCCGGAATCCCAGGATGCGTCCCTTCCATAGAAATTGCTCACCACCAGCAGCTCCTCGCCCTTCCAGGCTCTCCGGTAGGCGAAAATCTGGGGATGATGCTCCGCCAGGGCTTCAAAATCCCCGTAGGCCACCGCATCGCAGTCCTTCCTCAGGCGCACCAGCTTCTGGTAATAGCGGAACACGGAATCGCCGTCCGCCAGTTCCGCCTCCGCGTTGATGAAGCTGCTGTTTTTGGAGACGCCGATCCAGGGAGTTCCCTGGGTAAATCCAGCATTCTCCCCTCCGGTCCACTGCATGGGCGTCCGCCCGTTATCCCGGGAATGGATCTGGATGATCCGAAGGGCGTCCTTCGCCGCCATGCCCCGCTCCTGGAGAATGCGGTAATAGTTCAGGCTCTCCACATCCCGATACTGGGAAATATCTTCAAAGTCACAGTTGAGCATGCCCAGCTCCTCGCCCTGATAGATGTAGGGTGTCCCCCGCAGGCAGTGGATCACTGTGCCCAGCATTTTCGCCGACTGTGCCCAGTATTTTCCCTCGTCCCCGAACCGGGACACCACCCTGGGCTGGTCATGATTACACCAGAACACCGCATTCCAAGCCCGGTGCTCCGCCATGCCCTTCTGCCATGCGAACAGGATATCCTTCAGCTTCTGGAAGTCATAGGGCACCATCACCCATTTCTCATTTCCCATGAAATCCACCTTCAGATGGTGAAAGCTGAACACCATGGACAGCTCCCCGCTGTCCTCCCCGGCGTAGCGGAAGCAATTCTCCATGGAAGTGCTAGACATTTCCCCCACCGTGATGATCTCCGCGTCCGTGCCGAAGGTTTCCCGGTTCAGCTCCTGCAGATACCTGTGGATGTTGGGGCCGTCCGTGTAGAACCGGCGGCCGTCTCCCTGACCATCATCCTCAAACGCCCCCTTGCTGATGAGGTTGATCACGTCGAAGCGGAAGCCCTTCACGCCTTTTCCCATCCAAAAGCGGATCACCCTGCGGATCTCCTCCCGCACCTCTTCGTTGTCCCAGTTCAAATCCGGCTGGGATACGTCGAACAGGTGCAGGTAATACTCGTCAAATTCCTCCACGTACTGCCAGGCGCTGCCTCCGAACTTGCTCTCCCAGTTGGTGGGCGGCACCCCCGGGGCCTTGCCTTTTTTCCAGATGTAGAAGTTCTTATATTTTTCATCCCCGGCCAGAGCCTTCTGAAACCATTGGTTCTGGTCGGAGGTGTGATTGAACACCATGTCCAGCATCAGCCTGATGCCCCGCCTGCCCGCCTCCGCCGCCAGCTCCTCAAAATCCTCCATGGTGCCGTATCGGGGATCGATGTTGTAGTAATCCTCCACGTCGTAGCCGTTGTCCCTCTGGGGGGATACAAAGAAGGGGGTCAGCCAGATGTAATCCGCGCCCAGCTCCTCGATGTAGTCCAGCTTGGCGGTCACGCCCTTTAAGTCCCCCAGGCCGTCCCCGTTGGTATCGCAGAAGGACTTGGGATAAATCTGATACACCACACTCTTTTTAAAATCTGCCATCGCACGTTCCTCCTGCTCACTGGAAATTCACAATATCCGTCTCGCCGGCTTTCACGTCCGCGCCGGTCACAAACTGAAGGTCTTTCGCATCCCCCTCGTCCGTCACCACAAATACGGTGATGGTGGGGTATCCGGCCGCCTGAATCTTATCCGGGTCAAAGCGCAGCAGAGGCTGTCCGCAGCGCACCTTCTGCCCCTGTTTCACCAGCAGCTCAAATCCTTCCCCCTGCATGTTCACGGTATCGATACCCACATGGATCAGCACCTCCATGCCGTTTTCCAGGGTCAAGCCGCAGGCGTGGCGGGAATCCTCCATCACCACGCTCACCTCCCCGTCCGCCGGGGCCACCACGGTGCTGTCCGTGGGCTCGATGGCCAGCCCGTCTCCCATCACATGCTGGGAGAATACCTCGTCCGGCACACACTCCAGAGGAACTGTCCTTCCGCTCAAAAATGCCTTCAAGTTTGGGGGAGCCGCCGCAGCGCTCTCACTCTCCGCCGCGCCGGCATCCGCCGGGGCGCTCCCGCTCTCCGCCGGATCGTCCCCCCTCTCTTCCCCGAAGCGCTCCTCCCGGGACAGCTTCCTGCTGCCCACCGCGCAGACGAGCAGGAAGGGCACCGCCGCAGCCACCGCCATGGCGGCCAGGAAGACCACCCAGAACTGGGGGAAGATGGAGAGGATTCCCGGCAGGCCGCCCACGCCGATGCTGGCTGCCTCCACGCCAAAGCCCACGGAGATCAGGGCGGCAAAGGCGGAGCCGATCATGCCGCACACCAGGGGAAATCCGTATTTTAAATTCACGCCGAAGAGGGCCGGCTCCGTGACTCCCAGATAGCAGGAAATCAGGGCAGGTACATTCACCTGCAGGGCGCGCTCATTTTTCTTCTGAAGGACACTCATGGCCAGGACGCTGGATCCCTGGGCGATGTTGCTGAGGGCAATCATAGGCCACAGCATGGTGCCGCCCGTGGCCGTCACCAGCTGGGAGTCGATGGCGTTGGTCATGTGGTGGAGTCCTGTCATCACGATGGGCGCATAGCACAGGCCGAAAATTCCGGCGAAGATAAACCGGAAGTTGGAGGTAAGCCCGGCATAAACCACGTCGCCGATGGCATTTCCGATGGCCCAGCCGATGGGGCCCACCACCATGTGGGCCACGAACACCGCCGGCACCAGGGAGCAGAAGGGAACCACGATCATGCTGACCACCGCCGGACAATGTCTCCGGAAGAATTTTTCCAGATACACCAGGACAAAGCCGGCCATCATAGCCGCAATCACCTGCCCCTGATAGCCGATCATCTTCACCTGGGCAAACCCGAAATCCCACACGGGAACCTGATCCGCCGGAGTCGCCGCCACGTCGAAGCCGTTGAGCAGCTGGGAGGACACCAAGGTCAGCCCCAGGATAATGCCCAGGATCTGCGTGGTGCCCATCTTCTTGGTGATGGACCAGACGATGCCCACCGGCAGCAGCCAGAATACCGCCTCGCCGATAAGCCACAGGAAGCTGTCTACTCCGGCCCAGAACCGGGAAATTTCCACCAGGGTTTTGGTCCCGTTCTCAAAGAAGGCGATGCTGTCGATGACGTTGCGGAACCCCAGCACGAGGCCGCCGCAGATCAGGGCCGGGATGATGGGGGCGAAGATCTCCCCCAGGTTGCTCATCAGCTTCTGCAGCCAGGTCTGGTTGCTCTTTGCCGCCTGCTTCGCCGCGTCCTTGCTGATCCCCTCCACCCCGGCAAAGGCTGTAAATTCGTTGAAGAAGGTGGACACGTCATTTCCGATGATCACCTGGAACTGTCCGGCCTGGGTAAACGTGCCCTTGACACACTT
>DXEU01000114.1 GCA_019114845.1 Candidatus Lachnoclostridium stercoripullorum | reverse complement strand
GCACTGATCGTGGTGGTCAGGAGAAAGGGCAGACCGCACCCGGACGGAAACGGGGAGCGGCCGGAGAGAAAGTCCAGACGGAGGGCGGCCGACGACCGGCTGGAGGCGGCCGGCCAGCAGGCGGCGTCCAGAGAGCCGAACATCCGGGAGACGGCGGCGGAGCCGGAGGACGATTCTTTCGATGACTCCTTCGAGGATGGCTCTTTCGAGGAGGAGCCGGGGGATTTCCCGGAGGACGAGGAGGAGTACGACGACTTCGAATTTGTGGACCTGGATCTGGAAGAGGACGGCGAGTCTTCTGACGATAAAAAGAATAAAGAGGATGAGGAGGACGACGATCTGGAGCTGATCGATCTGTAATCCATGGGAATCCGCCGCGGAACCGAGGCCTGGGAGGGCTTCGCCTGCGGCGGATTTGCCATTTTTCCCCAGGGCAGAAAAATGGGTTGACTTGCAGAAAAATATTTGTTATATTTTCAATAGAACAGATATAACGAAAGATGGTGTTTCTATGATAGTGGAAATTGATTTTAACAGTGACGAAGCGTATTACGTGCAGCTTTGCAATCAGATTATTCTGGGGATCGCCACGGACCGGATCCGGGAGGGGGAAGTGCTCCCCTCGGTGAGGCAGATGGCGGACCTGATTGGAATCAACATGCACACGGTCAACAAGGCATATGCTGTACTGAGGCAGGAGGGTTTTGTCAAGCTGGACCGGAGGCGGGGCGCCATCGTTTCCCTGGATGTGAATAAGCTGGAAGCCCTGGAGGAGATGCGCCGGGAGCTGGCCGTGGTTCTCGCCAGGGGAGTCTGTAAGAATGTGAGCCGGCGGGAGGTCCACGACCTGGTGGATGAGCTCTTCGACCGGTTCGGGGGAAATGCGGAGTAGCCGCGTTTTTCAGTTGCAGCAGGTTACAGCCGGGCGCAAGGCCCGGTTTCACAGGTGAGTCAGCGGAGGATAGACCTATGTTATGTGAGAGATGTAAAACCAGAGAAGCCACGATCCAGTACACCGAGGTGGTGAACGGCGTGCGCACGGAGCACAATTTCTGCGCCCAGTGCGCCAGCGAGCTGGAGATCGGCCAGGACTTTCCCCTGGGACGGCTGCTGTCCGGCCTTCTGGGCCTGGGGGCGGGCAATCCCAGGGAGGAAAAATACAGCCAGGTAGTGTGCCCCACCTGCGGCACCAGCTACGGGGATTTTGTGAAGAACAGCCGCTTTGGCTGTCCGGACTGCTATGAGGTGTTCGATCTCCTCATCAGCGACAAGATCCGCCAGCTCCAGGGAAGCGACCGGCACAAGGGAAAGAAGGCGAAGAACGCCGGACAGCCCGCGGAGAAAGTGGTCACGGCCAGGGAGGCCGCCCCGGAGAGCGCCGGGGACTGCAGCCTGGAGGAACAGATTGCCAGGCTCTACGCCTGCCAGCAGGAGGCGGTAAAGCGGGAGGACTATGAGGAGGCAGCCCGTCTCCGGGATGAAATCCGGAGACTGAAGACAGGAAGTGAGACAGATGCTTAAATGGTATGAGGAGACAGATAAGGAGAGTCCCAATATCGTGTACAGCCGGATCCGGCTGGTGCGCAACTGGGATGAGTACCCGTTTTCCGGGAAATTGAGCCGCGAGCAGGCCGGGGAGATGGTGAACCGGCTGGAGAGGGGGATGAGGGATTTCTGCCTGGAGGACGGGCGGGATTTTGACTACATGCCCCTGGAGAATTTGAGCGACCTGGACCGCAGGGCGCTGCGGGAGCGGAGGATTTTAAATGAGACTCTGGCGGGGAAGAAGGAACCGGCGGGGCTGATCCTCTCCCGGGACGAGCGGGTGAGCGTGGTGCTCAACGGGGACGACCATATTCGGATGCAGTTCATCGCCCCGGGGATGCACTTGAAGGAGCTGTGGAGAGAGGCGGACCGGGCGGATGATTTTATAAATGAGAGATTTGACTATGCCTACGACGACAAGTACGGCTTTCTCACCGCCTTCCCCACCAACGTGGGCACGGGCCTGCGGGCGTCGGCGGTGGTGCACCTGCCGTCCCTGTCCTCGGGCAGGAAGTTCGCCAGCCTTCTGGGGGAGATGAGCCGGTTTGGAGCCAGCATCCGCGGCCTCTACGGGGAGGGGGATGAAAACTACGGATCCCTCTACGTGGTGTCCAACCAGAAGACCCTGGGGGTGACGGAGGAGGAGATCGTGGAGATTGTGGAGAAGGTGGCCAGGCAGCTGAGCAGCCAGGAGCAGCAGGTCAGAGACCGGGCCAGGGCTGCGGATTCCCTGGGACTTCGGGACGAGGCCTACAAGTCCTACGGGGTGCTGCGGTACGCCAGAAGGCTCTCGTGGAAGGACGCCATGGTGTTTCTCTCCCGGCTCATGGCCGGGGCGTCCGACGGACTTTTGGAGTTTGCGGAGCCGTGCCCCATCTTCAGCGTGATGCTGGGGATTCAGAGGGCGAACCTGCAGAAGATTACGGAGCGCCCCCTCTCCAGGGAGGAACTGGACGTGGCCAGGGCCAGCTACATCCGGGCGGAGCTTCCGGAGCTGAAATTGGCCTGACAGGAATTACAGAGATCTATGACTAGGAGGAACCATTTGCATGACAGGCAGATTTGAAAAATTTACCCCTCAGGCGAGGGAGGCCATCCGGCTGGCGGAGGAGGCGGCCAGAACCTTAAACCACGGCTCCGTGGGGACGGAACACCTGCTTTTAGGGCTGCTGGAGGAGGGCACGGGAGTGGCCTTCCGCGTCCTCTCCGAGTGCGGCGTGGAGAAGGGCAAGGTGGAGGAGCTGATGCAGGAGCTGATCTCCGGCAGCAACGCCCTCAAGACCCGCTCCGAGATGTGGACCCCCCGGGCGGAGCGGGTGCTGGAGAACAGCTACCACGAGGCGGTGCGGTTTAAGGCGCCGCTGGTGGGCACGGAGCACATTCTCATCGCCATGATCCGGGAGAATGACTGTGTGGCCACCCGCATCCTCAACACCATGGGGGTGTCCGTGCAGAAGATATATGTGGATCTGTTCTCGGCCATGGGGGAGGATGCCCCCGCCGGCAAGGAGGACGCCCCCGGAGGAAGGGGAAAGAAGGGGACGCCGGTCCTGGACAGCTACAGCCGGGATCTGACGGCCCTGGCCAGGGAGGGGCGCCTGGACCCGGTGATCGGGAGAAGCCAGGAGATCAGCCGGGTGATCCAGATCCTGAGCAGAAGAACCAAGAATAACCCCTGCCTCATCGGCGAGCCCGGAGTGGGCAAGACGGCCGTGGTGGAGGGGCTGGCCCAGATGATTGTGGCGGGAAATGTGCCGGAGACCATCGCGGGGAAACGGGTGGTGACCCTGGACCTCTCGGGGATGGTGGCCGGCTCCAAATACCGGGGCGAGTTTGAGGAGAGGATCAAGAAGGTCCTCCAGGAGCTGAAGGACGACGGGGACGTCCTGCTGTTCATCGACGAGATCCACACCATCATCGGCGCCGGCGGGGCGGAGGGCGCCCTGGACGCGTCCAACATTTTAAAGCCGTCCCTGGCGAGAGGGGAGCTGCAGCTCATCGGAGCCACCACCATCGAGGAGTACAGGAAGTACATCGAGAAGGACTCCGCCCTGGAGCGGAGATTCCAGCCGGTGACGGTGGACGAGCCGGACGAGGAGGCGTCCATCGCCATTTTGAAGGGCCTGAGAGGAAAATATGAGGAGCACCACCGGGTGACCATCACGGACGAGGCCCTGGAGGCGGCGGTGAAGCTGTCCGCCCGCTATATCAACGACCGTTTTCTGCCGGACAAGGCCATCGACCTGATCGACGAGGCGGCCTCCAAGGTGCGCCTGCAGAGCTTTGTGGAGCCGCCGGAGATCCGCGGCCTGGAGAAGGAGATTGAGACCTTGGAGGGGCAGAAGGAGGCGGCGATCCGCACGGAGGCCTACGAGAAGGCGGGGGAGATCAAAAAGAAGCAGGAAAAGAAGCGGGAGAAGATTGAGAAGCTGCGCCAGAGATGGGAGAAGGAGAAATTGTCCCGGAAGCTGGTGGTGGGCGAGGGGGAGATCGCGGACGTGGTGTCCGGGTGGACCCGAATCCCCGTGAGAAAGCTGGCGGAGGAGGAGTCGGAGCGGCTGCGGAAGCTGGAGTCCATTCTCCACGAGCGGGTTGTGGGGCAGGAGGAGGCTGTGACAGCGGTCTCCAAGGCGATCCGGCGGGGCCGTGTGGGCCTGAAGGATCCCAAGCGGCCCATCGGCTCCTTCCTGTTTTTGGGCCCCACCGGCGTGGGAAAGACGGAGCTCTCCAAGGCCCTGGCGGAGGCCATGTTCGGCACGGAGAGCGCCCTGATCCGGGTGGATATGTCGGAGTATATGGAGAAGCACAGCGTGTCCAAGATGATCGGGTCCCCGCCAGGATATGTGGGGTACGATGAGGGGGGCCAGCTGAGCGAGAAGGTGCGGCGCAACCCCTACTCTGTGATCCTCTTCGACGAGGTGGAGAAGGCCCATCCGGATGTGTTCAACATCCTGCTCCAGGTTCTGGACGACGGCCACATCACCGACGCCCAGGGCCGCAAGATCGATTTCAAAAACACGGTGATCATCATGACCTCCAACGCCGGCGCGGCCAACATCATCTCCCCCAAGCGCCTGGGATTTGCGTCGTCTGCGGACGAGAATGAGAATTACAAGTTCATGAAGGACCGGGTGATGGAGGAGGTCAAGCGTCTGTTCAAGCCGGAATTTTTGAACCGGATCGACGATATCATCGTCTTCCACCCGCTGAACAAGGAGCACATGAAGGAGATCGCCGGCATTATGCTGAAGTCCATCGAGAAGCGCAGCCGCGCACAGCTCCGCCTGACCCTGGAGGTGACGGACGGGGCCAAGGAGTATCTCATTGAAAAGGGCTATGACGAGAAATACGGGGCCCGGCCCCTGCGCCGCACGATCCAGAACCTGCTGGAGGATAAGCTGGCGGAGGAGATCCTGGACGGCCGCGTCCGCGAGGGGGATACCGTCGTCGTCGATGCCGGCGCGGACGGACTGAAATTCACCTCCGGCGGGGAGACAAAACAGTAGAAAAAAATAGCCCAGTGTGGTATAATCCACGTAAGCAATGAGCAGTGCGTGCGTACCGGGCCTCTGGCTGACGCGTGCTCGCACGCGGGGCAGACAGAGGCCCGGTACGCACATAGGGCGAATGCCCGTGAGCGAGATGGAGCGAAGCGGAATCGAGCAGCACTGCGAAGGGCGAGTGCGAGTGCCCGCGAAGCGGAATCGAGCAGCACTGCGAAGGGCAAGTGCGAGAGTTGCGCGAAGCGGAATCGAGCAGCACTGCGAAGAGCAGATGCGAGAGCTGCGCGAAGCGGAATCGAGCAGCACACAGGGAAAATGCGAGAACTCCGCGAAGCGGAATCGAGCAGCACTCATATCGCAAAAAGAAACTTACAAGAGAACCAGGAGGGGCAAAGGATATGCCGGTAGTTGAGGAATTAATCCGCACAGAGCAGGACGGAACCATCAGCTTTGGAAATTACAAACTGAATACAAAGTCTAAGAAGGACAACTATGAACACGACGGAGACCTGTATAAGATAAAGACATTCTACGAGATCACCAAGCTGGAGAGAAATGGAATGTTTGTATATGAGTCCGTACCGGGGACTGCGGCGGAGCATTTCCGGGTGGACGACACGAAAGTGGAATTTCAGGTGGAGGGCAGCCAGGATGCCCAGGTGACTCTGCAGCTGGAAGAGGACTGCGAGTACGAGGTGTTTGTGGACGGGGCTTCCATCGGCGGGATGAAGACCAATATGAGCGGCAAGCTGGTGATCGGCGTGGAACTGAACGAGGGGACGCCGGTGACGGTGAAGGTAATCCGTAAATAAGACAGTGCGCAGGGCTGCAGCGGGCCGGAAGGCTCCTGCAGCCTTAATTTTTTCGTGACGGAGGTATTTATGGCGAAGGCAAAGACGGTATTTTTCTGCAAGGAATGCGGATATGAGTCGGCAAAATGGATGGGCCAGTGCCCGGGATGCAGGGCGTGGAACACCTTTGTGGAGGAGCCGGCGGAGCGGAAGACGCCCGCCCGGGGCCTGGGAATGTCGGCGGGATCCGCCGGGCCGGGCCGTCCGGCCAGGATCAAACCGTCCTCCCTGGATGAGATCTCTGTGGAGGAGACGGACCGGATGGGCACGGGCTTTGGGGAGCTGGACCGGGTGCTGGGAAGCGGCATCGTGGCCGGCTCCCTGGTGTTGGTGGGGGGCGACCCGGGCATCGGAAAATCCACCCTGCTCCTCCAGGTCTGCCGAAATCTGGCCATGGGCGGGAAAAAGGTGCTCTATATATCCGGGGAGGAGTCCCTGAAACAGATCAAACTTCGGGCGGCCCGCATCGGCCAGGTGAAGGGGGATCTGCGCTTTCTCTGCGAGACCAACCTGGACTTAATCCAGGAAGTGATCGAGGAGAATCAGCCGGACGTGGCGGTGATCGACTCCATTCAGACCATGTTCCGGGAGGATTTAAACTCTGCGCCCGGCAGCGTCAGCCAGGTGAGGGAGTCCACCAACCTGCTGATGCAGATCGCCAAGAGCCGCGGCGTGGCCATCTTCATCGTGGGCCATGTGACCAAGGAGGGAATGGTGGCCGGGCCCCGGGTGCTGGAGCACATGGTGGACACGGTGCTCTACTTTGAGGGGGACAGGAGCGACACCTACCGGATCCTGCGGGGGGTGAAAAATCGTTTCGGCTCCACCAATGAGATCGGCGTCTTCGAGATGGAGGAGGAGGGGCTCAAGGAGGTGGAGAACCCGTCAGAATTTCTCCTCTCCGGCCGGCCGGAGGACGCCTCCGGGGCGGCTGTGGCCTGCCTGATGGAGGGGACCAGGCCCATTCTCCTGGAGGTGCAGGCCCTGGTGACGCCCACCAGCTTCGGAATGCCCAGGAGGACGGCGGCGGGGACGGATTACAACCGGGTGAACCTGCTGATGGCGGTGCTGGAGAAGCGGTGCCGCTATGAGATGTCCCGCTATGACGCCTACGTCAACATCGCCGGCGGGATGCGGATGAACGAGCCGGCCCTGGATCTGGCCATCGTCATGGCCCTGGTGTCCAGCCTGAAGGACCGGGCCATCGATCCCAAGACGGTGATCTTCGGGGAGGTGGGACTTTCCGGGGAGGTGCGGGGCGTGTCCATGGCGGAGCAGCGGGTGAACGAGGCGGCGAAGCTGGGGTTTGAGACCTGCATTCTTCCCAGAATCTGCCTGGGAAAACTGAAAAAGACCGGCGGCATCCGCCTCATCGGTGTGGGAAATGTGCGGGAGGCCATCGACGCCCTGGGATGAGGAAACTCCCTGAGATGGGGACCAGAGATCTCCTCGGGGGAAATTTCCCTGAGGAGAGTGCCTGCAGTCATTCCGCATAATTTTTCGGAACAAAAATCTGAAAAATTGGCGAAAATATATATTAATCAGCTTGACAATTAAGCAGCTTTATAATATAAATAAATCAGATGCAGACGAAAACCGCCCCGGGGGAACCGGGGCGACGGGGCTGCCCCAGGGCAGCAGAGAGGAGAGACGTATGAATCTGAACGAAGAAATATTAAAGCTGGCTGATGAATATGAGTCCTACATCATCGACTGCCGCCGGAAGGTGCACACCTTCGCGGAGCTGGCCATGCACGAGGACAAGACCCACCAGATGATCCTGGACGAGGCCGGGAAGCTGGGCCTGCCCTGCGAGGAGGTGCCCACCACCAGCGTGATCGTGAAAATGGACACCGGAAGGCCGGGAAAAGTGGTGGCTCTGCGGGCGGACATCGATGCCCTGCCCCTGGCGGAGTCGGAGACCAATCTGGCCGGCCCCAGGACCTGTCATTCCGAGCAGCCGGAGACCTGCCACGCCTGCGGCCATGACGCCCACACGGCCATGCTCCTGGGAGCCATGCAGGTGCTGTACCGCATGAAGGACCAGCTGAGCGGCACGGTGCTGTTCTGCTTTGAGGAGGGAGAGGAGCCCAACAGCGGCGTCCGCGCCCTGCTGAAGGCCCTGGAGAAATACCATGTGGACTACTGCTGGGCCATCCATGTGTACGCGGAGCTGGAGGAGGGAAAGATGTGCGTGGACCCCGGCGCCCGCATGGCGGGAGCCACGGTGATCGACGTGACCTTCCACGGCAAGAGCGGACACGGCTCCCGCCCAGATCTGGCGGCCAGCCCCATCTTCTGCGGGGCCAATTTCTTAAACAACCTGTGCGTGGCCTTCGGCAACCAGGTGACGGCGGGCAAGACCGTGACCCTGGGACTGACCATGTTCCACGGCGGGGACGCCACCAACGTGATTCCGGACTCGGCGAGAATCCAGGGCACTTACCGCTTCTTCGACATGGAGGAGGGAAAGAAATGCCTGGAGCTCACCAAGCTGGTGGCGGAGCACACGGCGGCCATGCACAAGTGCCGGGCCGAGTTCGGGCCGGATTCCATCGGCAGTCCCACCATCACCGACCCTGCCTGCGCGGCCGTCGCCAGCCGGGTGCTCAACGAGATCCTGCCGGAGGGGACGGTGGTCTCCTGCGAGCCCTGGTATGCAGGGGAGTCCTTCCGCCTGTGGCTGGAGAAATACCCGGGAGTTTTCGCCTTCCTGGGCATAAAAAATGAGGCGGAGGGCTACGGTGCCCCCCACCACAATACTAAATTTGATTTAAACGAGAAAGTGCTGAAGACCGGCGCCATCTCCACCGTGCGGTACGCCGTGGAGATGCTGGGACAAAATTAATCCCCCATCTTTCCGTTAGTCCTCGATCTTCCAGTCCCGGATATCCAGAAGCCCGGGGATCAGCTCTCTGGCGCTGGTGCGCAGGATGATTTCCCCCTTTTCGGCGGTGGCCCCTGACGGGTCGCCGCCGATTCCAATGGGAGCTCCCTGTTCCGTCTTCCAGTCCTCGGACATCCAGCTGATGGAGGCCCCGCCGTAGGGCTTTAGGGCCCGGGTGTGGAGGAAGGGGGTGGGGATGCCGGCCTGGGCGGTGTCCAGCTTCACCAGGGACGGGTCCACGGCCATGACCATGGAGGTCTCCATCTCCCCGCCGTGGAAATCCCAGATGTTGCCCGGGGAGACCGTGGCCTTCACGTCCGGATGGCCGAAGGCGCCGGAGGAGAGGTAGAAGGCGTAGATGCCCAAGTCGCTTCTCACCTCCCGGCTCAAAATCTGCACCAGGGGCGCGTTGCCCCCGTGGCAGATGAGAAATACCAGCTTCTTAAAGCCGTGCCGTGCCAGATTTTCACAGATGTCGTAGAGCATATGGTAGTAGGTCTCCGGCCGGAAGGTGACGGAGCCGCAGAAATTCTTGTGCTCCGTGCTGAGCCCCACGGGGATCACCGGGAACACCAGCATGGGGAAGTCCGGACAGACCGCCGTCAGCTCCTCCTTCAGATAGGAGACCATGGCGGAGGCGATGATGTCGTCGGTCCCCAAGGGCGCCTGGTTGCCGTGCTGTTCCAGGGCTCCCAGGGGGATGAGGACCAGGGTATTTTTCCGGTCCACCTGTTCCATTTCAAGTCTTGTGAGATCCTGATAGTTTCGTATCATTGCAATTCTCCCTTCTCAAAATCCGTGCAGAATCAAACCATGCAGAGCAAATCCGCGCAGAATCCTCAGTGCAGGGCCGGCTTGGACAGGCCGGAAAAGGCGTGAAGCCGGTTGTAGAGCAGATATCCCACGCCGCAGTTGATCCCGATCTTGATTACATTGAAGGGGATGGTGGCCAGGACGATGAAGCCGGTCAGGTCGTGGATGGCGGGGTTGACGGAGGCCACGATCTGAATCACGCTGTCCAGGGGAAGCTCCATGGCTTTGGCGTAGAGGGGCAGAGTGATAAAGGCGTTGGTAAAGCAGGCGAACAGGGTGCGGACGGGCACGCTCACCGCCAGGGAGACGAGGGCCGCCTTCCTGGTCTTTCCCATGCGGCTGTAGACCAGCCAGACGGGGGCCACGAACAGGGCCACGCCGATGAGGTTGGCCAGCTCGCCCACGTACATGGTGGTGGTGCCCACGGTCACCAGCTTCACCAGGATTTTTATGATCTCCACCCAGGCGGCGGAGGCCGGGCCGAAGAGGAAGAGGGCGACGATGGAAGGAACGTCGCTGAAATCTACCTTATAAAAAGGGGGCATGAGGGGAAGGGGAAATTCCAGGCTCATGAGGGCCCCGGCGGCGGCGGCCAGCATGGCCGTGCAGATCAGTTTCTGAGTTGTCCATTTCGTTTTCATAACAAAAACCTCCTGAATGTGTTTTTGCAGTGAAACGGTTCCCCTGCGGCCGGGACTGGAAGCCTTTTCGCGGTGTGCCGGGCAGCTGGCCGCTTGCCCGGCGCGGACAGACAGCTGCCCGCAACGCAAAAAGCCCAGGCCCCGGGGCCTGAGCATTCAATACCAATTCGGAAAAAATAATCATTTTCGTGAATTGTCTTCTCTCATCCAGACTATACTGTCGGTTTTGGAATTGCACCAAATCAGCCGCTTGCGCGGGTCGCGGACTGTCACCGCCGGTGGGGAATTGCACCCCGCCCCGAAGAACTGTTTTCATTGCTGGTTGTATTGTAGCGCAAAACGGGGCTGGATACAAGAGTTTTTTGCAAATTTCTTCGGCGCTCCCCGCTGCCTTTCAGGGGGATGGGGCGGGCCGGAGGGCATAAAAATAGCTGCAACCCCTGATCCGATCAGGAATCCCAGCCATTCCAGCGATTCTTATAAAGCAGGGGAAGAGGGGCTCGAACCCCCATCTACGGTTTTGGAGACCGCTGCTCTACCATTGAACTATTCCCCTTTGTGCTGTACATGAATTTCTCAT
>DXEU01000113.1 GCA_019114845.1 Candidatus Lachnoclostridium stercoripullorum | reverse complement strand
GGTCCCGGTCTGCATTTTTATTTATCTTTTCGTTTTGGACTGGAGAATGGCTCTCCTCTCTCTCGTCTCCATCCCCGTGGGAATGGCGTTTATGATGGCGGTGATGAAGGATTACGGAAAACAGTATGAAGGTTCTGTGAAAGTCACCCAGGCCATGAATTCCACGCTCGTGGAATATATCGGCGGAATCGAGGTCATCAAGGCCTTCAACCAGGGAAAGCACTCCTATGCCAAATTGTCGGAGCGGGTGCTTGCCAACGCCTCTTATTTTTATCACTGGATGAAAAGCTGCCAGCTTCCCGTCTCCATCTCCCGGGCTCTGGCTCCCACGACCATGATCACCATCCTTCCCGTCGGATGGCTGATGTATATAAGCGGAAGCCTGAAGATGGAAACCTTTCTCATCACCATCATCCTGTCCCTGGGAATCGCCGGCCCCCTTCTGGCCGCCATGGATTTCGTGGACAGCCTGGCAAAGGTAGGGACCATCGTGGGGGAGGTGGATTCCATTCTAAACGGCGAGGAACAGAGTCATCCGGATCATCCGGTCTCCTTCTCTTCCATGGACATCCGGCTGGAACAGGTGTCCTTCGGCTATCATGAAGAAACGGAAATCCTCCACAACATTTCCCTCTCCATCCCGGCAGGCACCATGACGGCCTTTGTGGGCCCGTCCGGCAGCGGAAAATCCACCATCGCCAAGCTCATCGGCGGCTTCTGGGATGTTAAGCACGGGAAGATTACGCTGGGCGGGCATGATTTAAAGGAGATTCCTCTCTCCCAGCTCTACGACCAGGTAGCCTTTGTCAGCCAGGATAATTACCTGTTTAACGATACGGTCCGAGAAAATATCCGCATGGGAAAGCCCGGGGCCAGCGACGCCCAGGTGGAAGCGGTGGCCCGGGCAGCAGGCTGCGATGGATTTATCCGCGGCCTGGAACAGGGATACGATACGGTGGTGGGAGGCGGCGGTGCCCATCTTTCCGGCGGGGAACGGCAGCGGATCGCCATTGCCAGGGCCATGTTAAAGGATGCGCCGGTGGTCATTTTGGATGAGGCCACAGCCTACATTGACCCGGAAAACGAGGCGGTGATTCAACAGGCGGTAGCCCGGCTGGTGAAGGGAAAGACCGTCATTGTCATCGCCCACCGCCTTTCCACCATCACGGACGCGGATCAGATTTTTGTCATTGAAAAAGGCCGGATTGCCGCGAAGGGAACCCACAAAAAGCTTCTGGCTTCCAGCGGCCTGTACCGGGAAATGTGGAGTGCACATATGGGAGCAAAGGATGGTGAAGCAGTATGATTGAGGTATTGAAAAAAATCTGGCGTTTTGCCGGCAAAGAACAGTGGAATATCACCAAGTCCGTTTTTTGGGGATTCTTTTACGCAGTGTTTCATATGTTTCAGGTTGGCGCCATCTACTATGTGGTCCTGGCCTTAACCGGCGGGAATCAGACGGCGGATGCCGCATGGACGGCGCTCCTGCTGCTGGCCGCAAGCGTCATCGGCCGGGCGGTGATCAACCGGTTTACCCAGCTTCAGCAGACCCATGCCGGATATTTTATGGTGGCAAACCGCAGGATTGAGATCGGCGATAAGCTGAAGCGGATCCCCATGGGATATTTTAATGAGAAAAGCCTGGGGGAAATCACCGGGGTTGCCACTACCGTTCTGGATGTGGTGGAAACCTCCGGACCGGTGGTGCTTGTCAGCATTTTAAGCGGCTTCATCAACGCTCTGGTCTTTATGCTCTGCGTCTTCGTCTTTGACTGGCGGATTGGCCTTCTGGTTCTTACTGGGACGCTCCTCTATCTGTGGATTACCTCCCGGATGGAGCAAAAATCAGTCCAGGTAACGCCGAGGCGTCAGGAGTCGGAAGCCCAGCTGGTGGACGCGGTGCTGGAACAGCTTCAGGGAATGAGTGTGATCAAATCCTTTAACCTCACAGGAAAAGGGGACCGGCAGCTTCGGGAAGCGCTGGAATATAACCGGAAGAGCAATCTGGACATTGAAAAGCTGTTTACGCCCTACAACATTGCCCAGGAGGTAATCCTCCGCCTGTTCTCCGTGCTGATGATGGGAGCCGCCGTATTCTTTTTCCTGAATGGGACAATGGCCTTAGCCAATGGGGTCATGACGGTGATCATCTCCTTTATGGTCTTCTCCCAGATTCAGTCCGCCGGCAGCGCCGCAGCCATCCTGCGGGTGGTAGGCAGCTCCATCGACCATGCGGACCAGATTAAGGCTCTGCCGGAAATGGACAGCTCCGGGGCAGATATCGCTCCCGTCTCCCATGAGATTTCCCTGGACCACGTGTCCTTTTCCTATGACAAAAAGCCTATCCTTCAGGATGTCTCCGTCCGTATTCCGGATCAGACCACCACGGCCATCGTGGGCCCCTCCGGCAGTGGAAAAACTACTCTCTGCCATCTGATTGCCCGGTTCTGGGATGTGGACAGAGGCGCCATCACTGTAGGCGGAAAAGATATCCGTGAGTACACTCTGGAATCTCTGATGGATCAGATCAGCATGGTCTTTCAGAATGTGTATCTCTTTGCCGACACCATCGAGAACAACATTAAGTTCGGACGGCCGGAGGCTTCCCACGAGGAAGTGGTGGCCGCGGCGAAGAAGGCCTGCTGCCATGATTTCATTGAAGCCCTTCCGGAAGGCTATAACACAGTGATCGGGGAAGGAGGCGCCACTCTCTCCGGAGGGGAAAAACAGCGGATTTCCATCGCCAGAGCCATCTTGAAGGACGCGCCCATTATCATTTTCGACGAGGCTACGGCAAACGTAGACCCGGAAAATGAAGATAAGCTTCAGAAAGCCATGGAGGAGCTGATGCGGAACAAAACCATCCTCATGATCGCCCACCGGTTAAAAACCGTGGAACATGCGGATCAGATCCTGGTTCTGGATCAGGGACGGATCGTACAGTCCGGAACCCACAGAGAGCTGGCCCGCCGGCCCGGCCTTTACCGGGATTTTCTGGATGCCAGACGGATGGCCGCCGGGTGGAAGCTGGGGGAAAGCAGCCAGACAGGTTGAAAACTAAAATATCATAACTATATCACTGGGTGACCTCAGATCCATACAAATCCCTTTTCTTCAGCCAGTAGATAAAAAAGGACACTTTTCCAAAATTTCTTTTAGAAAAGTGTCCTTCTTATAAAATGATTGGTTTCTATTCGCTTTAGTACAGCTTCGCCCCCGCCGGGATGTGGTCGTCCACCATCAGCAGATGAAGCTTCTCCTCGCCCTCCTCCTCATGGATGGCGCTGAGCAGCATTCCGCAGGAGTCGATGCCCATCATGGCTCTCGGCGGAAGGTTGGTGATGGCGATGAGGGTCTTGCCCACCAGCTCCTCCGGCTCGTAGTAGGCGTGGATGCCGCTGAGGATGGTGCGGTCCTCGCCGGACCCGTCGTCCAGGGTGAACTGCAGCAGCTTCTTGCTCTTCTTCACCGCCTCGCAGGCTTTCACCTTCACCGCCCGGAAATCGCACTTGCTGAAGGTGTCAAAATCCACGTAGTCCTTGAACAGCGGCTCGATCTCCACCTTGGAGAAATCGATGGGCTCGGACACGGCCGCCGGGACGGAGACTGCCTTCTCCGCTTTCTTCTCGCCGCTTCCCCCCTGGCTCTTGAGGGTGGGGAAGAGCAGCACATCTCTGATGGCCGCAGAATCCGTGAGCAGCATGCACATGCGGTCGATGCCGAAGCCGATGCCGCCTGTGGGGGGCATTCCGATCTCCAGGGCGTTTAAGAAGTCCTCGTCCGTGTGGTTGGCCTCCTCGTCCCCCTGGGCGAACTGCTCCTCCTGAGCGCGGAAGCGCTCCCGCTGGTCGATGGGATCATTTAACTCGGAGTAGGCGTTGGCCATCTCCCAGCCGTTCATGAAGAATTCAAACCGCTCCACATACTCGGGGTTGTCCGGCTTCTTCTTGGTCAGCGGGGAGATCTCCACCGGGTGATCCATGATGAAGGTGGGCTGGAGCAGGTGCTCCTCCACAAACTCCTCAAAGAACAGGTTCAGGATGTCACCCTTCTTGTGCCTCTCCTCGAACTCCACATGGTGCTCCTTGGCCGCAGCTCTGGCCTCCTCCAGGGTGTGGATCTCATGGAAATCCACGCCGGAGTACTTCTTCACCGCGTCCACCATGGTCATGCGGGCGAAGGGCTTTCCCAGATCCATCTCGATGCCGTTGTAGACGATGGTGGTGGTGCCCAGCACCTCCTTGGCCACGTAGCGGTACAAATTCTCCGTCAGATCCATCATGCCGTGATAGTCGGTGTACGCCTGGTAGAGCTCCATCAGGGTGAACTCCGGGTTGTGGCGGGTGTCCAGCCCCTCGTTGCGGAACACGCGGCCGATCTCGTACACTCTCTCCAGACCGCCCACGATCAGCCTCTTCAGATACAGCTCCAGGGAGATCCTCAGCTTCAGATCCTCGTCCAGGGCGTTGAAATGGGTCTCAAAGGGTCTGGCGGCGGCGCCTCCGGCGTTGGCCACCAGCATGGGAGTCTCCACCTCCATGAAGCCCTCCCCCGCCAGATAGCGGCGGATGGCTGCCAGGATCTGGGAGCGCTTGATGAAGGTCTCCTTCACGTCCTCGTTCATGATCAGATCCACGTATCTCTGGCGGTAGCGGGTGTCCGTGTCCGTCAGTCCGTGGAATTTCTCCGGGAGCACCTGCAGGCTCTTGGACAGCAGGGTGACCTCCTCGGCGTGGATGGAGATCTCTCCGGTCTTGGTCTTGAACACCGTTCCCCGCACGCCCAGGATATCGCCGATATCCATCTTCTTAAAATCTTTGTAGGGCTCCTCCCCCACGCTGTCCCTGGCCACGTAGACCTGAATTCTCCCCTTCAGGTCCTGGATGTTGCAGAAGGATGCCTTGCCCATCACCCGCTTGAACATCATGCGGCCGGCCACGGAGACCTCCTTGCCCTCCAGCTCCTCAAAGTTCTCCTTCACATCGCTGCTGTGGGCCGTCACATTGTATTTGGTAATCACAAACGGATCCTTCCCCGCCGCCTGCAGCTCCGCCAGCTTGTCCCGGCGGGCCTGGAGCACGTGATTTAACTCGTCCTGAACCTTTCCCTGATTCTGCTCTGCCACTTTTTACACTCCTTTATCTGTAAAATCCTGTTTTCTCTGCAAATTCGTCCGCCGCCAGCCGGCGGCACGGCGCATTCAAAATATTATAGACCAAAGGCCGCTCCCTTGTCAAGCGGCGAACGGACCTCAGACCCGCACAAAAAGTCCCTCGGAGCCCTCTCTACAGCTCATGGAAAACCGGCTTCATATTCTCAAAGGTGCAGAACCTGGCAAAGCCCGCCTCCTTTAAGATCTCCTTCCCCTCGCCGATGTAGGCCCCCAGATGTTCCGGCTTGTGGCTGTCGCTGCCGATGGTGACGATCTCGCCCCCCAGCTCCCGGTAGAGCCGGAAAATGTCCATGGACGGCATGGGCTCCGCCAGGCCGTAGCGGTGGAAGGAAGTGTTGAGTTCAATCCCCTTTCCGTCGGCGATCACCACCTTCAAGATCTCACGGATCATGGGCTCCACCTCCCCAAACGGGTAGATCCCCGCCTCGTCGTAGCGCTTGATCAGATCCATATGGCCCAGCACGCTGTAGTTCTTGTAGGCCTTCACCACATCGAGCATCTCCTGGTAGTACCGCTCGTTATACTCCTTCTGGCTTCTCCCCCGCTGGAAATCCTGGGTCCAGAACTCCTTGTCCTCCACCTGGTGGATGGAGAGAATGATGAAGTCAAAGGGATATCTGGCAAACAGCGCCTCAAACTGGGGGATGGTGTGGGTCTGCACCCCGAACTCCATGCCGGTGCGGATGGTGATCTTCCCCGCGTACTCCTCCCTGAGCCGCCCGATCTTCTCCATATATCTGGGGTAGTCCACATTGGTCAGGGGATCCCCCTTCCGGTACTGGATCTCCATCCCCTCCTCCCAGTCCGTTTTCACGCCGTAATCCACATGGTCCGTGATGCAGATCTCGTCCATCCCCATCTTCACCGCGTCCCGGATCACATCCTCCATGGGGTAGACGGAGTCGTCGCTGAATTCCGTGTGCACATGATAGTCTGCAAACATAGCTTCACCTCTCTCTGAAAAATTGTACCTCCATTATACAGAAACTTTCCTCTTTTTTCCATCGGATTCTGGGGGGCAGGGCGAGAAAAAGAGCGCCGCCAGCTCAGGAATCCCTGGTCCGGCAGCGCCCCGCCTGCATTCTATCAAATTCCGTAAAATCTTAGGAGACTCTCTGGATCTCCAGAACCTCGTACTGGATCACGCCCACCTGGGTCTCCACATCCACCACGTCGCCCACCTTCTTGCCGATCAAAGCCTGGCCCACGGGGGACTCGTTGGAAATCTTGTTCTGAAGGCTGTTGGCCTCCGTGGATCCAACGATGTAGAACTCCATGTCCTCATCGTACTCCAGGTCCTTCACCTTCACCTTGCAGCCCACGTTGATCTTATCCAGGTCAATCTCATCCTCGACCACAACCTCCGCGTTCTTGAGCAATTTCTCCAGCTCTTCGATCCTGGCCTCGATGTCTCTCTGCTCGTCCTTGGCGGCATCGTACTCAGCGTTCTCGGACAGATCCCCCTGCTCTCTGGCTTCCTTGATCTTCTGAGCGACTTCCTTTCTCTTGAATACCTTCAGATTCTGCAGTTCATCCTCATATTGCTTCAGGCCTGCATAGGTCAGAATATTTTTCTTCTCTGCCATTTTCTCTGCTTCCTTCCTTTTTTATTTCTCGCCCGCCGGGCTGCAACCCTATACAGTATACGGCCGGCTACCTTCTCGCATTCACAGTATTATATCTTAAACCCTATCTTCTGTCAAGAACCGCATCCGCCGGCCCGCGGCCCGCCTCCCGCGCCCCCTTCCCGGCGGCGCACAGGGTCTCCAGAAACCTCCCCTGGATCAGCCGCTCCAGGCTTTCGTAGTCCTCCACCAGGTTCACCTCGTTGCGCAGAGCCGCCGAGTGGGGAAGGCCGGTGGTGTACCAGGCCACGTGCTTGCGCATCTCCCGGATGCCCGCCAGCTCCCCCCGCAGCTCCACCTGCATGGAGGCGTGGCGCAGCACCGTGGCGCAGATCTCCTCCGCCGACGGCCTGGAAAGCAGCTCCCCCGTTTCCAGGTAGTGGTTAATCTCCCGGAAGATCCAGGGATTTCCCTGGGCCCCCCTGGCCACCATCACCCCGTCGCACCCGGTCTCCGCCAGCATCCTGGCCGCGTCCTGGGGGGTGGAGACATCCCCGTTCCCGATGACCGGGATGGAGACCGCCTCCTTCACCTTGCGGATGATCTCCCAGTCCGCCTTTCCCGAGTAGTACTGCTCCCTGGTGCGGCCGTGGACCGCCACCGCCGCCACGCCGCAGCTCTCCACAATCTTTGCGATCTCCACGGCGTTGACCATATCGTCGTTGAACCCTTTTCGGATCTTCACCGTCACCGGCTTCTTCAGCCGCTTCACCATGGCGGTGAAAATCTCCTCCACCAGCTTGGGGTTTTTCATCAGGGCAGAGCCCTCTCCGTTGTTCACCACCTTGGGAACCGGGCAGCCCATGTTCACGTCGATGAGGTCGTAGGGCCCGTCCTCGATCCTGGCCGCCATGGCGCTCATGATCTCCGGGTCGGAGCCGAAGAGCTGCACCGCGATGGGCCGCTCCTCCGGGAGAACCTGGAGCAGGTCCTTGGTGTTTTTGTTGTTGTAGAGAATGGCCTTGGCGCTGACCATCTCCGTGTAGAGCAGGCCGCAGCCCTGCTCCTTGCACAGCAGACGAAATGGCAGGTCTGTCACCCCTGCCATCGGTCCCAGCGCCAGCCGGTTTTCGATTTTCACTCCGCCGATCTGAAACCCTGTCATTCTCCCCTGTCCTCCCCGGCTTCCTCCGGATCCATTCCCAGGTAGAACACCCGGAAATAGAGCTCCAGGGATTCCAGCAGCTCCCTTCTCTCCTCCCGGATCTGCTTGATCTTTAAGTAGCTGCCGATCTCGTCGATGCTCCCGTCGTACTCGTGGGCCTCGGTGCGCAGCTCCAGGTTTCCGTCCTCGTCAAACTCCAGAGCCAGCACGCCGCCCACCTCCTGGACGAACCACACGCACATGATCTGCAGCTCCTTCTTCACGCTCTCCGGAAGGCTGTCAAATTCCTCGTTGAAATAGTATTTCTGATTATATGCATTGGCCCCGCAGAGCACAATTTTCTCGTCCTTCAATCCAGTCCCTCTCTTTCCTGTTCCCGTTATCCCTGCTATTCTAACACAAGGGGGCGGAAAGCGCAACGCTCTACGGGCGGTACACCGCCGCCGACGGCGATGAGTCGTACCAGGTCATCTCGATGCCCCGCACGCCGTTGGGATTGACGCAGGGGGAGAGCACGCCGCACAGCTCCGTCAGGCTGCCGTCCAGGGCCTCGTAGTGATCCAGAGGCCTTCGGGTGCAGCAGGAGTAGCTGCTCTCCAGGGAGCCGAAGTCATCCCCGAAGCTGCGGTTCCTGGGGTTGGTGTCCCGCAGGTTTACCGTTCCCAACGCCTCCTGGAATTGATCTCCATAGTCCCTCAGCCACTCCTCCACCTGGCGGTCGGACACCTGGCGGGATGGATCCCACTCCCAGTTGTAGTCCGCCCGGTCGATCCAGGTCTCCAGCTTGACGCCCTCGCCGTACTTGTCCCCCAGCTCCGAGCAGATCACTCGCTCGATGTACTCCGTGGCCTTGGCGCCGCCCACCGGCTTCAGCTCGTCTCCGTCGTAGGCGAAGCCCCGCACCGAGTATCCCCGGGAGTTCAAGTCGTAGTACTGATCCAGGTACAGGAGGGTTCCCTGGCTGGAAGTTCCCCGGAAGATCTGGAAGGAGGCGTAGGCCGGGGTGTCCGGCAGGCCCAGGATAGTCATCTCCAGAGCGTCCGCCTGCTCCACCGTCCCGCCGTCCCGGCACTCGTAGACGGCGATCTCCCGGCGGATCTCCGCGCCGCTCATCCCCTTGCCCATGGCGTAGTCGCCGGGAATCAGCCGCACCGTCACAAGCTCCTTCTGCCCATCCCCGTCATAATCATAGATGTCTCCGCACAGGAGTCCCGTGAGATAGATGGGGTCCACCAGGGTCTCGCCGCCGCCGTAGCCGGTGCCGAAAAATTCCCTCACCCCCGGCTCCACAAGTCCCCACTGGCCGGCCAGCTGGGCCAGCTTCTCCTCCAGGAACTGCTCCTCATCGCGCTCCGGCTCCTCTGTGACAACGATCTCCGGGGCCAGGGGCTCCTCCGTCTCCGGCTCCCCGGGCACAGGATCTCCCGAATTGTCCTCTATATCCGGCTCAAACACCTCCACGTCAAATAGGGTTAGGTTTTCTAGGCTGTAGCCGTTGAAGAAGGCCCCTCCATACTCCGACCGGCTGAAGGTGATGGCCACGTCATATTGATTGTGGAAGGGAGGACCTGACACCAGGCTGCCGCTGGCGGAGATGGTTCCTCCACCAGAAAGTCGGGTAAAGGAATCCAGTTTCAAATCCCATCCCTGAGCGGCGGCATCCATCTGCTCATAGGACGCCCTGTAGACATTGTCCTTGTAGGTAAAATACTGGGGATTCATGGTCATCTCGTTGCCGGTTTTCTCCCCAAAAAGGGCGTAAACATAGTACGCGTAGGCGGTTTCTTCCACCTCAATCTGATTCCCATTTACTCGGTAGCTTCCTTTATCAATAAATTTGGACAGCTCGGCCCCTATCTCCGGGATCAGGCTGCTGGCGCCTTTCTCCATCAGCCTCAAATCCAGGGTTCTGGTTCCATCCCTGCTCTCCGCCTCCGCAGCCAGGGATGCCAGCTCCGTCAGTTCCTCCATCCAGCGTTCATAATTATCCCCTTGGGGATTGAAGCGGATTCCCACCTTCCCCAGGGCCAAGGGGATTTCCCAGCACTCCTCCTCCGTCAGAAGTCCATTGTCCCGCATATCATAGCCCACATGGATGAGAGCCCAGCCCCAGTCGGAAAACTCCGCATCCATGGGGATCAGGAACATGGCGTCATACATAAGTCTGGATAGGTTGTTGATGCGGTCATTCAGCCCCATGCCCCCGTCCTTCCACATCTCCCACAGAAGATAGGCCGCCCGGGACACCACAGTGCTGCTGTGGTGCTCATCCATCCCCGAAGTATATTGGTCGGCGTGGTAGATCTGCGATCCTTTTTTCTCCGTGTGAAATACCCGGAAATCGTTTTCCCAGTTCGGATCCCTGCCGAAGGTGTAGGCTTCCGCCATCTCCCCCATGACGTCGGAGTAGCCCTCCTTCAGGCCGCCGGCCTGCCCGCTCGTATCCATGCTGCTGATCACATTCTCCACCCCGTGGGTATATTCATGGCACACCGCGTCCACATCCTTGAGGGGAAAATTTGTGTTGAAGACCAGCAGCAGAAAATTTGGATAGGCGCCGTAGGCCATGCCGTTGTTGTCTCCCCGCAGATCGTCATCTGATTTCCGGTTGATGGCCATCTTCACCGTGCCGTTCCTGCCGTTGAAGCCCTTCCGGTCCAGCACCCCCTCATAGAAGCGATAGACCCGCTGGACATTGCTCATGAGGAGAAACGCCTTCTTCATATCGTTGGATACGGCAAAACCCTCCACCAACGGCTGGCTTTTCCTTTTCTCCTGAAAAATTGGAAGTTCCTTTGTCTCCCCCCATATATTTCCCTGAATCAAGCCGTTTACATACAGCTTAGCATCTGTGATGTTAACAGAAGATGGGGAGTCTATATGCGTGAAAACGATATTCTCCTTCTTCAGGTACTTTCCGCCACAGTTATAGATATAGAAATTTCTCTCGTCGTCCCGCATGGTGTAGACACCGTCGGTGTAGTCCGCCTCAAAGGGGTAGCTGTTCCCGTTGATCTCGAACACGTGCTGCACCGTCGCATTCATCACCGCGTCCTCCGCCTTCAGCACCTGGCCATTGGACGCGTCCACCACCAGGTTCTCTATGCCGGATCCCCGGGATCCCCCGTAGACCGCGGTGCAGTCGTAGGCCAGGCAGGGAGACTGATCCCCCGCGCCGGGATAGATGCACAGGTCCTCCTCCCCCACACCGTAGAGGGACAGGGATTCCACCTCCCCAGCCCCGCACTGTTCCTCCAGGTAGGCCGAAACCGCCTCCCGGATCTCCTCCTCCCCCGCCTCCGGCGTCAGGGGGATGGATCCCGCCGCCACCGGGGCGTAATTTCCCGTCATGAAGGAGACGGTTCCGTCCGCCGCCGCCAGGCTCACCCGCCGGCCGTACACCGGAATCCCCTCATACATCTGGGAATACTGGTAGAAGGTGTGGCCCGGCGTCTCCGTCACCTG
>DXEU01000112.1 GCA_019114845.1 Candidatus Lachnoclostridium stercoripullorum | reverse complement strand
CCCTAGGCTGGTTGCCGACTATCCCTTTCTATCCAACCATTTGCAGATGAGGTGGCAAACCACACCTGCCACGACAGAAAGGGTAAAAGTTATGAGTATTTCCGTAGGTCAACCCCCCTTTCCTTGCCGGTATAGGGGTGGCAACATCGGCATTATATCATAGGGGCAGCTATTCCGCAAATTGAAAAACCTCGCATCCAGGCGGAAGGCCGATGGACGCGAGGTTTTTTGTGTTTTGGGGGATTACATCAATTTTTGCTTGTCAAATTCCGGGTTGAAATAATAGAAGTTCTTGGCATCCAGCTTCTCCTTCGTCTGCTCCAGGGCCTCTCCGAAGCGCTGGAAATGGACGATCTCCCGGGCCCGCAGGAATTTTAAGGGTTCCCGCACATCCGGTTCCCGGATCACCCGCAGAAGGTTCTCGTACACCACCCTTGCCTTCTGCTCCGCAGCCAGGTTCTCCGTCAGGTCCGTGACGGCGTCCCCCTTGGACTGGAATTCCACCGCGGAAAAGGGCAGGCCGGCTGCCGCCTGGGGCCACAGCCCTGTGGTGTGATCGATATAGTAGGCGTCGAAGCCCTCCGCCTTCGCCTGCTCCGGCGTCAGGTTCTTGGTGAGCTGATAGACCATGGCGCAGATCATCTCCATGTGGGCCAGCTCCTCCGTCCCGATGTCTGTCAGCAGGCCGCCCACGGACTTGAGAGGCATGGTGTAGCGCTGGGACAGATACCGGAGCGAAGCGGAGAGTTCTCCGTCCGGCCCGCCGTACTGGCTGATGATGAGCCTGGCTGTCTTCGGGCAGGTCCTGGTGATGTTCACCGGAAACTGCAGTCTCTTTTCATAACTCCACATCTACGCGCAGCCTCCTTCCCAGGGCGGTTTGCCGTCCCCCCACCCAAAATTCCCGCACACCGCCATACAGTCCCGGGTGAGGGGGTAGAACCGCTTCGCGAAGGTCTCCTTCAATTCCCTGCGCCTGCGGCTGTTCTCCTGGTAAATGCCCAAGGCTGTCTCATCCTCGGGGTGGGTGTCCAGATATAAGACCAGATCGTCCAGAAGGAAGCTGATCTGCCCGATCTCCTCCATCAGCTCCGCGCTTCCGTCCTCCGACGTCCGCCGGCAGCTGTAGCTTCCCTCTCCCTGCTCCGGCTCCGCCGCATAAAACGGCATGTCCAGCTCCGGGAAAATGGTTCCCCGGCGGAATCCTTCTTCCAGGCCGTAGAGCTCGCCCCAGGACTGCACCGGCACGGATGCGATGGCCAGAGGCTTCTTTTTTGTGTCCTGCTGCATCATATTCCTGCTCTCCCTTCCTTTGATTCTGCCCTTTTAGTATGCGCCGCTTTTCCTCCGCGCCGCCGGCAAAATCCTGGAAAACAGGTTACATCTGCCATTTTTTCAGATCCACCGCACCGTTGACCACCTCCACGCCCTCCGCCCGCAGCCGCTCCGCCTGCTCGTCCGGACCGCCGAAGGCAAAATCAGGCGCCATTTTCCCCTGGCTGTTCACCACCCGGTGGCAGGGATAGAGCCCCGGATCTGTGTTTCTGCGGAGGAGATTTCCCACCGCCCGGTGCGCCCTGGGATTTCCCGCCAGCCTGGCGATCTGGCCGTAGGTGGCCACCTTTCCCCGGGGGATCCCCGCCACTGCCCGGTACACATCCCGGGCAAAATCTGACATCTGCCCCTTCTTCTCCGCTCCGGCCTTTTTTCCCACCAGGTCGTAGCTCTCCCCGATCATGCGGCGGATGTCCTCGTCCGGCACCGTCCCGTCCAGAATGATGCTGTTCCAGTGCTCCTTGTTCATGTGGTAGGCCGGCACCACCGAGGGAAATGCATTCCTCCAGAAATCCCTCCACTCCGGGTCCACCTTCACATTGACCCAGATCCGCCCATCCCGCTCAAAGATCACTGCAAAAATCTTCCGGCTCTCCCTCCGCCTGGCCACCGTCCACCCGGGATCGTGAAACGGCTGGTCGCTGGACGTATTTTTGAGGGCCAGGCAGCAGGCCAGCACCTCCTCCTTCGTGGTGATTGACAACGCTTCCACCTCCCTGTTCCAACGAATGATATCTATATCCCAACGGATGATACCAATTATACTACAGATATGCCAAAAAAGGCAGCACCCGCGGTCGGGAAAATTTCCCGCCAGCAAATGCTGCCTTTCTATGCTTTATAAACTGCCCATCCGCCTGTCACTCGGCCAGCGTCAGATACTCCGCCTCCTCATCGTAGGTCAGATCGTCGCAGAGAATGGCCGTGCCGGTGAGTGTGGTCGGGTCGATGATGGTCTCCGTCTCCGACACGTTGGCGTAGATTCCATCCTCGGAGGCCGCCAGGGCGACGATCTCTGTCTCCGCCCCGCCACCGCTTCTCTCCAGAGCCAGCAGGTGGTGTCCGTTTACCATCTCATCCCACACCACGATGGGGGAATTCACGCATGTCAGGCACTCCACAATGGTGCCGTCATTCTTCAAGATCAGGGCGGAGCTGCCGCCGGAACCGCTCACATAGCTGCCCACCGCCAGGGCGATGATCTCCTCCGTCCCGTCCTCATCCAGATCCGCATAGTTGTAGTAGTAGCGGACGTCCGCCAGCTCCTCCTCCGGCACCTCAAAGTAGTAGATGATGGCATCCCGGACTTTCTCGCTGGGTTTCGTCTCCGACAGGACCCTGGGCACCTCCTCCGGTATCCAGCTGCCGGCTGCGCTTGCCTCAAAGCCCGGCATCTCCCCGCTCTCCGACGGCTTTCTGTCCGCCTGGGATGTCCCCGTCTCCTTCTCAGCTGCGGAACTCTCCCCACCCGGGAGCAGGCGGCTGACCTCCCCGCACCCAGCCAGAAGGCTGGCTCCCAATATTCCTGCGCACAATAAAGCGGCCTTATTCTTTCTCATGTTTGTCCTCCTGTTTTTGTCAGTGATAAACATTAGACGAACCTGTCCCGCCTTTTGGCGCAGGGAAAAAAATTTTTTTATTCTTTTTCGCTTTTTATTCTTCCTTCGCCGCCGCCAGCATGATCTTATTGCTTCTCTCGATGAATTTCGTCATCCGCTCCGGCGTCAGGGTTCCGTGGCTCAGCTCCGCCAGGTCGTAGAGCTGCTCGCAGATGTCCGCCGTCTGCTCCCCCTCCCCGTGGTCCATCACATACTTCACCAGGGGATGGTTCACATTCAGAACCAGGGTCTCCCCCTTCTCCCCGAACATGGAGTTGTCCATGCCGTACATCTTCATCATATCCTGCATCCGCCTGGTCTCCTCGGAAACGGTGATCATGGAGGCCACGGAGGCGTCCTTCAGCTTCTCCGCCTTCACCTCCAGCTGCTCAGCGGACAGGGCCTTCTTCACAATCTCCGCCAGCTTCTCGCCCAGCTTCTTGAACTCCTCGGCGTCCTCCTCCTTGGTCTCCTCCTTGAAGGTGTCGTTTAAGTCGGCGTCGATGCGCAGGAACTTTAAGCCCTCGTTCTTCCGCTCCAGATGGCTGATGAACGGATTGTCGATGTTGTGGGGGAGGATCACCGCGTCCAGGCCCTCCTTCTTGAACATGTTGATGTACTGGCTCTGCTCTTTCTCGTCCGTCACATAGAAGATGGTGTTCTCATGCTTCTCCTTGTTCTCCTCCAGGCAGTCCTTCAAGGTCAGGTATTTGCCGTCCAGGTTCTTGAAGAGGATGTAGTCGTTCATCTTCTCCGCAAATTTCTCATCCTTGATGCAGCCGAATTTGATGAAGGGGGCGATATCGTCCCAGTATTTCTCGTAGGTCTCCCGCTCCGTCTTGCACATGCCGGACAGCTTGTCCGCCACCTTCTTGCTGATGTAGTCGGAGATCTTCTTCACAAAGCCGTCGTTCTGCAGGGCGCTTCTGGACACGTTGAGGGGCAGATCCGGGCAGTCGATGACGCCCTTGAGCAGCAGCAGGTACTCCGGGATCACTTCCTTGATGTTGTCGGCGATGAACACCTGGTTGTTGTACAGCTTGATGGTGCCTTCCAGGCTGTCGTACTCCGTGTTGATCTTGGGGAAGTAGAGAATGCCCTTTAAGCTGAACGGATAGTCCATGTTCAGGTGGATCCAGAACAGGGGCTCCTTGTAGTCCATAAACACCTTCCGGTAAAATGCCTTGTACTCCTCCTCCGCGCACTCGTTGGGGTGTTTGTTCCAGAGGGGATGGATGTCGTTTAAGGCCACCGGCCGTCTCAGAATCTTATATTTTTCCTTCCTGGGGGAGACCACCACCGTCTCCTTGGTGCCGTCCTCCTTCTCCTTCTCCTCCGTCTTCTCCTCTTCCACCACGGTCTCCACCACCGTGTCCTTGTCCGTCAGCTCATCCTTCTCGATGGTCTCGTACTGGGGCTCAGCGTCGGCGTTCACCAGGTAGATGGGGTAGGGCATGAAGCCGCAGTATTTCTCCAGGACCTCTCTGGCCCGATACTCGTTGGAAAACTCCGCGCTGTCCTCGTTTAAGTACAGGGTGATGCGGGTGCCGGCGGTCTCCTTGTCCCCGTCCCTCATCTCAAACTCCGTGCCGCCCTCGGACTCCCAGTGCACCGGGGCCGCGTCCGCCCGGTAGGAGCGGGTGTCGATGGCCACCTTGTCCGCCACCATGAAGGCGGAGTAGAAGCCCAGGCCGAAATGGCCGATGATCTGGTCCTCGTTGGCCTTGTCTTTATATTTGTTCAGGAAATCCTGGGCTCCGGAGAAGGCGATCTGGTTGATGTACTCCTCCACCTCGCCCTCGGTCATGCCAAGTCCGTTGTCCTCCACCACGATGGTGCGGTCCTTCTGGTTCACCGTCACCGTGATCTTGTAGTCTGGATCGTCCGGCTCCTCATACTCGCCCATGAGAGCCAGCTTCTTTAACTTGGTGATGGCGTCGCAGCCGTTGGACACCAGCTCCCGGTAGAAAATATCGTGGTCGGAATACAGCCACTTTTTTATGATCGGAAATATGTTCTCGCTGTTGATGGACAGACTGCCCTTTTTCTCTGCCATTTAAAAATCACTCCTCTTTTCGTCCGAACAGCCTGATCTGGCTGTTCTACAATTCTTATCACAAAAGGTATTATAATACCGCAAAATTCAAATGTCAACGAAAAATTAGCACTCATTTTTGATGAGTGCTAATACTATGCAGTCCGCCGTTCGTCTCGCCTCTGTCACCCGGCAAAGGGGTCCCGGACCACCCCCAGAAACAGCCAGCCGCCCTCCTGGGAGCGGATCCCGTAGAGGAAGGGGCGGTCCAGCCACATCTCCACCGGCTCGGCGGGATCCAGGGCCGCCGCCGTCTCCATCATCATCACCACAGTGTAGGCTGCGCCCTCCACCCCCTTCTCGTCCAGGCCGATGTGGGTCTCCTGGAGAACTTTGGAGACCTGCAGGCTGCGGTCGGAGATGCCCGGAAACTGAGCCTCCTCCGTGAACATCCGCTCCACCCCCAGCTTCATCAGCAGCTCGTTCCCGTCGATGCTGCTCCCGAAGGAAAATTTCGGCACCGCCCAGTTCACCGGCCGGCCGCCTGTGCCCGCATCCAGAGCCTCCTCCAGCCTCTCGGGGGACGCCAGCAGCTCCTCCACACTGGTCCCCTCGTCCGGCAGCACGAAGACCATCTCGTCCATCCGCCCGGATCCCCGAATGCCCAGGGAAGCGGTTTTCCAGCCGTCCCCCTCCCGGTAGGCGGAGTCCGACACCGACACATGCATGAACTCCCCACGGCTGGCGCTCCCGTCCTCCCGGTGGAATTCCTCCTCCTCGGTCTCGCTTGCCGGGAACTCCTCCGCCCAGGCCCCATAGTAGTAGAGGGTGTTGATGAGGGCCAGCAGGGTGCGGCTGTCCATGGGCAGTTCCGGCTCCATCACCCCCTCCGTGTGGTCGCTGATCCACCGCCCCATCTGCTCCCAGGTCTCCTTCTCGTCAAAGGACACCTGGTAGGCCGGCGCGTAGTAGTTCTCCTCCAGGATGCCGGCGTAGGAATCCTTGATCTCCATCTCCCGGTCCACCCACAGGGAATTGGCCAGGGAGGCGGACGGGCGTTTGCCTCCCTCCCCGTTCACCCCGTCCGGATCGCCGTAGAGATCCTGCAGTTTCCGGCTGTAGTAAATGTTCTCGTAGAGACGCCGGCAGCCATCCGCCAGCGCCTCCCTGTCCTCCGTCCCCAAGAGTGCCCCCAGCTCCTCCAGGGTCTCCCCCTCCGCCCCGGCGGCTGTCATCCCCAGGGCATAGTAGAGGCTCAGAGGGCTGTAATTTTCGTTGGCCGAGCTCTCCCCTCCCGCCAGGAGGGCGGAGGCGGACCGGTAGGAAAACTGGTCCAGCATCCCCAAAAACTCCTCCGAGGTTCTGCACTCCTCCAGCTTCTCGCTGTACCACTGAAGCTGTTCCTCCCGCTCTCCCGCAGGGGCCTGCTCCGGCTCCGGCTCTCTCCAGGCGGTGCCTGTCCCCCCGCCCTCGCTGCCTCCGGCTGGCTGGCTGCAGGAGGACGCCCCCATCCAGGCGGCGGCCAGGAAAACCGCCGCCCCAACTGTCATCCACGTTCTGCTCTTCATCCGCGACTCCTCCTCTCTCTTCTCCCTCCATTATATCCGCCTCCAAACCCCCGGTTCAAGCCTTCGGGGGAAACTTTCAAAATCGTAAGTCTTTCTCCCCATTTTCGTAAGAATTCGCCTCGCTCCGTTGCCCGCCGGCCTGCAAACCCTTATAATAGGATTATTCTAACCGCAGCAGGAGGTCAACATGGACACACGCATTCTGGAATATTTTCTCGCCGTGGCCAGGGAGGAGAATATCACCCGGGCCGCAGGGATTCTCAGGGTCTCCCAGCCGTCCCTGAGCCGTCAGATCATGCAGCTGGAGGAGGAGATCGGCAAACCTCTGCTGATCCGGGGCAGCAAACATGTCTCCCTCACCCCTGAAGGGCTGCTTTTTAAGAACCGGGCGGAGGAAATCCTCTCCCTGGTGGACAAGACAAAGAAGGAGCTGTTAAACGACAGCGATTATATCGCCGGTGACATCTACCTGGCATCCATGGAGAGCGAGGGATTTCGCCCCCTGGCGGATCTCATGGCCCGTTTTCAGCGCCGTTACCCACAGGTCTGCTTCCGCGTCACCAGCGAGCACTCCACCGTCATCGCCCGCCAGGCGGAGCAGGGCCTGGTGGATTTCGGCCTCCTCATGGGGGAGGTCAGCCGGGAGAAATTCTGCGCCGTGCCGGTAACTATCTCCGAGGACTGGGGAGTCCTCGTGCCCGACGGACATCCCCTGGCAGACCGCGCCCCGCTGACCGCAGATGACCTGCGCCCCTGGCCCCTCATCTGCCCGGAGCGGATCCTGGAAAACGGCTCCTTCGCCAGGGACTTCGGACAGCCGAGGGAGTTTCAGATCGCAGCCACCTACAATCTCATCGGCAACGTTCTCACCATGGTCAAGGCGGGAATGGGGGCCGCCCTCTGTTTTTTCCGGGAGGAGTACGCCGCCAGGGGGCTTCGCTTTCTCCCTCTGACCCCCGCCCGCGGGGAGAAGACCGCCCACATCATCTGGAGGCGGGATCATCTCTTTTCCCAGGCTGCCGAGCGCTTCCGCCAGGAAATTTGTAATGCCTTTTCCGAATCACAGTAGATTTGAAATAGATATTAGACATTTTATTTCCCCAGCCGTATAATGAGGCCAACAAGAAAACCTGCACATTAGGAGGGAATGAAACATGAACAAACGCTGCCTTGGAAACCTGGAAGTATCTGAGATCGGCATGGGATGCATGGGATTCTCCCACGGCTACGGGAAGGTGCCGGAGGAGGACTACAGCATTGACGCCATCCGGTCCGCCTACGACTTCGGCTGCACCTTCTTTGACACGGCGGAGACTTATGGAAGAGAACAGTTTTACCCCGGCCACAACGAGGAGCTGGTGGGAAAGGCCCTGGAGCCCTTCCGGAGCCATGTGGTGCTGGCCACCAAATTTCACCTGGCTCCGGAGGAGTATACCGGCCCGGGCACACTCTGCGATGTGATCTCCCGCCACCTCGCCGCCTCCATGAAACGGCTGCGCACCGACTACATCGACCTCTACTATCTCCACCGGGTCAACGAGCAGATTCCCCTGGAGGAGATCGCCCAGGTCATGGGTAGGATGATCCGGGAGGGAAAAATCCGCGGCTGGGGCCTGTCCCAGGTGTCCGCCTCCGTGCTGGATCGGGCGCACCAGGTGACCCCCGTGTCCGCCGTCCAGAACATCTACTCCATGATGGAGCGGGATTGCGAGCGGGAAATCTTCCCCTACTGCCTGGAGCACAGCATCGGCGTGGTCCCCTTCTCCCCCATCGCCAGCGGTTTCCTGTCGGGAAAGGTGACCGCAGCCACCGCCTTTGAGGGGGACGACGTGCGCAAATTCGTCCCCCAGCTCTCCCCGGAGAACCTGGCCGCCAACCAGCCCATTCTGGATCTGCTGGCCCGTTTCTCCCAGGCAAAGCACGCCACCAGCGCCCAGATCTCCCTGGCCTGGATGCTCCACAAATACCCCAACGCAGTCCCCATCCCCGGATCCAAAAACCGGGAGCGGATCCTGGAAAATCTGGGAGCCAGCCAGGTGTCCCTGACGGACCTGGAGTTTGAGGAGCTGGAGAACGCCTTAGGCGCATGCACCGTCCACGGCCACAGGGGAATTGACGAGTCCGAGCAGAACAGCTTCAGCAAACATTGGCGCAAATAAAAATGAACAGAGCGAGCGTGGGCAGCTGCCCACAGAAAAAGGGCGTGCCGCAGCACGCCCTTTTCCCGCAAACCGGATCCGCAGATCTCAGCCCTTACTTTCCGCTCTCCATGTTGACCCCGGCGATCTTCACGTTCACATCCAGGACCATCAGCCCGGTCATATTCTCGATGGCCGTCTTCACCCGCTCCTGCACCTTCTCACAGACATCCGGGATCTTGTAGCCGTACTTCACGTTCAGGGAGATATCCACAGAGACATGCTCCTCCGTCACATCCACCTTCACGCCCTTGGAGAGATTCTTCATGCCCAGCTTGCCAACCAGCTCGTTGGTAATGTTGCCGGCCATGGAGTCCACACCTTCCACCTCCGTGGCCGCCAGGCCGGCGATAATCGCCACCACCTCGTCGGCGATCTGAACCTCACCCAGCTTATCTTTCTCGTACACCCGACGGGTACTTCTGCTCTCTTTTTCTGCCATGTCAAATCCCTCCTGTATATTATGCGGATCTATTTTTCCTGTCCTTTATTTTATCACAACCGCCGGAATTTGACAACGACCGCCGGCCCACTTATTCGCCCTCATTTAACAGGGTGATGACGATATTTTCCGCCCCCACCTCCGTCTTTCGCTTGACGATATCCTCAATCTGGGCCCGCTCCGGGTCCGTGATGCTGGCCGCTCCGATGACCACATCCACCTTCTCCCCGGTGATGCTCACCACCGGATCCGTAAATCCCTTGGCCTGGAGCAGGGTCTCCGCCGCGTTCTCCTTCTCCGCCGCCTCCGTCAGCCGCACCATGTTCTGCACCGCCTCCTGCCTGGAAGCCTCATCCAGGGTCTGGTTGTTGATGATCTCGTTCAAGGTCTCCCGGTTTTTCGCCCGGATCTGCTCCCGGTTCAGCTGCACGCTGGCTATGTACTGGGAAATAGTTCCGCCGCTGGTGAGCACCGCCTCCCCCGGGTTATCCACGCCGGGATCCGCAGGGCCTTCCGCCTGGATGTGGTCCTCCCCGTCGGCCGCCGCCATGGTGGCCTCCTCCACCGTCTGCGCCTCGTCGGACGGGTCATTGTCCAGGCTGGCGATCTCCTCCATGCCGGAGGTGTCGGCGGCCGCCTGATTCTCCGCCAGGATATCCTCATCCGATATCTCCATCATCCCCGCCTCGTAGGCCCCATCTCCGGCAGCCATCTGCCCCTTTCCCGCATAGTTTAAATATCCGGCGGCAGCGATCATCACCGCCAGCGTGGTGATGATGATCTGGTTCCGGCGAAACAGCTTCTTCACCTTCAGGTTCTTCATGTTCATGTTCTTCACGCGATTCCTGATATTCCTCATGATCCACGACTCCTTTTATTCCACCCGCTTTAATACTCTTATCTTATGCTGGGGGACGTGAAATAATGCCTCCAGGGCGGCGGAAATTTCCGCCTGAATCCTGGCGTCCCCGCCGCCGTCGGCGCTCACTGCCACCCCCTCGATCTCTGGCATCAGCTCCTTCTCCACGATGGGAGATTCCCCTCCGCCGCTTCCCGTGAGCACCGTATTCTCCTCCTGGCTGCCGGAGCTCACCCGTCTGCTCCCCCCGGCGGAATCCGTCTCCTCCGTGGAGGAATCCGACACGCTGCGGTCCACCCGGAACACCTTCTCCTCCGAGGACTTCACCGTGATCATCACATCCGCCTCCCCCACGCCGTCCACCGTCTTCAGGAAATCCTCCACCCGCCTCTCCAGCTCCCTCTCATAGCTTCTGGCCCAGTTCCCCTCCGCCCGGATATCCCCGGCACTCTCCGCCCCGGACTCCGCCCCGGAAGACCTCTTCCCCGACGGCAGGGCCAGCACCATCAGGCAGACCCCCGCCGCCAGAATCATCAGCCATTTTTCCTTACTCATATTCCAGTTGAATTTCCACATGGCTCTCCTCCATATGACAGGCCTCCGCAATCCGCCTCACAAGCGCCCTCGCCGCCCGCTCATCCTCCCCGGACAGGGCCGGCTCTGCGCCTGCGGGGGCGGCCTCCACTCGGCTGCCTTCCCCCCGGTTCTCTTCCTCCTGATTCTCTTCCTCCTGATTCTCTTTCTCCCGGTTCTCCTCCCCCCGGAGCGCTCCGATTCTCACCGGCTCCACCTCCTCGATTTTCTCCACTCGCCTCCCCGGCTCTTCCCCGGGCAGGGTTTTCCCCCTCCCCGCCCCGGGGACCGCATCCTCAGATTCCGTCTCCCCGAATTTCATCGCCTCAGGCTTCGCTCCCCCAGACTTCGAAGGTCTCACCCACACCAGGGAGACCTCCGTCACCTGGCCAAAGTCCTCCCTGTCCGGGTCCATCCCGATCTCCGCCCGGACCTCCCTCACCTGAATTCCGGCTTCCGCCGCCATCTCCTCCACCTGCTCCTCCACCGCCCGGCTGTAGATCTCCCCCAGCCGCCCGCGCCGCTTCTCCTCCATATCCTCCAGCTCCCCGCGAAATCCAGCGGCCTCGTCCTGAAAGGAAAATTGGGCCGCGTACCCCGCCAGCTTCTCGTCCAGGCGAAGGCTCACGGTAAAAGGGGCGGCGGCCACCAGGAGGAACACCATGCCCGCCAGAAGACGGACGTATTTCTCGTAGGAGCCGGAGGGCAGAAGGTGGAGGATCATCGCCAGAAAGATGGTATAAAAGACCAGATTTTTTACCCAGACAACCGCTGTCTCCATAGATCCTCCTCACCCGGCATAGTAAGTGACGTTGGTGGCGGCGCAGATCATGGCGATGGAGATGACAAAGAGGGCCAGGGCGGAGGCCGTCAGCCGCACCAGCATCCGATAGCCCTCCGCCGCCTCGCTGACGCAGCCGGTGATCCGCCGGTCGCAGACCGGCTCCAGCACCGCCGCCGCCAGCTGGTAGAGGAAGGCCAGAATCACCAGTTTCGCCACCGGCGCCAGGGCGATCACCGCCAGCACAAACACGGCCCCCGCGCCGACGGTATTCTTGATCAGCACCCCGGAACCCATCACCATGTTGGCGGCCGCCCCCACGCCGCCGCCGATGCCGGGAATCACCTCCATCACCCGGATCAGGCCGCTGTTTTTCACCGCGTCCGCGTAGGGGAGCACCAGCCCCTGAAGCAGGTGAAATCCCACCACCAGCCCCATCAGGGTTTTTACCCCCCAGCT